>CAXTOO010000030.1:0-343 GCA_964245875.1 uncultured Fimbriimonas sp. | reverse complement strand
CCGGCGTTCTTGCTGCCCGCGATCTCCACCGTGCCGCTCAGCGGCCTGCCGCCCGAAAGAATCAACTCGCTCATGTTGGGTCCCCGTCCTTGGGAGCCGGCCAAAGTGGCTCCGGCCCATGCATTGTACCGTTCTCAGGACCTTAGGCCTGTCGAATTGTTGCGACTTTGGGTTGGGTCGCAAAGAGAAGCAAGGGTGCGGTCGCGGGTCCTCCCCTCTGGGGGAGGGTAGAAAAGGGTTCTTTTCTGTGTAGCGCGACGACCCTAAAGACCCCACGACCGGATCACACCTCTCACCTGCTCCGCCTGCTCCGGCGTGTCGACCGCAACCGCGCTTCCCTGAC
>CAXTOO010000029.1:21947-22612 GCA_964245875.1 uncultured Fimbriimonas sp. | reverse complement strand
CCGAGCGGGAAGGGCGCCCGCTTCGAGGTCGACCTGCCCAGGGCGTGATCCCGGGTCGTGGAATGTGTACTCGTCTCTACGGTCGGTGGGGGTGAGAGCCTTGTTTTTTGTGGATTTCGAAGGTTTCGGTGTGGCGGCGTTCGACCTCTGTTTGGAGTTTTGAGTCTGGATCGATTGTTTCAGGGTGCTTTGTCTTGTGGATTCCGTGAAAATCGAATTCATGTGCGTTTTCGGCCCTTTTCGCGGGGTGTGCGGCGATGGAGGGCCGTCCTTCTCTACCGCGCGCAAGGGCGAAAACGTCAACCATCACGGCAATATCTCACCTTAGGAAGGACGAGATTACGACCTCGCGGGAGGCACCTACGGAAGTGGCATCCGATACTCACAGGGACGCCTTGTCCCATGCGGCGGGCGTCACCTTTATTTATTCGCTAAACCGTCACATGGCTCTTCCCGCTGCTATGAGGGTTAGCCAGTCATATTTTGGTTTTTGCGCCACAAAATGTGAATTCTACGATAGAATCAATAAATGCTGATGTTGATCGCTGCACTCTTGATTACCCATGGACATCAGACGCGGCAGTCTGTCTACGCTCACGATGAGAATGCGCAACACAACGAGCAAGATCAACTGCCGCCTATGAGCGATGAGCAGAAATCCTTCT
>CAXTOO010000029.1:6671-21937 GCA_964245875.1 uncultured Fimbriimonas sp. | reverse complement strand
CCAGTAAACGAGAACGAGGAGACTCTCACCATTAATGCGGATGGTCAGTACACGCGACCGAATGGAGAGGTTATAACGCTACCTCCTCCTCAGGAAAATCCTCCGGTTGAAACACAAGACCACCTTAATCAGTTCTCTAGTTCTACCTCGCAGTCTGAAGCACTACACACCAAGCCCATAGACGTTAGCGCGGGAGTCACGATGAAGAGTTCGTTAGGTGGATTAGGATTGATGCGCCAAGTACCTGTGGATGATGGTGGAAAGACTGGTCCCTTCCGCCGCATCATAACGTAAGGAAGGCATGTTTGCTATTGGCCTGAACTTCGTACTGCCTAGTACCTTTGACATAACGCCGTATTCGACGGCGTTTTTCTACAAGGACAATCCCTATATCTATTCAGGTGGCTGGTCTGGAGCTCGAGTTCAAGACGACGCCGCTATAGACTTTGGTCTGCAATTCAGTTTTTTCCGCAGAACGTGGTCCGTAATTGCGCAGTTCAGTCGGGTTGGATTAGATAAATTCGGTGTAAAGCGCAAACCAGAGGTAAGGAGCTTTGATACTGGTATTCCTTGTGGAGACGAGGTGAGTATAGGTTTTTCGGTCAGTCCACAGGATATGTCTGAAGCTACCAATACGCACCCATGTTCCCACGTGCATGGGTATGTCTTTGATAAAACTAGATATACAACTCTTCATTATGAGTTTCCTGTCAATCGACTCGCTAATTGGAGCACGGCAGGGGCGAACCAGTATTTGAAAAGTATGATTTCCATCGGGCAAACCCCGCCTGAGGGAACGAGGCCAATCTACATATAACATGTGAGTGCCAAAGGAGGAGGAGCCGCTCGGACCCTTAGAGGTCGTTTCACAACTTGGCTTTGTGCCTCCCCCTTGCGTCTTCGCGCCTTTGCGAGAACCTGGAACGGAGAGGGCTTCGTTGCCGAACGCAGGTTGTGAAGCGACCTCTTAGGGGGCCGGGTGGGATTATCAAGGTGATTCCTGGAACTTTGACGCCTGATAGCGCCAGTTTGGGCTGGTCCTCTGGAACTGGAGCAAAAGGTCCGATTCACGGATTTTACGAGTATCCCACGGGCACGGGCGGCAACACCGGATGGATTTATCCCAATGTGGTTCTTTGCTGTCCTCAGGGACCTTCAGGTTCTCCTTTTCCTTCGACCGGAGGGCAGTGGGAATGGGTTACCATCGACTGTCGCGGTAACGCGCATCAGTAACGTTTATTCTAAGTTATATTATCATCGCGCCATGGAGCTCGGGTTCGACCCGTTCGACTGGCCGGGCGACGCGACCGCGCCGAAGGACCCGTTCTTCCCTCCCCTGCCCGCCGATCTCAAGGCCCTCACCGTCCCGCAGGCGCAGGCGCTCTACGGGACGTTCCAGTGGCGGCTCGCCCCCACGCCCAACGAGCCGCGCGCCATCCGGTTCCTCGACGGCTGGGAGGCGGCGCACATCCGCTCGGCGCCCATCCCTCAGCTCGCGAGGATCGCTAAGCCCGCCTCCCCCGCGCGGCAGATGCACGAACGGGCGGTCGCCAAGGTGCAGGCCCTCTGGCAGGCCTGGGAGGACGCGGGTCTCCTGCCGCTCGTGAGGAGCTTCGACGGGCTCTACAACCCGCGCGTGATCGGCGGCACCACCACGCTGAGCAACCATGCGTTCGGCGCCGCGTTCGACATCAACGAGCCGTGGAACCCCTGGGGAAACCCGCCCGCCGCGGTCGGCGCGGCGGGCAGCGTCCGGCTCCTCGTGCCCCTGGCGAACGAGCACGGCTTCTTCTGGGGCGGCCACTACCGGGGCAAGAAGGACGGCATGCACTTCGAGCTCGTCGATCCCTGACGCGCGGCCTCTTCGTGGCGAGGGTCTCCAGATCCTCGTGCCTCCCGTGCGCCCGCGCAGGCCGGCCGAGACACGAGTCGACGGACCGGCGTTCCGCTCAGCTTCCGTCGCAGTCTTGACCGGGCCACAGAATCGTCGGCTATGCTGGCAGAACGATGTTGGACCGAAGCCTGCTTCGGTCCCTGCGCGCGTTCCTCGGCCTCCCGCTTGGCCCTCCTTGCCAGTTTCGCCGCGACGCCCTCCACGCCATCGTCGCGGGATGCCCCCGCCTGCGCGAAGCAGTCTGCTTCGTGCCCGCGCCTGCGGGCGGGATCCGCGAACCCGCCAGGCGAAGGCCGACGCACCACGAGTCACGTAGAGTCCCTGCAGTACAAGGGCCTGGACGGTTGTAGAGGGAGACGGTTGACGAAATCGCCCGCCGAAGACGAAGGAACGGGAGCCTCCTCGATGTTCTCTGCGTCGCCGACGGTGGAAAACGCGTCAACCATCCCTTTCGCAGGTTGGGCCTAAAGACCCAACCTGCGAAAGGAAGTTTTTTTCCAGCCGGGGAAGAGGGCGAGGGCGGCGGCGCCGTAGAGCCCCGCGTCCGCGCCGAATGGGGAGGCGGCCACCCCGAGCCTCGCCAGCCCCGGCGCGAGCCAGTCGGAGAGGCCGACCGAGCCGCACACCACGACGTCGTCGGGGAAGTAGAGGTCGCGCAACGTCCCGACCGCGCCTTCGAGGGCCTTCAGGGCGTTCGCCTTCTGCTCGTCGGTGGGAGTCTTCGTGAGGTGGAGACCGCCCAGCAGCGCCTCGTAGGTCTCGCCGCCCGCGGTGGGAAGGTCGTTGACGCGCGGGTACTCGCCGCGCGCGCCGGACCAGATGCGGCCCCGCTGCACGAAGCCGCAGCCCACGCCCGTGCCGAGGGCGAGCGTCGCCACGCGCCGCCCGGCGTACTGCGGCAGGTTCGCGGAGCCCCAGGCCGAGGCGTGGCCGTCGCCGAAGGCGAAGGTCGGCACGCCGAGGTTCTCCTCGTCGAACACGATGCCCGCGTGGTCGGGCATGAGGTGGTCCTTCGCCCGCCAGACCTCGCCGGTGCGGGGGTCGACGATGCCGCCGGTGCTCACGCCGACCGCGCGGACGCCGCTCTCCTCGACCCTCGCCTTGATCCAGTTCAGCCGCTCGACACGGGTCTTCGGGTACGGCTCGCGCACGACGTCGACCATCTGCCAGTCCTCGGTGAAGCGGGCGAAGCGCAGCCAGGTGCCGCCGATGTCCACCGCGCCGATGCTCGCGGGCGGGTTGTCGGTGGGCTTGTACGGGGTGAAGGAGGGCCACAGGGCGCGGGTCTGCTTCACCGGGTCGTTCAGCGCGCCGCCGACGGTGACGGCCGCCGCGCCCATGCGCAGGGCGGCGTCGATCTCCCAGCGCTGCGAGTAGCGGCCCTCGGCGATCACCGGCGCGCCGACGCCGCGGATGATCTCGCGCAGGAGCTCCAAGTCGGGTCCGTCGGTCGTGGCGCGCGAGGCGGTGTAGCCGCCGAGGGTGGTGCCGACGAGGTCCGCGCCCGCAGCGACGGCGGCCATGGCGGACTCGAGGGAGTCGCAGTCGGCCATGGCGAGGGTCTTGCGCCGGTGGATGCGGGCGATCAGGGACTCGAGGGTCCCTCCGTTTGGCCGGGGGCGCAGGGTGCCGTCGAGGGCGACGACGCTGCAGCCGAGGTCGAGGATGGCGTCCACGTCCTGGGCGGTGGGGGTGATGTAGACGTCGCTGTCGGGGTAGGTCCGCTTGAGGAGGCCGATGACGGGCACGCCCATGACGGGCATGAGCTTGCGGATGGTCTTGACGCCCTCCAGGCGGACCACGCCCACGCCCTCCTGGAGGCTCGCCCTGGCGAGGCGCAGGAGCGTGTCCTCGTGGTCCAGCGGTCCGGGGCTGGCCTGGATCGAGGCGACGAGCGGCGCCTCGCGGAGGCGGGCGAGGAGGGCGGGGAGTTTCATGGGGAAAGGGACAAGGGGCAAGGGGCACTCCTGTCCCTTGTGACCTATGCCTTACTTGCCCTCGAACAGTCTACGCAGTCGTTCCTGCTCCTCGCGTTCGATCTCTCGCTTCTTCACGCCCTCGTAGTAGGCGGCGTCGTACTTGGTGCCACCCTTGACGACCGGCTCGGGCTTGCGCCGGCGCGCGCCGCCGGCGTAGGCGAGGGGCAGGCGTCCGAGGCCGAACGCCCAGGCGAGGCCGAGGGGCAGGGCCACGAGGAGACCGTGCAGGGGGTTGCCCGCGCCGTAGGTGAACAGGACCGACGCCGCCACGAGCGCCGCAAGCCAGGTGCCGCTCAGGGGGAGGAGGCCGTAGAGCATGATCGAGGCGCTGCGGTTGCGCGCGCCCCAGAGCACGACGAGGGCCGCGCCGGGAAGCATCGGCCCCATGAGCGGCATTCCCAGCACGGCGGCGACGCCGCCGAAGAGGAGGGTCGAGGCGAACCAGAAGGCGGCGAAGCGCAGCGTGCCCATCTCGCGCTCCACCGCGCCGCCGAACTGGACGAGCCACATCACGAGGAACAGGAGGAAGATCAGCCCGAAGGGCGAGCCCAGGGGGCTGTAGGCCCAGGGGTAGGTCAGGAGTCCCCACGGTCGCGCGGCGGGGTCGGCCAGGGCGAGCGCGAGGACGGTGCCGCCCTGGGTGAGCCAGCCGAGCAGGGCGAAGCCCACGAGCGAGGCGACGAGGCCCAGCGTGAAGGGCGTCCGCTGGGCGGCGGCCCAGCTGCGAAAGTCGGTGGCCATTTGCCTTTCATTCTACGTCCGTGGCCGTAGAATGAGAGCGTGGCACGTCGTGGGGTGTGGCGTTCGCGGCCCAACGATCCGCGGTCGCTCCTCGGGTGGTACTTGGCGGACGAGGGTCTTCGCCGACTTCACCCTGCGCTCGCACTTGTTCTTACGGCGTTGAGCGTCGCGATCGCTTGGACATGGAGTCCGTGGGCTTGGCTTCTCGTCCCCTTTGTGGCGTTGCAGGTGCGCCTCGGTTCGAGTCCCCGCAGCGTTGAGCCGCTTGCCACCGTTCCGCCTCCGGGGCCGGCGTTCCACGTCCACCTGGAGCTCATCGATCCCAAGTCCGCCGGTGGGCGAGGGTGGCTCCTGGGAAGAGACGCGGGCATCGTGACCTTCGTGGACGGCTGGCTCCACTTCTCAGGACTCCGCACGGAGTTCTCGCTCCGGCCAATGGATGCTGCCGATGTCGGCCATTGGGGAGGGACGGCCCGGGTGCTCCTTCGTCACGCCGCGGCGGTCTCGCTCACGCCCTACGACCCGGAAGAGATGGACGTCCTCGGTCGTGCCCTCAAGGTCTGGCTGCGCCGCCCGAGTTCTCCGGCAGGCGAGCCGATCCTGCCCCCGGCCACCCTGCACCGATCCGGACTGGTCCGTGCGTGGAGCGACGTCATCACCGTCACGACCGTCATGGTTGCCGTCGTGCTCGCCTTCGTCCACCTTATGGGCGCGGGCTTTTACGTCTTCTGCGGCCTGCCCTCGCTGGATTTGTTCCGGCGTCTGGCCTGGGCGTATCGGCTCGCGCGCGAGGAGCGGCGGGCGTTGGCGAACGAAGCGCCGCGCGCGTTGAGTGGTTAGATTGCTGGGCTTTAAGGGTTCGGCCCGACGTTCCGGCGCGTTCGCGCGTAGGAAGAGGCGGTACGCTACTCGCCTTCGCAACGACGACGTTATGTGGCACGTTCTGGAACCCTGGCAGTTTTCGCAGCTGAAGCGCCTCGCCACGTTCGATCCCGAGCGGCTCGAGACGACGCTCAACCTCGTTTGGAACACGTATCCGGGCCTCTTCGAGGAGGTCTGCGTGTCGGCGGTGGACCAGGAGCTGCTCCCAGTCTCGCGCTGCGCGGAGATCCTGGGGGTGGACGAGGGTCGGGTCGAGGGGCTTCTGCACGCGTTCCGCTCTCGTCCGCCGCAGCCGGCGGCGGCGGTGGTGCGGGACGAGCGGGCGGTGGCGCGGCTGGCGGAGGGGCACGTGGCGGTGTGGGAGATCGTGCGGGAGTACCGCAAGCTCGGGAGCGTCGAGCGGCTGGTCGGCTCGTTCGCCTCGCTCTCCCGCGGCGAGCTGGCGGCGGCCCTCAAGTACGCGGAGCAGAACCCCGCGGAGATCGAGGGCCACATCGCGAAGTACGAGGAGCTTCTCGCGAAGCGGCGGGCGGAGTATCCGTTCGCGCGGTAGCGGTTGGGCTATAATAGAAACTGAGCGCGGGCATAGTTTAGTGGTAAAACTCCAGCCTTCCAAGCTGATCATGCGAGTTCGATTCTCGCTGCCCGCTCCACTTCCTCGGTTCTAGGCTATACTGGCCTTTCGCAAGCGGGCGTAACTCAGTGGTAGAGTTCTTGCTTCCCAAGCAAGCTGTCGCGAGTTCGAGTCTCGTCGCCCGCTCCAATTTCAGACTCCGCGACGGCATTGTGTCGCGGCATCACGAGCGATGCCGATCCCTCCGCGCCTCTACGCCGTCGGCGACGTACACGGCGACGTGGCGCGACTCCAGGCGTTGCTGAGGGAAGCGGGACTGATCGACGCGGAGGATCGCTGGAGCGGGGGCGACAGCGCGCTCGTCCTCACTGGCGACCTCACGGATCGGGGCGACCGGGGGATGCAGACCATCGACTTCGTGCGGCGCGTGCAGGAGGAGGGCGACGTCGAGTGCCTCATGGGGAACCACGACGCCCTGATCCTAGCCCGCGCCTTCGAGCATCGCGGGGAGCGAGCCGACCCGGACTGCCGCGACCTCTTCATCGTGAACGGCGGCCGGGACCGGGAGGCGAAGGCGCTCGCGAGGGACGACGCGGCGTTCGCCTGGATGCAGGCGAGGCCGCTCATGCTCAAGGTGGGCGACACGCTGTTCCAGCACGCGGACACCGCGCGCTTGTACGACGCCCTCGGCACGTCGGTGGAGGAGGTGAACGCTGCCGGTCTGGAGCTTGCGCGGACGGCTCGCGGCGCTTGGAAGATCTTCTACGACATGACGGACGGGCGGGACTGGGACGCCGCCGCGCACGCCGGATTGAACGCCATCGTGGAGGGGTTCGAGGCGCATCTGGCTCGATTTGGGGCGGCGCGCGTGGTGCATGGCCACACGCGGCACCTGGAGCCGGAGCCTCGCGCGTACCTTGGCGGGCGGGCGATCAACGTGGACGGGACCTTGAGCGAGGGATACCGGCGGACGCCGGGGCGGGGGTTCGTGGCGGACCTGGGGCCGTTGTAGCGCGCTTTCGGACACGGGTGACGGGCACGAGCCATCCCTCTACCCGTGGCACCCGGTTGGCCACGGTGCGCTCCGGTATCCTCGTAGGCGATGCCCGAACTGCTCCTCGAGGTCGGCTGCGAAGAGCTGCCCGCCACGTTCGTCCGCAAGGCGGTCTCCGACCTTGCCGCGCGCCTCGCCTCGCGCCTCGCGGAGCTGGGCGTGGGCGGCGGGGAGCCGACGGCGATGGGCACCCCGCGCCGGCTGATCGTCGCGTTCCCCGATGTGGCCGAGCGGCAGGCGGACGCGACGAAGCCCACCCGCGGGCCGGGCCTCGCGGCGGCGTACAAGGATGGCGGGCCGACGCCCGCGCTCCTTGGCTTTCTGCGCGGGCAGGGCGCGACGATCGAGCAGGTGCGGGACGACGGCACCTACGTGTGGATCGACAAGCACATCCCCGGACGGTCGACCGCCGAACTGCTGGCAGAGGAGCTTCCGGCGGCGATCCGGTCGCTCACGTTCGAGAAGTCGATGCGCTGGGGGGCGTCGCGGATGCGGTTCGCCCGGCCCCTGCGATGGATCCTCGCGACGTACGACGGGGCGGTGGTGCCGTTCGAGATCGAGGGCGTGGCGAGCGGCGGGGAGAGCCGGGGCCACCGGTTCTACGCGCCCGCGCCGTTCGCGGCCTCCTCGCTGGCGGGGCTGGTCAATGAGCTGAGGGCGCGGAAGGTGGAGCCGGACGCGGCCAAGCGGCGCGAGATGGTGGAGCGCGGCGCGCGCGCCGTCGCCGCGCCGGGCGTGCCGGATCTGCCGGAGGCGCTGGTCGAGGAGAACACGTACCTCACCGAGTGGCCGACGCCGATCCAGGGCCGGTACCGCGCGGAGTTCGAGGGATTGCCCGAGCCGGTGCTCGTGACGGCCATGGCGAAGCACGAGAAGATGTTCCCAGTGCGCGAGGGCGGTTGGCTGACGAACCGGTTCGTGTTCGTGCGCAATTCGGGCGAGGACGACGCGGTGCGGGCGGGCGCGGAGTGGGTGCTGAACGCGCGCTTCAACGATGCGAAGTTCTTCGCCGACGGCGACGCAGGGCTCTCGCTGGACGACTTCCTCGCGAAGACCGAAGGCATCCTTTTCGCGGAGCGGCTGGGCACCGTTCGGGCGCGGGCCGAGCGCCTTGAGCGCCTCGCGGGGACCGTCGCCGAGGCGACCGGTGGGGACGCCGCCGAGATCGAGCTGGCGAGGCAAGCGGGACGGTACGCCAAGGCCGACCTCGCGACGGGGCTCGTATCGGAGCTGGCGTCGCTCCAGGGGATCATCGGCGGCGAGTACGCCCGTCGCGAGGGTCTACCGGAGCCGGTCGCGTATGCGCTCGCCCACCAGTACGATCCCTCGTCGATCTGTGCGCCGACCACGCCGGAGACGCGGACGGCGCTACGGCTCGTGATCGCGGACGCGCTGGACAAGCTCGCGGGGTACCTCGGGATCGGTCTCTTGCCGAGCGGGAGCAGCGATCCCTACGCCCTGCGCCGCGCGGCGACGCAGCTGATCGAGGCCGCGTGGGCGTGGCCCGAGCGGCTTTCGTACGAGGGACTTTTCGAGGCCGCGCTGGATGGGTATTCGCGGATCGACCTCGATCCGCGGGTGGCGCTCACGGCCCTTACGGAGCTTTTCGCGAGCCGCTACGCTGCGTTGCTCTCGGAGTTCCGGTTCGATGCGGTCGAGGCGGCGCTGCTGCGCGAGATGCCCGGCGCGCTGCTGGAGCCGCAGGGCGTACGGTTCCGCACGGGGGTGCTGACGCGGTTCGTGGCCGACCATCCCGCGTTCGTGGTCACCGCGACCCGCCCGCTGAACCTGGTCGCTTCGGCGTGGAAGAAAGGGTTCGAGTACGGGACGGACGATCCGCTGGGTCGGGCGACGAACAGCGCGCTGGAGTCGGCGGAGGGGCTGGAGCTCCTCCAGGCGCTTTCGGAGCGGGACGCTCCGCTCCGCGATGCCGCGGCGGGGGGGGATGAGGGAGAGACGGTGCGGCGACTGCTGGAGCTCGAAGGTCCGATCAACCGCTTCCTGGACGGCGCGATGATCCTTGCGAACGACCCGGAGGTGCGGTACGCGCGCCTGACGCTGCTCTGGGGGGCGTCGACGCTCTTGCTGCGGGCAGGCGACTTCTCGAAGCTGGAGGGGTGAGGGCCGTAAGGGAAGAGGAGTTGGCGTCTTTGCGCGTTGGCAGAAGGGCATGCGACGCCTCCAGATCCATGCCTATCGCCAAGACGTGAAGATTTTCTCAGGGAGACACGGAGGGTCTATTAGGCCCTGCGTACTTTGCGGTTGGCGATACAATGCGACGGTGCGCAAAGCGCCTCTTCTACTCCTCCTCGCCCCTGCCTTCGCCCATAGCGACGACGGGGGTCTCACCAACGGCGGCGCGCCGCGCCTGCTCGGGCATCATCCGTCGATCCGGATGGCGCGTGAGCGCGTGGTGGTCACGATCCGGCCGCAGGGGTACCACGTCGACGCGACGTTCGTCTTTCGGAACGAGGGTGCGGCCTGCGCGGTGCGCATGGGCTTTCCCGACGAGAACGAGCCGAACGAGTCCGATCCCGGACCTGGCGTGTGGGCCAAGCCGACGGCGTCCCTAGAGCACTTCCGCTCGTGGGTCGACGGCAAGGCGGTCGCGACCACGCTCGTGCGGAACGTGAAGGACGCGACGACGTGGCACACGAAGCGGGTCGCCTTCGGTCGGGGCGCGACGCGCCGGGTGCGGGTGGCCTACGACGCGGACGGCGGCGGGGCGACGAACAGCGGGGCGAAGACCATTCGGCAGGCGAACTACGTGATGCGCACCGGCGCGTCTTGGAAGGGGCGCATCGGCCGCGCGGAGCTGGTAGTGAGGTTCGCGCCAGGAACGCTGGCGGGCGAGATCCGGCCCGTGGACGCCGGCATTCTGAAGGAAGGCCCCTATGCGCTGACCGACTGGGGCAGGCTCGCGACGGGCACGGTGTTCTGGAACGGCTTCGCCACGCCGACGGTCCACGGTCGGGAGCTGCGGTTCGTGCGCCGCGACTTCGAGCCGGGCGAGGACGACGACGTGAACGTGTACTTCGGCTATGGGCACGTCTTCAAGTAAGTCTCGCCCTCTCTTGCGGCAAACTCCGCCCGTCTGGACGGCGCGCTCGGGACGGCGCTTCTCATAAAATGAGACGTGGCCCAAAGTACTGGTGAGAACCCCCAACTGTCCCGTCTTACAGGACAGTTGGACCGGCTCGTCGCGGATGGCTGCTGCGATCCGGGCGACATGGTGGTCTTCCCGGTGTCAGCCAACTCGGGTTCGCTCGCGGAACTCGCCCGCACTCCGGGCGTCACCATCGAGCGGATCGGGCCGGACGTGGTCCGCGTGCGCCGCGTGTCGTAGCGATCGGCATTGGTCCGCAGTTGTCCTCCGATCAGCCGTCGGCTTCTACGACGCTCTGCTCTCCCCCCAGCCCCCTCTCATCGCCCGATGCAAGGCTTCCTCGTTCGGGAGCTTTCCTCAGAGGCCACGAGAGGGGAGACGGACGAGCCTAGCGCTCCGTGTCGGTGGCGGCGTCGGTGCGGGCCTGGGCAACGGCGATGGCGGACTCCACGGTGTTCGACGACCCGCCCGTCTTGGCCGAGGCGGCGAGGACGTCGCGGCTCTCCCGGGCGCGTTCGCCCGCCTCGGTGTCGGTGGGCACGTTGCCGCTGCTCTCCACCTCGATCCGGAGCTTCGGCACGAGCGCGAGGATCAGGATCTGGATGCAGGCGGCGACGGGCACGGCGAGGATCATGCCGATGATGCCGAGGAGGAGGTTCCCCGAGAGCAGAGCGACGATCGACAGGATCGGATGGAGGCCGACCGTCCCACCCAGCAGGCGCGGCGAAATCATCTGGTCGAACACGATCTGGTGGAGCACGATGCTCGTGCCGATTGCCCAGGCCATCATGGGCATCCCGCCGCCCACGAACGCCGCGGCGGCGGTGATCGCCACGGTGATGAACGCGCCGATGTAGGGCACGGAGTACAGCACGCCCGCGGCGATGCCGACCACGAGGGCGCTGGGCACGTGGAGAAAGGAGAGCAGCGCGCAGGTGGCCGCACCGTTCATGAGCGACAGGATCGCGAGGCCCCGCAGGTACTTCGAGAAGACCCCGCTCACCTCCTGCATGTAGGTCTGCGCCATGTTGCGGTTTCGACGCGGCACGAGGAGCAGAGCCTTGCCCAGAATCACATGGAAGTCGACGAGGGCGTAGAACGCCACGATCGGCACGATCACGACCCACACGAGGTTCGACAGGAAGCTCATGCCGTACGACGTGAGGTACGAGGCGGACTGACCGAGGTTCTTCTGTCCCGCCTCGAACGCCTGCGCGCCGATCTTGGTCAGCCCCTCCGGCAGGTTGAGCTTGGCGAGCGAGCGCGCCAGCCCCTCCTGGCTGGTGTCGGGAAAGAACTTCGCGAACGAACGCTGTGCCTCGACCCCTTGGCGCGCGACGTAGGGCGCCGCGAACCAGAGGATGGCGACGAGGAAGAAGATCGTCGCGCCGAAGATCGCCGCCGACGCGGTGATGCGCTTCCAGCCCCGCGCCTCCATGCGGTCCACCACGGGATCGAGCACGGTGGCGAGGACGAGCGCGAGGCCGAGGGGAAGCCAGATCTCCCGCACGACCCACACGAGGTAGGCGACGACGACCACGCCGACCGTCGCCAGCGCGCCCCTTCGGAAGGAGGGACCGTCGGGGATTCGGAGCATGACGGTCTGGGAGGGCACGTGACTCTGACGCCGCAACGCCGAGGGGGGTTGCGGATAAGCTGGGGCCGTGCTGCCGTTCATGCTCTTCCCGCCCAAGGTCCCTTCGGGATGGGGCGTGAACGTCCACTTCACCGACGAGCGACCGGGGGAGGTGGCGAAGATCGCGAACGCTTTCCGCGTCGTCCGGATGGACTTCGCGTGGGGCGGCATCGAGCGGGAACGGGGGAAGTACGACTTCGCCGCCTACGACCGCCTCCTCGGCACCCTGAAGAAAAACGGCGTCCGTCCCTACCTCATCCTCGACTACGGCAACGCGCTCTACGGCGAGGGTTCGCCTCGGACGCCCGGGGCGCGGGCGGCCTTCTGCCGCTGGGTGGCGGCGGCGATGGCCCGCTACCGGGGTCGGGGCGTGGTCTGGGAGATGTGGAACGAGCCGAACATCGGCTTCTGGCAGCCCAAGCCGAACGTCGAGGAGTACATCGCGCTGGCGAAGACCGTGGGCGAGACGGTGCGCCGCGTCGCGCCGGGCGAGACGCTCGTCGGCCCCGCGACCAGCGGCTTCGACTGGGTTTTCCTCCAGCGGTGCCTGGACGCGGGGCTGCTGCGGTACTGGGACGCGGTCAGCGTCCATCCCTACCGCCAGACGGAGCCGGAGACGGCCGAGGCCGACTGGCTGCGTCTGCGGGCGATGATGGACCGGGCAGGCGGGGCGGGCAAGCCGATGATCTCGGGGGAGTGGGGCTACAGCGAGCTGTACGCGGGGCAGAACAAGGAGCGGCAGGGCGAGTGTCTCGTGCGCTCGTACCTCGTCAACCTGCGTTGCGGGGTGCCGATTTCGATTTGGTACGACTGGAAGGACGACGGCACGGACCCGAAGGAGACCGAGCACCATTTCGGGACAGTAGGGCCGGATCTGATTCCGAAGCCGGCGTACGACGCGGCGGCGCACATGGCGCGGGAGTTGACGGGCTTTACGTTTGTCGCTCGGTTGTACACCGCGCGTCGAGAGGAGTACTGGCTGCTTTTCGTCAGGGGCAGGCAGGTCAAGCTCGTCGGCTGGAATACCATGGTCGAGCGAACCACAGACCTTCCCGGCCCAGGAGCGATACGGATGAGCCGACCGAACGGCGTCGAGTACGTCTCGGCCTACCGCGTTCCCCTAAGCCCCAAGCCTGCCGTGTTCTCTGGAGCCGCGCTCGACCCTTTGGCCAATTGGGAAGGTCTTCCTTGGGTCGCCACGGTCCGGAAGCAAGCCGAGGTGGACGCGATCCGACACCGCTACCCCCAGGCGCAAGGCGGAACAAGGGGATCGGGCGGCGCTCCATCATTCCTGTCCGAGCATGCGGGCGGGCTAACTGAAGTTCGAACCGTGGGTGGGATCGCCTTCACCCAACGTATGGAACTCCGGTCGGCCCAGCCGGTTTCGTTCTCGATCTATCCTGGGAGGCAGAACGGCTTGGTCGTCCAGGTCGGTAATCCCTTTGGGCGCGATCTCAAGGGCTGGTCCGTGGGAACAGACCAGCTTTCCGGCATCCCGCTCACGCCTCAAGGTCAAGCGACGTTGCCCACAGACGCCCGCCGAGTGTTCCTGCGCACGACCGAGAAGGGCGGGCTTTTCACCAACGTTCCTCGCTACGCAGCGATCTCCATCGTGGGAGCGACGGCGACCCCGGACGGCGATGGCAAGGTCCGCGCCGTCGTCTCCGCTATCTCGACGCCCAACGGGACGCGCCTCGACTACGACTTCGATCCGGGTTGGCGCTTCGCCGAAATGCACCCCGCCGAGGAACGGGTGGAGGGAAGGCCGAGCGCCTTCGGAATGTGGGTCCTGGGAGACGGCTCGGGCGACGTGCTGAGGATGCGCTACGGGGACGCCACCGGGCAGGTCTTCCAGCCTGAGTTCGGCCGGATCGACTGGAAGGGCTGGCGCTACGTGAGCGTTCCGCTCGACGGCTCGGGCGGACGCTGGGGCGGCGCGAACGACGGGGTGGTCCATTGGCCCATCCGAATCGGCACCCTCGCCCTCGTGGAGCGGCCCGGCGGACGCGGTGGCAAGGGCGCGGTTACGGTGACCCGACCGGTGCTGGTCTATTCCCGTTGAGGGTTGCTTTCCTCACGTCCAGCCCCCCTCTCATCGTCCGACGCAAGCATGCCAGTGCCATGAAGGCGAAAAAAGGGCCGGTCACCCGATGGGTGCCCGGCCTAGGAGAGATCCTTTTCGCGTCCTCGCACTCTGCCCGACCTTGGGGTCGCGTCCGGCCATGGCCGGCGGAGAAGTTCTCGACGTGGGCGAATTCCAAAACATGAAACCCTATTCCCGGCACGATTTTAACCTGCCGTTCATAATTGCGTCCCATGCCGCAAGACCATTTATCGTGGGCATTGGAGCACGACGTCCTCCAGGCGGCGCGAGCATTGCTGGGCAGTACGCTCGTGCGGGGTGGGTGCCGGGCGAGGATCGTCGAGACGGAGGCGTACCGCGCGGAGGACGATCCCGCCTGCCACGCCTATCGACGCCGAACGCCGCGCAACGAGACGATGTGGGGCGATCCGGGGCGGGCGTACGTGTACCTGAACTACGGGATGCACTGGATGCTGAACGTCGCGGCGCACGAGCCCGGACGCGCGGCGGCGGTGCTCGTGCGCGCCGCCGAGCCGCTGGAGGGCCTGGAGGCTTTTCGCGAGGCCCGTCCTGGCGTGGTGGATCGAGAGTTGCTGAACGGTCCGGGAAAGCTCTGCCGCGCCTTCGGGATCACGCGGGCGGACGATGGCGTGGACCTGATGGCCCCCCTCTCGGACCTGCGGATCGAGGCGGGCGCGGAGACCGTCGAGATCGTCGCCGGGCCGCGCATCGGCATCGCCGTGGGCCAGGAGTTGCCTTGGCGCTTCGCCGACGCCACTCGGTTGCCTTGGGTATCGAAGCCGCCGCCGCCCCGGTGGCGATAGGGCAGAGAATTCATAGGCAGAGGGAAGTGTGTCCTTCCTAAATATAGCTTCATGGAGCGTTGGACTCATTCGTTGCATTATGTCTCATTGCATGGTATCTTAGATTGTGCCCACGCGCATCCTGATCCTCCCCGACTTCGCGCGATTCGTGCGAAGGGAGCGGGTCGACGATGCCATCCTGGTGGACGCCATCGAGCGTGTGGAGCATGGCCTGGTGGACTCGGACCTCGGCGGCGAGCTCCTCAAGCTCCGCTTGGCCGCCTTGGGCAGGGACGGCGCGAGGGGTACCGCACCATCGTCGCCTGCATGGTGGGACGGCGCGCGTTCTTCTTACTGGGCTATGGGAAAAACAACCTGGACAACGTGGGCGACGCGACTCTGGCGGAGCTGAGGCGGAACGCCGCCGTCCTCCAGGCCTTCACCGAAGAGGAGATCGACGCGGCTAAGGCGGCGGGCAAGATTCGGGAGATTGAGCGATGAACACGAACACGAA
>CAXTOO010000029.1:1377-6571 GCA_964245875.1 uncultured Fimbriimonas sp. | reverse complement strand
GCGGCTAAGGCGGCGGGCAAGATTCGGGAGATTGAGCGATGAACACGAACACGAAGAAGGACACCACGGCGGCAGATCGATACGCCCTCAACAACACGCGCGAGACCACGGAGATGCTAGCTCGCATGGGCAAGCTCTCTCCCGAAGAGCTGCGCGAGTCGCAGATGCTTCGCGCGGGTGTGAACGCCAAGCCCCTGCGCCTTGACACGTTCGATCTTAACTCCCTGACTCCCGAACTCGCCCCCGAAGCGATCCGCGCCCTGCGCGAGCGCGAGGGCACCTCCCAAGCAGTGCTCGCGAGATATCTCGGCGTGGCCACCGTGACGCTCTCTCAATGGGAGCGCGGCATCCGACGTCCCGAAGGGCCTGCCCTGCGGCTACTCGGGCTTGCTCAGCGCCACGGCTTGGATCACATCCGATAAAAGGTCATTGAGCGAAGCGCGTGCCCCACAAGGCCTGGAGACATCCATGCCTTAGAAGTGCATCCCGTCCCACGCGCTGGTCTGCCAGTTGTCGGGCGTGTGCTCGTCGAGCACCCAGGCGGGCTCCTCGAGCGCGAGGTCCCGCGCAAGGGCGGCGGCGAAGGGCTCGTACGAGTGGCGGATCGCCGCCAGGGCGTCGGGCGCTTCCGGCAGATCGGGCAGGAGCTCCCTCAGTCGCGCGTAGCCCGCCGCGTCGAGTCGTCCGTCGCCCACCGGCGCGGCGTCGAGGATGTACGCGAGGTCGACGAGCAGATGGCGAGCCATCGCGAACGTCGCGTGGGCCTGGAGGCGCAGGGAAGGGGAGGCGTTCGCGCGAACGGCGACGAGGGCGCAGGCGTCCATGATCGCGATGACGGAGCGCAGCCACGACTGCTCGTCGTGCTGCGAGCGATAGTAGGCGAGGATCGGAAAGCTCAGGTAGCTCTCCAGGAGCGCGGCGGCAGACTCCTCCCAGCCATTGAGAAAGCCGACGAGCTGCTCGGAGCAATCATGGTGCCGGCGGAGCAGTTCGACTCCCGTCGGGTTGCCGCCCGCCCGCGCGTCGAGCCGGAGCATCGTCTGCTCCCGGCGCGAGAAGGGGCCGTACAGAACGGGCACGTAGCCGATGATGAGCGCGAGGAAGATGAAGCCGGTGAGCGCCTCGCCGATGGCGAGGAACCGCCCGACGCCCATCGTGGGCGTGAGGTCCCCATACCCGAGGGTGAGGAAGGTGGTGCCGGAAAGATAGAGATAGCTCCAAAAATTGCCCGTTTCGTCGGGCTGGGAAAGAGGGCTGCCGATCCCCCACTGCACGAGTGCGAGTCCGAGGATGAGGAGAGCGGCCCACATAACGACCAGGACGATGAGCGCGGCGGGCGCGAACGCCGCGAGCAGACCCTGACGCAGAGTTCCGTCGCGCCGCTTGGCGAGCGCACGAAAGACCGTCCAGCCGACCCCCAACACGATGGCCCCGATGCGGAGTGGCTGACGTCGGACGCTTCGGGGCAGCACGATCGTGCTGAAGGCGTCGACCAGCACGACGGCGATGAGGAACAGGCCCAGGAGGGTGGCCACGACGGATTGTGGCCGACGATGGCTTGCCGCGGGCAATCGTCAGCCTCAGCCCGTAGAAATGCCACAATAGGGGTTCCCCGATGGAGCCTCTGGACCTCGATTCCCTGAACCCCGAGCAGCGCGAGGCCGTCGTCCATCCGGGCGGACCGATGCTCATCTTCGCGGGCGCGGGCTCGGGCAAGACGCGCGTCATCACCTTCCGCATCGCGCGCCTTCTCGGCAGCGGCGTGTGGGGTTCGCGCATCCTCGCGGTCACGTTCACGAACAAGGCGGCGCGCGAGATGCGCGAACGGCTCGAAGGCCTGGTCGGCGACGTGGCGAAGGGGATGTGGGTCGGCACGTTCCACGCGCTCTGCGCCCGCATCCTGCGCATCGACGGCAAGCACATCGGCCTCGACCCGAACTTCGTCATCTACGACGACGCGGACCAACTGGGGCTGATCCGCGAGGTCCTCAAGGCGAAGAACATCGACGACAAGGCGATCCAGCCGCGCGCCGTCCTGAGCGAGATCTCCAACGCCAAGGAGAAGCTGCTTTCGCCGGAGAAGTACATCGCCGAGGCGACGGGCTTCTTCGAGCGGATCGTGGGCGACGTGTACAAGTCTTACAACGCGTTGTTGCAAAAAGCGAACGCACTGGACTTCGACGACATCCTCTACTTCGTCAACCGCCTGTTCGAGCAGCGCAAGGACGTTTTGGACAAGTATCAGGAGCGATTCCTGCACGTCCTTGTCGACGAGTACCAGGACGTCAACTTCTCGCAGTACTCCATCGTTCGCTCACTGGCGGGCAAGCACCGCAATATTGTGGTGGTGGGCGACGACGATCAAAGTATCTACGCTTGGCGCGGGGCAGATGTCAAGCTCATCCTCAAGTTCGGCTCCGACTATCCCGACGCCAAGATCGTCAAGCTCGAGCGGAACTACCGCTCTACAAAGACCATCCTCGCCGCCGCGAACGAGGTCATCAAACACAACCAGGCCCGCGCCCGCAAGGAGCTCTGGACCGAGAACCCGGAGGGCGTTCCCGTCACCCTCACCCAGGCGGGCACCGAGCAGGACGAGGGGCTGCGCATCGCTGAGCGCATCAATCTCGAGGTGCGCAAGGGCCGCCGCAAGTACCGCGACTTCGCGGTTTTATATAGGACCAACGCCCAAAGTCGCACGATGGAGGAGGCGTTCCTCACGACGCGCATCCCCCACGTCCTCGTCGGAGGGCAGCGGTTCTACGAGCGAAAGGAAGTCAAGGACATGCTCGCCTACCTGCGGTTGGCCTTCAACCCGCGAGACGACGCCGCCTTCCGACGTGCGGTGAACACTCCACCCCGCGGCATCGGTCCCGGCGCGCAGGGCAAGATCGAGGCGACCGCCGCCGCCCAGAACGTCTCGTTCCTTCAGGCGATCAACGACCAGGAGCTCCAGTCGATCCTCCCGAAGAAGTCGGCGGGCGCGATCCGCGCGTTCGGGGGCGCGATCGCTGAGGCGCAGGAGGCCGCCGAGAAGGGGCTGGTCACCCCCATCATGCGCGGCCTGCTCACAAGCAGCGGGTACGTCGACATGCTCCGCGCCGAGCACTCGCAAGAGTCGCTCGCCCGCTTGGAAAACCTCCAGGAACTGCTGAACGTCACCGCCGAGTACGACGCGACGAGCGACGAGCCCTCGCTCCTGGGCTTCCTGGAGAGCGTGTCACTCGTCGCGGACGTCGACGCCCTCACCGGCGACGGCGACGCGGTGACGCTTATGACGATGCACGCCGCGAAGGGCTTGGAGTTCCCGGTGGTGTTCATCGCGGGCATGGAGGAGGGCGTGTTCCCCCACTCGCGCTCCCTCGGCTCCGACACGGAGTTGGAGGAGGAGCGGCGGCTCGCCTACGTCGGCATGACCCGCGCCCGCGAAGAGCTCCACCTCATGCACGCGCATCGAAGGTCCATGTTCGGAACTCCGAACTTCAACCGAAGGTCGCGCTTCCTCGACGACATCCCCGACTCGCTCATGGACGTTCAGGGCGAGGGCACGTACACACCGGTCGGGATGCGGCAGGTCTACCAGGAGCGCACCGGCGCTTACCGCGTGGACGAGGCTCGGGCCGCGCCGGTGGCCGTCGCGCCGAAGCCCGAGTTCAAGGCCCCCTTCAGCGTGGGCCAGCGGGTGCAGCACCCGAAGTTCGGCGTGGGCGTGGTCGTCGCCTGCAACCCCATCGTGGGCGATGTGGAGGTTACGGTCGCCTTTCCCGGCGTCGTAGGGATCAAGAAGCTCGTGCAAAAGTTGGCGAAGCTTGAGGCGGTGGCATGAGGGTTGTTGCTTGTTGGTTGTTAGGCAGAATTCAACAACCAACAACTAGAAACCAACAGCGGTTATTTCTCCTGCTTCCCTTCGTTCTGATGGGTTGCGGTCGTTCCAACCCTCTCCTTCCCCTTGCCGTCGGACAGCGGTGGAACTATCGCTTCCGGCAGGGCGTGGAGCGCGACGTGGCGGAAGTGCGGGTCGTTCGCGAGGTTCCCATGAAGGACGGTTCCGGCTGGGAGCTTCGGGGGCCGATGGGCGTGTCGCGGCTGGGCTATGCGGGCGAACGCCTCGTGGCCGACCAGCTTGGCGGCGCGTTCCTCACGCCGTCGCTGCCCATCGGCATTCCTCTGAAATCCCATGCCTTCTGGCGCGGTTGGGTCGTCTCGCCGAAGGGCCGTCTGCCCGCGAAGGCGACGGTGGAGGCCACCGAATCGAAGCTGACGGTGCAGGGTCGCCCCCGCGTCCTCAACCGCACGGTCGTGACGATGCGCGTGGGCGACCACACCGTCGAACTCGCGACGTGGTACGCGCCGGGCAATGGCATCGTCCAGCAGGAGCAGCGCACCGACGACAAGCTGGACATGGCGCTGGAGCGGGTGAGTGGGGGCTAATGGTTGTTGGCACCTTTCAGCGGGCCGCTCTCCGCGTCCTTCGCGGGGCGCAGACCGGCCCGCTTCATTCCCAGACGGATCGCGGGTGACGAGGCGGAGAGGCGCATGGGCAGGCCGGAGCGGTAGTTCTCGACGGCGAGGAGCATCATGCCGAGGTCAATGCCGATCACGTCCGGTCCCACCCAGTTCGCGGTGGGGTTCACGCCGTTGGGGAAGCCGTAGCGGCCCCACGCCTCGGGGTGGTCACGCCGCATCGCCAGGGCGAACGCCTTCGCCTCGTTCGGGATCCACTGCACCGAAGCCACCGCCGAGGTGGGCGTGATCGTGCCGTCGTCCGGCCCCTGGGGCGCGCCGAACGCGTTGTAGCCGCCGGGGAAGTCGCACGCGCTCAGGCCCCAGAACTCCGTGCCGTACGCCTTCATGGCCTTGGGGTTCGCCACGCAGTAGGCCCGGTTCACGAGGGCGGCGTTCCGGGCGTCGACCGCGTAGCTGTAGCCCGCTCGATCGCGCATCTCGCGGAAGCTGTAGAACGACTCGGACATCTGGTGCATGAACAGCGGCCCGCCGGTGAGGACGTCGAGTCCGGCGTAGTGGACGGTGTCCCGCGTGATCGCGTCCCAGCCGTCGGTGCGAATGTCGGAGAGCCCGTAGGCCTGGACGTAGAGCATCTTGCACTCGTCGTAGTCGTGAAGCCCCCAGCGGTTTTCGATGAAGCCCTTCTCCGGGTTCCAACCCATCGTGATGAGCTTCTCGCCGGGCTTCG
>CAXTOO010000029.1:0-1277 GCA_964245875.1 uncultured Fimbriimonas sp. | reverse complement strand
GACTGCTCCCAGAAGAACCGCACCGCGCGGCGCTGGAGGTCGTCGAGCAGGGCGTCGCCCGCTTGGGGCGCCCCCGCGAGGGCGACGGCGAGGAGGGTGGTGATCATGGATTGGGACCGGAGGTGGGCGAGATGGGAGAGCCGGTCTTCATGCCGTTCCAGAGCGCCTCCGCCTGGGCCGCGCCTCCGGCGTAGGCCTCGAAGGACGCCTTGTCCGCGGCGCCGACCTTCGTGTAGTCGCCCCCTGCCGCGTCGAAGATCTTGCGGACCTTGGTCGCCTCCATGGCCCGAGTCTGCTCCACCTTTTCGTCCGGGGGATCTCCGCTCCCGCAACCGACGATCGTGGCTGAGCAGAACAGCGACGACAAGATGATGGCAAGTGGGAGTGGCTTCATGTTCTGGGGTGTGGAGCGGCGCGCTCTTGAGACGCGGGCCGAGTCGTCGGAACGCCGCCCCTGAGGCGACGTTCCGAGGGGTGCGGAAGGATCAGCGGAACTGGGTCGGGAGCGTGCCGCAACCCTGGTTGTGGACCCAGGGCCAGCCCGCTTTCTGAGCAGCGGTCATGTTCCAGCTGTCGACGTCGCTCGAGCCGTCCGCAAAGGTCGAGTAGTCCCTTCCACACCATTCGGAATGGCCCACCCGCTTGGCATGGCCATCCTGGAACGAGACCGCGTTGGCCTTGTCGCTCCATTTGGCTCCGCTCAGGTTCCATTGGAGGCCGGTGCCGGCCTCGAAGTTCTGGCTCCAAGAGGCACCGGGATAGATCCGCTCATCCGCCGTCTTGGACTCGACGGAGAAGAAGGTCTTCGCGGGCTCGGCGAACATGGTGGTCGTAAAGGTCCGCGTCTTATCGAGGTCCTGGAAGCCGGCGTTGCCGAAGAAGAGATTGGCGAGCGCGTAGCCGCGAACCGTCTTCTCGCTCGCCGGCAACTCGTTCGGCTGCCAGTTGTAGAGGATGCGCGTCTCGGATCGGGACCGCAGATCGAAGAGCTTCGCGGCGGGGTTCGCCGGATCTCGGAAAAGATCGACGCTCTTGATGTAAGGCAGGGTCATCCGCTTCCAGTTGACCTCGTCAAGGATCGGGGCGACGTAGTTGCCGTTGGCATCCGTTTTGTAGTCCTGACGATAGGCGCGTACGATGCAGTCGTCGGCGTCGCCCGAGTACATGACCGACGCGAGGCCGATCTGCTTGACATTGGAGAGGGCGACGGTCGCTTTCGCGGCGGCCTTGGCCTGGGCGAACACGGGGAAGAGGATGGCGGCGAGGATCGCGATGAT
>CAXTOO010000028.1:21608-23152 GCA_964245875.1 uncultured Fimbriimonas sp. | reverse complement strand
ATTGTACCGGTTTGGCGCTTGTTTCGCGACAAGTGCCGACTTCGCCGGCACACCGGGGTTCGCGGTCGGCGTCCAGTCGCCGAACGCCTCCGGTTGGCCCGTGGCCTTCGGACCGCTCCACGTGGCGCACAGGATTCGTCCCGGGGAGCCTCCCGGCTGGAAGCCGGGGCGACGAGGGGCCGGAGATGCCTCCTGGGAAGGAGGCACTACAGGATCTTGTCCAGCGTGATCGGCAGGTGCCGCACCCGCCGCCCCGTCGCGTGATAGATCGCGTTGCCGATCGCCGCCGCCGCGCCCACGATCCCGATCTCGCCACCCCCCTTCGCCCCGAGCGGCGACACCAGGCGGTCCTCCTCCGGCACGAGGATCACCTCGATGTCCGGCGTGTCCCGGTTCACCGGGACGTGGTACTCCGCGAGGTTCGAGTTCAGGAAACGCCCGAACCGCCCGTCCAGGTACGTCTCCTCCGTCAGCCCCATCCCGATGCCCCACACGATGCCGCCGTGCAGCTGCGAGCGCAGCGTCTTCTCGTTCAGCACCTTGCCCAGCGCGAACGCTCCCGTCCAGCGCGCCACCCGCGCCATCCGCAGGTCGGGATCCACGTGGACCTCGCAGAAGTGCGCCCCGAAGCCGTGGAACGCGCTGCCGCCCTTCTTGTTCGGATCCTCCTGCGCCTGCGGCGAGCCCGACTGGCCCCCCCGCTCGATCCCCGACTTCACGAACGCCGTCGCGTCCGCCTGCACCTTGTTGTAGCGCCGCAGGATCTCCACGTAGCTCATGCGCCGCGAACGGTCGGCCTTCGCGTACGCCACGCCGTCCTCCACCACGATCGCGTCGTCGCCCAGGTTGAACAGCGGCGTCTTGGGGTCCGTCGTCGCGAACTTCACGATCTGTGAGCGCAAGGTCTGGGCCACCATCATCACCGACGAGCCCGCGCTCGTCGCCGTCTGCGAGCCGCCCGACGTGCCGCTCTGCGGCAGCTTGTTGTCCGCGATCTCCACCCGCACGAGGCTCGGCGAGATCCCCAGGTGCTCCGCCGCGATCTGCGTCAGGATCGTGTAGGTCCCCGTCCCCAGGTCCTGCGTGGCAATCTGCACCAGCACCCGCCCGTCCGCCGTCATCTTCGCCTTCGCGCTCGACGGGTTGAAGTTCGACGGGTACGAAGCCGTCGCCATCCCGTAGCCCACCAGCATCCCGTTCTTCGCCATCGACCCCACCTTCGGGTTCCGCGCCGCCCAGCCGAACCGCTCTGCCGCCTGCGCGTAGCACTGCCGCAGCGACTTGCTGGAGTACGGGATGCCGCCCGAGCTCTCGTCCGTCTCCGCGTAGTTGCGCAGCCGAAGCTCGACCGGGTCGATCCCCAGCTCGTACGCCAGCTCGTCCATCGCCGTCTCCAGGGAGAACGAGCCCGACGACTCGCCCGGCCCGCGCTGGTAGGTGGGCGATGGCACGTCCACCTGCACGAGGCGGTGCTCCACGTTCACGTTCGGGCACGAGTACAGGTGCGCGATGAGTGCGCCCGTCGGCTCCAGGAACTCGTCCGT
>CAXTOO010000028.1:0-21598 GCA_964245875.1 uncultured Fimbriimonas sp. | reverse complement strand
CTCCGCGACCTCCAGCAGCGTGTCGACGCCGCGCTCCAGGAACTCGTCCACCCGCGAGGTGTGGTTGTGGTGGTCGTGCCCCTCGGCCACGAGCTTGCCCCCGGCGTCCGTCGCCAGGGTCACCTTCTGGTCCGTGGGCGGGCGGTGGCCGTTGTTCCAGAACATCTGCCGCCGCGTCACCTCGCAGCGCACCGGACGCCCGACCACCTTCGCCGCCATCGCCGTCAGGGGCGAGTGGTGCCAGTGCTGTCCCTTCGACCCGAAGCCGCCGCCCACGAACGGGTCCATCAGGTGCACGTTCTCCGGCGGCACGTTGAACTGCTGCGCGAGGTCGCCCGCCGCCTGCACGACGCCCTGCGTGGCGTCGTAGACCGTCAGCGTGTCGCCCTGCCACATCGCCGACGTCGCGTGCGGCTCCATCGGGTTGTGGTGTTCCGTCGGCGTGTGGTAGCTCTGCTGAACCTTCTTCGAAGCCCCCGCGAGGCCCGCCGCGAAGTCGCCGCGCTTGCTCGTGGCCTTCTTGTTGCTCGTCTGCGGGATGAAGCCCGTCTCCAGGTGCGCCTCGTACCGCGCGTCGGGCTTCTCCTCGTCGTACTCGATCTTCAGCAGCTGCGCCGCCCACTCCGCCTGCTCGAACGTCTCCGCGACCACGATCGCGACGTGCTGCCCGCTGTACCCGATCACCGGGTCGAGCAGGGGCCGCGCCTCGCCCGAGGGCGGGTTCGTCGGCTGGGCCATGCCCTTCGGCTGGTTCTCGTGGGTGATCACGGCGAGCACCCCCGGCGCCCGCTCCGCCGCCTTCGAATCGATGCGCCGAATGCGGCCCTTGGCGATCGTGGCGCTCACGATCAGCCCGCGCGCCTGGTTCGGCATTGCGAACTCGAAGGCGAACTTCGCCCCGCCCGTCACCTTCAGCCGCCCGTCCACCCGGTCCATCGGCTTCCCGACCGCCTTCTCCCCCGTACTCCCGTCCTGCACCACTATCCCCGGTCTACGAACTCCAAAGGCGATGGTTCCTGCCGAAAATGGCTGAGTGCGTCGTACAATGGAGGCATGTCGACGACCGAAGCCCGGCCCACCAATCACACGTTGGAGATCCACAAGGACGGAGCCGTCGTCGGTCTGCTGGATCATCCCGTCGAGATCGAGGGCAAGCCCGACATCCGCTTCGAGCGCATCGTCGTGATTGGCAATTTGTCGGAAGAGGTCGAGTACGAGGGCCGACGGCTCTTTGTAGAGTCCGCCGAGGATTTCATCGGCCTGGAGATCACCCGCAGCGGTCGCGTCGAAGGTCCCGTCTGGCGCGGCGTCGTCTGTCGGGTGCTCCCCGCCTGATGGGCGATCCTACGAGGACGCAGGACTGGTTCCGCGCCTATTCGCGACGGCTTGCCGTCAACTACGAGGCATCGGCGCTCGTTGGCCACCCGACCACGAAGGGCGAGGCGCGTGAGGAGATCGTTCTCGGCGTGCTGGAAAACATCCTTCCACAGCGCCTGTCTCTGGTCAAGCATCCGGTGATCATCGACGCTGAGGATCGCGAGTCAAGGTCGTTCGACGCGGCGATTGCCAACCTCTTCGACTATCCCCGGCTCTTCGCGGAAGGATTTAGCGCCCTCATGGTCGAGAGTGTAAAGTGCGTGATCGAGATCAAGTCCAATCTTAACAGCGAAGCGATTCGCGACGTCTTCGGAAAGGTCGCTTCGTTCAAAGGACTTTGTCCGCAGAACACCGACGTTGAACCTGTCGGACTTTCCGTCGCGTTCGCTTACGCATGTGACAACCTCAACCTTCGTTTTCTCGACTTCGCGATGGCATCTCATTCGGTTGAAGGCGACGGAGTGAGTCTCGCGTGCGTCTTGAACCAGGGGCTGTTTACTTATCAATCTCCGACATCGTCTTCTGTCATCCGAGATGGGTCACCCTCCTCTCTTCCCTGTCTAATCGAATCCAAGGAGGACACCTTGATGATCTTCGCCTACCTTGTCCTTTCCTGGCTGGGCTGGAATCAACCTTCGGAAATGAAGGAGTTTTGGGCATATATGTAGCCTTCTATTCGCATGGGGCCCTCTCAGGTACTCGATCCCGACTTCCTCGACGCCGTCTGCAACGACTCACAGGCTCTCGAACGCGCCCGGAGCGCGATGCGCGGCCTGGGTGGCGTACCTTTCGGCGAGGCCTACGCCAAGGCACGCGCGAGGTTAGGAATGTAGAGGAAACCATGGACCTTCGGGTCCCGCAACCCAAGGGACATGAAAGTCTGGTTCATCACGGGATCGTCCAAGGGCTTCGGTAAGGTCTGGGCGAGGGCCGCGCTGGAGCGCGGAGACAAGGTCGCCGCCACCGCCCGCAACCTCGCGGATCTTGACGAACTCGTCGCGAAGCACGGCGACCGCGTCGTCCCAGTCAGGCTCGACGCCACCGACCGCGCCGCCGACTTCGACGCCGTCCAAAAGGCTCACGAGAGGTTCGGACGCCTCGACGTGGTCGTCAACAACGCGGGCTACGGCCAGTTCGGCGCGGTCGAGGAGCTGGGCGAAATCGAGCTGCGCGACCAGATGGAGACGAACCTGTTCGGCGCGGTCTGGGTCACCCAAGCCGCCGTCCCGATCATGCGCGCGCAGGGCTCGGGCCACATCCTCCAGGTCTCCAGCATCGGCGGCATCTCCGACTTCCCCAACGTCGGGGCGTACCACGCGAGCAAGTGGGCACTCGAAGGCATCTCCCAGTCGCTCGCCCAGGAGGTCAAGCCGTTCGGCATCAAGGTCACCCTCATCGAGCCGGGCGGATTCTCCACCGATTGGGGCGGCCCCTCCGCCAAGCAGGCGACGCCCGATCCCGCCTACGACGCCATGCGCGAAGGCATGAAGGAGCGCCGCAAGAACATGACCGTCGGCAACCCCGACGCCACTGGTCCAGCCTTCCTGAAGCTCGTGGACATGGGTAATCCACCCTTGCGCGTCTTCTTCGGGGTCGACCCTATCGGCATCGCCGAAAAGGACTACGCCTCCCGCCTGGAGGAGTGGCGCAAGCACCACAACCTCAGCGTCGCGGCCAACGGCTGAACTTTTTGGGCCGCTTGCGTGACGGAGCGTGACAAACCCCCGATCCTGCCCCGGTCCGGGCGCAAGATAAGGCCATGCGATCCGGACGACTCGGCCTTGCGGCCCTCCTGCTCCCCCTCCTGGCCCGTCTCGCCTCGGCGGCGGTGATCCCCATGACGATGCACACCCTCGTGGACGACAAGGCCGTCCACGGCGTGGCGTTCCGCTACCTCGCGCCCCAAGGCTGGAAAACCACCGCCAAGCTGATCTGGACGGACAACATCATGTCCCCCACCACGCTGTTCCTGGGGGAGGCAAGTGCCGACGACCGGTTCGGCTTCACGATGATCTCCAGCCTGGACTTCCCCTTCTTCGGCCAAGGCCCGAGCCAATACGGCAGCCCCGGCTTCCAGACCGGGAAGCAGCCGCCGCGCGTCCTCTCCGACTTTCTCCTGGAGCACGTGAAGACGCTGTTCCCGAAGGCGGCCATCGAGGTGACCGGGCGGGACGACAAGCCCCTGACCGGAGCCGCGCTTCCCCCAAAGCGCAACTTCGGCATGGCGAGCGGGATCGAGTTCGCGTTCACCGACGACAAGGGACGCCCCTGCACGGGGATGGCGGCGGCGAGGTGCAACGGCCTCGGGCTGGGCGGCGGCCAGGGCACGGCTCTGGGCGCGCACTGGAACGGAGACTGGCAGGTGGAGAACCTCGTGGTGCTCGTGGGGCCGAAGGGCGAGGAGAAGAAGACGATGCGCTTCTTCTCGCTCTCCGCCCCGACGATCACCGCCACGCGGCGGTTCGCGGCGATCCGCTACGCCTACGTCGACATGGTGATCGCGCAGACCAACGCCGCGACGAACGAACAGGGGAGGCAGAACATCGCGAACCTGAAGGCGCAGTTCGAGCGCGGGCAGATGCAGTTCCATGCCACGCAGGAGCAGAACGCGAAGGGCATCGCGGCGTGGCGCGCGCAGGAGGCGGCGCAGGACAGGTCGTTGCAAGGCTTCAAGGACTACCTCGGGAACGTCGAGCGCTACCAGGGCGCGAACGGCGAGGAGATCAAGGCCACGCAGACCGTCGGCGGCGCGTGGCAGGGGCCGAACGGCGCGGTGCTCCTCTCCGACGATCCCCACTACGACCCCAACGGCCTCCGCCCCGAGGCGGGCGGCTGGCACCGGCTCCAGAAGGCCCCCTAGCCCGAACTCCCCTCCGCGGAGTTCGGTATCCCTCTTTTCCCTTTCCCTCTTCCCCCCTCCCCTCATGCTCCCCCTCCTCGCGACCCTCGCCCTCGCGCCCTTCTCGGGCGAGTTCACCCTGCACCGCGCCGACGACCCCGCCACCGGCAAGGTCGCCTACCGCTACCTCCTCCCCAAGGGCTGGAAGGCCTCCGACAAGATCACCTGGGACCTCGCGGACAAGCTGCGGCCCATGAGCCTCCAGAGCACCCTGACCAGCCCCGACGGCGCGACGAAGATCGCGATCCTGCCCGCCGAGACCTTCACGTTCGGGGTGCAGAACGGGCAGGTCCAGGGAACGCTGCCTCCGGAGACCGCCACCAAGGCGCTCGACCACGTCCTCTCCGGGCAGCACCCCGGCGTCCAGAACGCGAGCCTCATCATCCGCAAGGACTTCGACGTGCCCACCCCCTTCGACGGCCAGCCGGGCCTGAAGACCAAGGGCATGGTCGGTATCCTGGAGGTCTCGTTCGAGGAGAACGGCGGGCCAATGACCGAGCTGCTCTCCGTCACGGAGTACGAGGGCAGCCACCAGGAGGGCGACCTGACCCAGGGAATCACGATGATGAGCCAGGGCTACACCCTCACCTGCAAGGGGCCGATGTCCGAGGCCGCCTACAAGACCTTCGCGGTGACGGTGGCCTCGCATCGCCCCGACCCGGCCTTCATCGCGACCATCATGGAGGTGAGCAAGGCGCAACAAACGGGCACGCCCGACCTCAAGGCGATCGCCGCGAGCGTCAAGGGCCTGCCCGACGACGCGAAGGCGAGCTACCTGCAGAACCTCACCTTCCATGCCCAGTCGACGGGCCAGATCTTCCCCAAGACCGTCTACCCCGGCCTGACCGACATCGTCACCTACGACGGCTCAATCATGACCTTCCAAGGGCTGCACGTCTGGATGCGGAAGCCCGACGTCTACCTCGTGACGGAATCGGCCGGGTCGCCCGGCGCGGGCTGGGAGGCGGCGAAGCCCGCCTCCTAATCCGGGTGCTCTCCCCTGCTGGGGAGAGCAGGTTACGTTAGAGGATCTTGTCCAGGGTGATCGGCAGGTCGCGGATGCGCTTGCCCGTGGCATGGTAGATCGCGTTGCCCAGGGCCGCGCAGGCCCCGGTGATGCCGATCTCGCCCGCGCCCTTCGAGCCCAGCGGCGAGATCCACCGGTCCTCTTCGGGCACCATGATGACCTCGACGTCCGGCACGTCCCGGTTCACCGGGACGTGGTACTCCGCGAGGTTCGAGTTCAGGAAACGCCCGTACCGCGGGTCCATCACCGTCTCCTCTAGCAGGCCCATGCCGATGCCCCACACGATCCCGCCCTGGAGCTGGGACCGCAGCGTCTTCTCGTTCAGGACCTTGCCCAGGCCGAACGCGCCGACCCAGCGGGCGACCCGGATCGTGCGCAGCTCGGGATCGACGTGGACCTCGCAGAACTGCGCCCCGAAGCCGTGGAACGAGTAGGCGTCCGCCCCGGCCACCCGCTTGGCCGTCGCCTCGGCGGAGACCGTCTTCTCGCCGCCCTTCTTCACCGCGGCGGCGTAGCCCGCGGGTTCGCCTCCGAGCTTGGCGCGGAGCGCCTCGCCCGCCAGCTTCACCGCCGAGCCGGCGCTGGTGGAGCTCCACGACCCGCCGGAGAGCGGCGCGGGCGGCAGCTTGCTGTCCGCGATCTCCACCCGCACGGTCTTCGGATCGACCCCCAGCGCCTCCGCCGCGATCTGCGTGAGGATCGTGTAGGTGCCGGTGCCGAGGTCTTGCGTGGCGATCTCGACCAGCACCTTGCCCCGCTCGTCCATCGTCGCCCGCGCGGTGGCAGGCATGAAGTTCGACGGGTAGGTGGCGGTCGCCATGCCCATCCCGACGAGCACGTTCCCCCGCTTCATCGAACCGGGCTTCGGATCCCTCGAAGCCCAGCCGAACCGCTCGCTCGCCTGCGCATAGCATTCCTTGAGGCTCTTGCTGGACCACGGCTTTCCGTTGCTGGGGTCCACGTCCGCGTGGTTGCGCAGGCGAAGCTCCAACGGGTCGATTCCCAGCTCGTAGGCCAATTCGTCCATCGCCGTCTCCAGGCCGAACGTGCCGGGCGCCTCGCCGGGCGCCCTCATGTAGGTGCCCGCGGGGATGTCCAGCTTCACGCCGCGATCCACCACGCTCGCGTTCTCGCAGGCGTACAGCATCGGATGGGCGACGCCCGCGTGTTCCACGAAGCCGTCCTTCTGTCCCTGCGAGCAGACGCCGTCGTGAAGGATCGCGGTCAGCTTCCCGTCCGCGCCCGCAGCGAACCGCTCCGCCTGGTGGGTCGCCGGGCGATGGCCGTTGCTCGTGAACATCTGCCGGCGCGTGAGGGAAAGCTTCACCGGATGGCCCACCGTCCGGGCGGCGAGGGCGCAGAGCGAGGTGTGGGGCCAGGTCGTGCCCTTACATCCGAAGCCTCCCCCGACGAAGGGATCCATGACGTGGACGCTGTCAGCGGTCAAGCCAAGGTTGTGCGCCACCGTCTGCGCGCTGGCGATCACGCCCTGCGTGGAGTCATAGACCATCGCCTTGTCGCCGTCCCACGACACGATCGTGCCGTGCGGCTCCATCGGGTTGTGGTGCTCCGTCGGCGTCGTGTAGGTCTGCTCGACCGTCTTGGCACCCGCCGCGATGCCCGCCGCGACGTCGCCCCGCCGGTCGAAGCGTCCCGCCGAAGCCGACGAGACCGCCGCAAGGAAGTCGGCCCTGGGCGCCAGGGCGTCGTAGGTGAAGCGAAGGCTTTCCGCACCCTGCTTCGCCGCCTCGAACGACTCGGCGACCACCACCGCGAGCGTCTGGCCGCTGTAGGTCACGTCCTTCGAGAGCAGGTTGGACGCCCCCGGCGAATCGGGGGTGATCACCTCGATCACGCCGGGGATCGCCTTGGCGGCCGCCACATCGATGCCGGTGACGGTCCCGCGGGCGATGGTGCTCTGGGCGAGCACGGCGTGCTTGACGCCCTTCACCGGGAATTCGGCGGCGTACTTCGCGCCGCCCGTCACCTTCAGCCGCCCGTCCACCCGATCCATCGGCTTTCCCACGGCTCCCGTCTTCATGCTGTCATCCATCTCTCTACCTTACGACTGGACCCTCGCTCTACGCGATCTCCGTCAGCGCCCGCACGATCACGCGCTTGGCGAGCTCGATCTTGAACGCGTTGTGCTCGTAGCCGTGCGCGTCCGCAAGCTCCGCCTCGGCGGCGGCGCGGAAGCTCTCCGCGCTCATCGGCTTGCCCGCGAGGTACGCCTCCGCCCTCTCCGCGCGCCAGGGCCTGTGGGCCACCCCGCCGAGGGCGAGGCGGACCTTGCCCGCCCGATCCGTGAACGCCGCGCAGGAGACCAGGGCGAAGGCGTACGACTGGCGGTCGCGGACCTTCACGTAGGCCGACTTCGCGTGCGCGGAGGCGGCGGGCAGCACCACGGCGGTGATGAGCTCGTCCTTGGCGAGGTTCGTGTCGATCTGCGGGGTGTCGCCGGGGAGGCGGTGGAACTCCGCGATGGGGATCCGGCGCTTGCCCTGGGGACCCTCGACCATGACCACGGCGTCGAGCGCCCGCATCGCGACGGCCATGTCGCTCGGGTGGGTCGCGATGCAGGCCTCGGACTGGCCGAGGATCGCGTGGATGCGGTTGTAGCCGCCGATGGCGGGACAGCCGGAGCCGGGCTCGCGCTTGTTGCAGGGGAGGGCGGTATCGTAGAAGTAGTAGCAGCGGGTGCGCTGGAGCAGGTTGCCGCCGGTGGTGGCGAGGTTCCGAAGTTGGGGCGACGCGCCGGAGAGGAGCGCCTTGGAAAGGACGCCGAACTCACCGACGACGGTAGGATGGGCCGCGAGATCGGAGTTCTTGACGAGCGCGCCAATGGCAAGCTCGCCATTGCCCGCTCGCCGAACATCGTCGAGCGGCAACCGCGTGATGTCGACGAGCTCGTCGTGGCGCTCCACGTCGTACTTCATCAGGTCGATGAGGTTCGTGCCTCCGGCGAGGACCTTGGCCCCCTCCTTGGCGTTCTCCCGCACCGCGTCGGCGACGTTCCCGGCTCTCTTGTACTCGAACGGATTCACTTGGCGGTGGCCTCCTTAACGGCGGCGAGGATGCCGGGGTACGCGCCGCAGCGGCAGATGTTGCCGCTCATCCACTCCCTGATCTCCTCGTCGTCCTTGGTGTGTCCTTCCTTGATGGCGTAGACGGCGCTCATGATCTGGCCCGGCGTGCAGTAGCCGCACTGGAAGCCGTCGTGCTTGATGAAGGCGGCTTGGACGGGGTGCAGGTCGTCGCCGTGGGCGAGGCCCTCGATGGTGGCGATCTTGTCGCCCTCCGCCTGCATGGCGAGGACGAGGCAGGAGTTGGCGCTGCGGCCGTTGATGTGGACGGTGCAGGCGCCGCACTGGCCGTGGTCGCAGCCCTTTTTGGTGCCGGTCAGGTTCAGCCGCTCGCGCAGGGCGTCGAGCACGGTGGTGCGCGGATCGACCTTCACGGCCATGTTCTTGCCGTTCACGTTGAGGGTGATCGTCTTCGCCGCGCCCGCGGGGGCCTTCGCTTGGCCGGCGAACGTCGTCCGCGGGAGGAACGCCAGCGCGAGCGACGCGGCCGCGGCGGTGACGAGCAGGGTGCGGCGCGACACGCCGGGGTTCTGCGCGCGCTCGACGCTCCGGGTCAGCTCGTCGAGGCTCGGCGTGGAGCCCACCGGGCCGACGTGCGACCAGCGGACGATGCCCTCCGGGTCGATCACGAACACCGCCTGCTTGCCGACGACGCCGAACGTCTCGGCGAGGGCCGGGTTCTGCACGAGCGGGAACCGCAGGGAGCCCTCCTCGGCGGTCTCGAGCTGCAGCCACGCCTCGTCGTGCGTCACGCCGAGGAGCTGCGCGCCGCCCGGAAGGCTGCGAAGCGCCTCGCGGTAGGCCGCGATCTGCGCGGGTCTCGCGGGATCCCAGTCGTCCGGGAAGAACGCCAAGACGCTGGTCTGCCCCTCGACTCTCCCCTCAAAATGCGGCGCTCTCTCGCCGACGGTCGGTTCGCCCTGTTCCATGCCTTTCGTGGGCTACGACGCGCCGTGGTGCGCGGTTCCAAGACGGAAATGTCTAGTTTGATCGTGGCGAAGGTCTCCGGACCATCGTGCTTCTCACGAGACCGCGTTCATCTGCTCCACCCTCCAGCCCGATGGCTGTTTAGATTGGTATGCCCCATTCCTTCCTCATTTTCCCTGCGACGGGAGACCGTGAAGTACAAGGCTCGTGCGACGCAGAAGAACGAGGACGGGAGCCGGACTATCTCCTCACGCCGAAGCGGTACTCCGTCACCGACTCGAACGGCTTGCCGGGCCTGAGGATCGAGCTGGGGAACCGGGGCCTGTTCGGAGAGTCCGGAAAGCGCTGCGTCTCCAGGCAGAACGCATGGTACTGGTCGTACTTCGCGCCGTTGCGCCCGGTCAGGCCGCCGTCGAGGAAGGAGGCGGTGTAGAGTTGAATGCCGGGCTGGTCCGTCCAGCACTGCAGGGTGCGCCCGGTCGAGGGCTCGAACACGCTCGCCGCCTGACGGAAGCCCTTGCCGTCCACGACGTAGTTGTTGTCGAACCCCTTCACGGCGTCGAGGTCCTGGCCCAGGGTCTTGGCCTTGGTGAAGTCGTAGGGCGTGCCGGCGACGGGCGCGATCTTGCCGGTCGGGATGAGGTTCCTGTCGACGGGGGTGTAACGGTGGGCGTCGAGGCGCATCACCGTGTCGCGGATGTCCGACGCGCCCGCGTCCTTCAGGTTGAAGTAGCTGTGGTTGGTGAAGTTGACGGGCGTGGCCTTGGTGCTCGTCGCGTGGTACTTGATCCGCAGCACGTTGTCGTTCGTCAGGGTGTAGTTCACCGCGAGGTGGACCGCGCCGGGATACCCCTCGGCGCCCGCCTTGTCGTCGAGCAGCAGCGTGACCGATGGGCCAACCGGAGTCGTGAGCGGGACGGCCTTCCAAATGCGGTGGCTGTAGCCCTTCTTGCCGCCGTGCAGCGTGTTGGGCGGGTTGTTGATCGCCAGCTTGTACGTCTTGCCGTTCAGGGTGAAGCGGCCCTTGGCGATGCGGTTGGCGTAGCGGCCGACGCTCGCGCCGATGTACGGGCCGGGCTTCTCGTAGCCCGGAAGCGAGTCGAAGCCGAGGACGACGTCGCCCATGCTGCCATCCTTGTCCGGCATCTTCAGCTGGGCGAGGACGCCGCCGTAGGTGAGGACCTTGGCGCTCGCGCCCTTGGCGTTGACCAGCGTGTAGGCGGTCACCGCCTGGCCGTCCGCGGTCTTGCCGAAGGGGGCCCTGGTCACGAGTCCCAGGGGAGCGTGGGCGAGGAGGAGGGCGACGGTGCTCAACATGGCTCTACGATAGCTCACGATTGCCAACGATGGCTTGGATCAATCGTTGGCCATCGTCAGCGAAGGTCAGCCACCGTGAGCCTCGATCCTCACCACCCCGAACCGATACTCGGTCATCGATTCGAACGTCTCGCCGGGACGGAGGACGGTGTCCGGGAACTCGGGATGGTGGATCGAGTCCGGGAAGCGCTGGGTCTCCAGGCAGAAGCCGGCGTGCTGCGCATAGCCCAGCGAGCCGTCGAGGAAGTTGCCCGAGTAGAACTGCATCCCCGGCTGGTCGGTCCAGACCTCCATGTGGCGCCCGCTCGTCGGCTCGTCCACGAGGGCGGCCAACACGAGCCGCGCGCCGTCAGGCTTGAGGACGAGGTTGTGGTCGAAGCCGCCCTCCGGCAGTTCGGCTCCGATGGGCTTCGGCGCGCGGAAGTCGAAGGGCGTTCCCGCGACCGAACGGAGTTCGCCCGTGGGGATCAGGGTCGCGTCCACCGGCGTGTAGGCGTCCGCGTCCAGCCGCACGACGTGGCCCAGGATGTCGGTCTTGCCGCCGTCCTTCAGGTTGAAGTAGCTGTGGTTCGTGAGGTTGATCGGCGTCGGCGCGTCCGCTGTCGCCCGGTAGCGGATGCGCAGGACGTCGCTGTCGGTCCACGTGTAATCGACCTCGACGGAGACTTGGCCGGGATAGCCCATGTGGCCGTTGGGATCGTCGATCGTCAGGCGCAGCGACGGCCCCTCGGAGTCGTGGCGCGGCTCCACGGTCCACACCCGCTTGCTGTATCCCTCCGGCCCGCCGTGCAGGGAGTTCGGGCCGTTGTTCACCGGCACCTCGTACGCCTTCCCATCGAGTTCGAAGCGTCCGTTGGCGATGCGATTCGCCACCCGCCCGACCAGCGCGCCGAAATGCGGGCTCGCCTCGAAGCCCGCGACGTCCTCGCAGCCCAGCACGACGTTGCCGAGATTGCCGTTCCGGTCCGGCACCATGATCTCGGCGACGGCGCCCCCGTAGGCGAGGACGGTCGCCCGCGCGCCCTTGCGATTGGTCAGCACGTAGCCCTCGACGGCCTCGCCCCCTTTCGTCGTGCCGAAGACGAACCGCGAGACGCCCGGAAAATCGGTCATGGCGATAGTATCCCCCCATCGCCGAGTGCTACTCGGCGGTCCCGGTGTACGCTTACGCCCCGCGTGAACACCGACGAGTACGCCAAGATGTTCGCCCTCGAGGACCGCTACTGGTGGTTCGTCGCGCGGCGTCGGCTGGCGCTGTCGATGTTGCGCGGCTCCCACCACCCACCATCCACCGCCCACCGCCCACGCGTCCTCGACCTCGGCTGCGGCACGGGCGTCGTGCTCTCCGAGCTCGCCGCGTGGGCCACGCCCGTCGGGCTCGACATGAGTCCCCTCGCCCTCGCCTTCTGCCAGAAGCGCGGCCTCGGGCGGCTCGCGATCGGCGACGGGACCGCCATGCCCTTCGCGCCGGAGAGCTTCGACGCCATGATCGGCCTCGACGTGTTCGAGCACATCGAGGACGACGCGAAGGCCTTCGCGCAGGCGTTCCGCGTCCTGCGCCCCGGCGGGCGGCTCGTCCTGAGCGTTCCCGCGTTCGCTTTCCTCTGGGGGCCGCACGACGTCGCCCTCCACCACTTCCGGCGCTATACCCGCCGCGAGATGCGCGGGCGGCTCGAGAGGGCGGGCTTCGAGGTGGAGCGCTGCACCTACTCGGTGTTCCTGCTCTTCCCGCTCATCGTCGTGTGGCGGATCTTCGAGAAGCGGAAGCGGGGACCGGCGAAGGCGTCGCTCATTGGGGTGCCCGACTGGGCGAATCGCCTGCTCATCGCGATCCAGGGCCTCGAAGGCGCGGTCACGCGCTGGGTCGACCTTCCCTGGGGCAGCAGCGTCGTCGCGGTGGCGCGGAAGCCCTGACCCTGATGGCGAGACCGCGACGGCCTCGCCACCAGGGATTCGAAGGACAGAGCTCGCCCCATGGACGTCGAAGGGCTTCCCACAACGTCTGTCGACCACGCCCATGAGGCAGAGGCAAGGTCCTCACCCCTCTGCTACATTCTCCATGAGCGGCACGATCCGGGCTGAGATCGGCGGACCCTCGGCGGCTCTCCTCTCTCCTCATCCTTCTCTGCGTCCACTCCGGGACGAACCATGATCCGCATCGAGACCGTCGACCCCGCGCGGGAGGCCGATGCCCTCGGCGACGTGCTCTATGAGACTGTCCGCGCCGGCGGGAGCGTCCACTTCCTCGACACGCTGACGATCGAAGACGCCCGCGACTACGGGCGTGGGCTCGCGGGCCGGGCGGTGCTCGTCGCCCGCGAGGAGGGTCGGATCGTCGGCACCGTGTCGCGGGTCCTCGACTCGCCGCCCAACCAGCCCCACCGGGCGGAGGTCGCGAAGATGCTCGTCCGTCCCGACGCCCGCCGCCGGGGCGTGGCGCGAGCGCTGATGCGGGAGATCCACGCGCTCGCGCTCCGAGAAGGGAGAAGTCTCCTCACCCTCGACACCGTGGCGGGGGGCGAGGCGGAGGGGCTGTACCGCGCGCTCGGCTGCGAGTTCGTCGGCACGATGCCCGACCACGCGCTCCTTCCCGACGGCTCCCGGCGGGTGGCGACGGCGTTGTACTTCAAGCGGTTCTAAGGGAGCACGGTCGCCGAGTGCTACTCGGCGCTCCGGGTGGGGAATACGCCCTATGTCGGCGCACCGTTGAGTCGCGTAAACCGCCGTCTTCGCCGCAAAAGTCCCGCTTGCCAGGTCACGTGAGCGGTTCTGAGCCGACAGACTGTTGAACCGACCACGGAAACATCAATGACGCTTTTCCTTCCGCGAGCCGAACACCCCCGACCCCAGCACCGACGAGCGGACTGGGCCTGCCTCAACGGCGAATGGGAGTTCGCCTTCGACGACCGGAACCGGGGACTGAAGAAGAACTGGGCCGGCGGTCGCACCCTCCCGCTCAGGATCACCGTCCCCTTCCCCTACCAAGCCCCCGCCAGCGGCATCGGCGACCCCTCCGTCCATGAGGTTGTGTGGTACGCCCGCACCCTCGCCTACGATCCCGCCTGGAAGGGCATGGACCTGCTGATGCACTTCGGTGCGGTCGACTATGCCTGCTCCCTCTGGGTCAACGGCGAGTACGTCGGCGGCAACCGCGGCGGCCACGTGCCGTTCTCCTTCGACGTCGCGCCGTACCTGCACGAGGGCGACAACCGCGTGGTCATCCGCGTCGAGGACCGCCAGGACCCCGGCCAGCCCCGCGGCAAGCAGGCCAGCAGCGGCGTGCCCGGCGGCATCGACTACACCTGCACGACCGGCATCTGGCAGACGGTGTGGCTGGAGCCGGTGCCCCAGGTCCGCATCGAGAACTTCCGCTTCACCCCCGTCCTCGAGGAGGGCGGCGTGGAGATCCGCACCGTGCTCCACGCCCCCGCCCACGGCTGGGAGATCGAGGTCGAGATCCTCGACGGCGAGGAGTCCGTCGCCAAGGTCCGTCGCCACACGAACTGCGGCACCGGACGCCTGTTCGTTCGCATCCCCGACTTCAAGACCTGGTCGCCCGACTCGCCGCACCTCTACGACGTGCGGCTGCGGCTGATCCAGCAGGGCGAGGTCCTCGACGAGGTCGAGAGCTACCTCGGGATGCGCTCGGTCGAGCTGGCCGACGGCAAGTTCCTCCTGAACGGCGAAGAGACCTACCTGAAGATGGCGCTGGACCAGGGCTACTGGCCCGAGGGGCTGCTCGCCGCCCCGAGCGACGAGGCGTTCGTCCGCGACGTCGAGCTCGCGAAGGCGATGGGCTTCAACGGCGTGCGCAAGCACCAGAAGGTCGAGGACCCCCGCTTTCTCTACTGGTGCGACCGGCTTGGCCTCATGGTCTGGGGCGAGATGGCGAACGCCCGCGCCTGGAGCCCCGAGGCGGAGGACGCCTTCCTCCAGGAGTGGAGCCGCGCCGTCCAGCGCGACTACAACGCGCCCTGCGTGGTTGCCTGGGTGCCGCTGAACGAGAGCTGGGGCGTGCCCCTCATCAACAAGGGCCACGTGGGCCAGTACGCCTTCGTCGAGCGCGCGGTCCGCACGACCCGTCTCTACGACTACTACCGCCCGGTGATCGACAACGACGGCTGGGACCACACCGACGTCACCGACATCTGCACGATCCACGACTACACCCAGACCGGCGACGAGGTGCGCGAGCGCTACGCCGAGACGGCGAAGGGCGGTCCCCTGCCCCTCCAGACCTGGTGGGACGGCGGGCTGACCTTCGTGAACGGCTCGAACTACCACGGCCAGCCGGTGATGCTCACCGAGGTCGGCGGCTACCTCATCAAGCCGTTCTGGCTTCCCGCGGACCAGTGGGACGACCTCTACGCGAGCTACGGCTCCGTGGCGGACACCGACGAGCTGATGGCGAAGATCGAGGACCTCATGGGGGCGATCTCCTCCCTTCCCTTCGTGTCGGGCTTCTGCTACACGCAGCTCACCGACGTGGAGCAGGAGATCAACGGCCTCGTCACGTACGACCGCAAGCCCAAGGTGCCGCCGGAGCGGATGAAGGCGATCAACGACGGCCTCCGCCGCCGCGCCGAGACCGTGCCGCAGGAGCTTTGACCGTGGTGCCGCCATCCTGGCGGCATCTCCGGCCGCTCGTCGCCCCGGCTTCCAGCCGGGAGCCTATTCATGGCAGAACCACCCTATGGGCGCGGCGGACGAGTGTAGCCTGGGAACCGCGCTGCGCCGCCTGCGCGTCGTCCGCGGGCTGAGCCTGGTCGACGCCGCCCGCCGGGGCGGCGTCTCCAAGGCCGCGCTCTCCGCCTGGGAGAACGGCAACCGCCGCCCGCGCGGCCCCGCCCTCGTCCGGCTGCTGGACGCCCTCGGCGCCGACCCCCGCACGAAGGCGAGGCTCACCGGCGAGCCGGTCCACGCCGGAACCGCGCCCGACGAAGGGGAAACTTATGACCGGCTCTGGGCGGCGGTCCTGCGCGAGCACCGGGGCTGGAAAGCCTCCTCCCCAAGTGGCTCGTCTTAGGGTCCGCCGAGGGAGGGCGACGCAAAGGTTCGCCGCCCTCGCCCTCCTGCGCCGCCGCCCCTAGACCACGCCCCAGGAGGTCTGGGCGGCGAGCGGGGAGCCGCCCCGCAGCCTGGCCACCGTTCGCTCGATCCCTTTCCACCGCTCCCGGTAGAGCGGGATCTGGCGGGTGGCCCTTCGGTTCCGGATCGCCGCCATCCAGGCTTCGGGGGGTTCCTCGCCCAGGCGTGCCAGCGCGAGGGCGCGGACGGCCATCGCGTCCATGCGGACCGCCCCGAGGTACTCCGTGTCCTCCGCGTCGGCGCGTGGGGGCACGTCGTCGAAAAGGGCGCCTTCCTCCAGGGTGAGGAGGGCGGCCTGCGGGGCGCCGTGGTCGACCAGCAGGCGCGCCTTCTGGATGCCGATGAAGCGGAGGACGTCCGGGTCGTCGTCCGCCGTCCGTTCGGCGGCATCCATCGCATCGAGGCCCGCGTCGACGTCGATGCGGGACGCGAGCCTGGCGTGAAGCGCCTGGACCAGGGCGAGGCTCTTCGGCGTTCGTAGCCGGGGCACCCAGGCATCGAGCGCGCTCAGGGCCGGACGGGGGTCGTTGCGGCTTTGGAGCGCGGAGCAGACGACGCCGTACGCCACGCCGTGGAGCATCTCGGAGGGCGGAGCGTAGGGTCCGCGGATGATCCCCCGCGCGAGCGCATCCGCTTCGGCGGGCCGAAGCGACATCGCGTACCAGTCGGCCCGGTGGCCCCTCACCCTCTGGAGCAGCTCGTCGTACCCCTCGGATCGGGAGGCGCGCCACCAGAGGTCGGCCTCCAACCCCAGCCAGAGGGTCTCGCCGAGTCCGTGGGGCGCGCGGGATATCGCCGTGTAGCGCTCGTCGAGGTCGCGGGGGATGGTTCGCGTGGGGTCGAGCGAGGCGACGGCCTCGCCCTCGTCCGCCGACGCCCCCAGGGCGCTCAGGACGCCCTCCTGGTCCGCCGCGTCGAGGTCGCCGTCGCCCCGCTCCCAGCGGGCCACGGTGGACTGCGCCACGTTCAGGAGTCCGGCGAGGTCCGCCTGGGTCAGCCCCCGGCGGAGCCGCATCGCCCTCAGGACCTCGCCCTTGCCCACCGGCGCCCCGTGCGGCGTGTGGGCGAGCGCGGCGCGGGCGTGGCGGGGGTCGGCCTGCGCGACGATCGCCGCGCGCGCCCGGCCCGAAGCGCCGAGCGCGTTCAGAAGCCCCACCAGCGCGCTTCCGGGAGGCGTGCGGCGTCCGGTCTCCCAGTGCGCGAGCGCCGACTTCGACACGCCCCCCCTGGCGGCGGCCTGCGCGAGGCTGAGTCCCCGCGCGAGCCGCAGATCGCGGAGGGTCTGGCCGAGCGGAGCGGCGAGGCCGGAGGAGGGGGACGACGCCATCGACCTCTGATTATGGAGCCATCGCCTTCGCGCGGGGACGGCAGACCGTGCCCATTTTGCGCATAAGCGACCGAAAACGGCGTACCGCGTGTCCGTTTTCCGACTAAATCGGCCCGGGCGGCGGCGGCGGTCCGCCGGTGGAAGAGACTGAGGCGAAGCGTCCTGCAAGTGGGGTCGCCAACGCCATGCACATTCGCACCATTCGCACCCTCTCGTTCGCCCTCCTCGCGACGGCCGCCGCCGCGGCGCGCGCCCAGACCGATCCGAACACCTACTACTGGGTGGGGAACGCCGGCGCCACCAACTGGGGCACGGCGGGCAACTGGACCCGGACCGACACGGGCACCGACACCGTCGTGCCCACTCAGACCTCGTTCCTGACGCGGCTCATCTTCAACCGCGACGCCGACGGGGGGATCAACAACAACCTCGTCGGCCTGTTCCGGCTGAGGGAGCTCCAGCTCAACAACCAGTCCTACAACCTGACGGGAAACAACTCGACGGGCACGCCGGGCGTCCTGGGCTTCGCGGGCGGCGGCATCCTGCGCTCGAGCGTCGGCGCGAGCACGATCGCGATGAACGTGTTCCTGAACAACGACGGACGGACGAGCGGCGACCAGTCGCTGGCCGTGCAGGTCGATTCCGGCAGCCTTGCGCTAACCGGCCTCGTCTCGGGCACCGGGAGCCTCGTCAAGAACGGCGCGGGGACGCTCGCCCTCACGCGCGCCGACAACAACTGGAGCCTGGGCACGGTGGTCAACGCCGGGACGCTCCTCCTGGGCGCGACGAACGCCCTGCCCTCCGGCGGTAGCCTGAACACCCAGGCGGGCGCGATCGTCGACCTCTCGCCCACCGCCGCCACCGCGCCCGCGGGCGTCACCCCCGGCGCCTACGATCAGTCGATCGGCTCCCTCACCGGCGCGGGCACCCTGCGGCTGGGCGGCGCCACGCTGTCGGTGGGACAGAACTCCGGCAACAGCACGTTCGCCGGGACGATCACCGGCGCCGGGAAGCTCGTCAAGATCGGCACGAACAGCCTCACCCTCTCCGGCATCGGGGGCCAGACCGGCGGAACGACGATCAACGCGGGAAGGCTGGTCATGGGCTCGAACAACGCCCTGGGCGGCGTCAACGGCGCGTCGGCGGGCGACCTTCTCCTTCAAAACGGCTCGCTCGACCTCAATGGCTACAGTCCCACCGTCAAGAACCTGCTGTTCGGCGACGGCTTCGTCTCCACCGGCACCGTGACGGGGAGCGGCGTCCTCAACCTCGCCGGCGACCTCGTCGAGAACCGGGTGGCGAGCTCCCCGACGCTGCAACTCACCGTCAACCTCGCTCTCACCGCGGGAGAGCACCGCCTGCTCTTCTCGAACTACACCCCCGTCAACGGTCGTCCTTACGACCTCGTGCTGAACGGCGCGATCTCCGGCCCGGGCGGGCTGACGAAGGGCGACGGCCAGACCGTGGCCCTCACCGGGGCGAACACCTACACGGGCGCGACGCGGATCTCCAACGGCTTCCTCTTCCTGGGCGCGGCGAACACCCTGCCCTCCACCACCGCGCTCACCATCGACGCCGGCGCGACCGCGTCGCAGTACCTCTACACCGCCCGGCCCGGCGTCACAATCGGCAGCTACGCCCAGACGATCAGCTCGCTCTCCGGCGCGGGCACCTACGAGATGGGTTCCGCAAACCTCACCGTCGGCGACGCCACGAGCACGACCTTCTCCGGCACGATCGAAGGCGAGGGGAGGCTGATCAAACAGGGCGCGGGGACCCTCACCCTCACGGGCGCGAACGACTACGACGGCACGACCATCGGAGCGGGGCGGCTGGTCGTCGCCCAACCGAGCGGGGACTACCTGAACAACGCGACGCTGGAGATCGCGAACCCGGACGCTCGCACGCTTGCGGGAACGGTGAGCGGCTCGGGAGCCTTCGTCAAGAGCGGCGCGGGCGTCCTGACCCTGACCGGGCAGAACGGCTACACGGGCACGACCTCGCTCACGGCGGGAACGCTGGCGCTCGGGGCGGCGAACGCCCTCCCCACCACCACGACCCTGCTGACGAGCGCAGGCTCGACCCTGGATCTCAAGGGCTTCGACCAGACCGTGGGATCGATCTCGGGCGCGGGCGCGATCGTGATCGGCTCAGGGACGCTCACGGCGGGCAACGCGGCGAGCACGACCTATTCCGGCGTCATCAGCGGGAACGGGGGCCTGACCAAGGAAGGCACGGGGACGCTCACACTCCAGCGCGCGAACACGTACTCCGGCACGACCTCGGTCAACGTTGGAACGCTGACCTTCTTTAGGTCCAACGCCTACAGCGCGGCGAGCCTCCTCCTGCTCGGTAGCGGCGGAACGCTAGATCTTGGCGGCTACAACCAGACCGTCGGGGGCCTCTCCGGTTCGGGCGCCGTTCGGCTGGGCGCCGCCGCCCTGACCGTCGGAGGCTCTGGAACCAACGCCTACTCGGGCACGATCACCGGCCCTGGGAGCGTTACTCAGCAGGGTTCGGGAACGCTCCTTCTGACGGGAAGCAACACCTACGCCGGAGGAACCAGCGTTGCCGCAGGGACGCTCCAGGTCGGGGCGAACGGCGCCCTGCCGAGCGGTGGGACGGTCACGATGCTGGGCGGCACGCTCGACCTGAACGGCTTCTCGCCCACGGTGGGAGCGTTGAACTTCGGGAACGGGCAGGCCACCTCGGTCGGCACGGTCTCGGGAGCGGGCACCCTCAACCTTCTGGGAGACATCACCTTCTCTGGGGCCGTCCGGTTCTTTCAGGGTGGATACAACTTCACGACTGCCGGCGGGGCCGTGTCCAGCGATATCGCGCTCTCGACGGGAAACCACAGTGTGGGCTTCGTCGGGAACCGAGACAGCACCGATCTTTACGACCTCATCTTCTCGGGGGCGATCTCCGGGGCGGGCGGCCTGACGTTCAACGGACAACGCTTTGACACCAACGTCGTTCTCTCCGGCCCCTCGACCTACGCCGGCGCGACGACCGTGAGCGGCGGCAACCTCTACCTCGGCGCCGCCAACGCGTTGCCGTCGACCACGGCGCTGACGGTCGCCGCCGGCGCGGAGTTGGACATGACGGTGCTCTTCGGGGACCAGGGCATCATGGCGGGTTCCTACGCGCAGACGGTCGGTGCGCTCTCGGGCGCGGGCACGATCTTTATCGGAGACACCACCTTCAAGGTCGGGAACGGGAACGCGAGCTCGGCGTTCTCCGGCCAGTTCATCCGGTACAACACCTCGGGGGCGGGGCTGCTCGAAAAGGTCGGGAACGGACGCCTCGACCTGACGGCGGCCAACTTCTCCCTGGGACCGGCCCTGCGGATCGACGCGGGTACGGTGGCGGTCACCACCTCGAACCTTCCTTCGACGACCCTGGCCGGAGGCACCCTCGAGCTGTCGCAGAACGTGGCGGGCACGCTCGACGGCAACCGGGTCACGGGCACGGGGAGCCTCCTGAAGAGCGGCACGGGCACCGTGACGGTGATCGGCTCCCTCGGGAGCGACGTCTCGCCCACGATCGCGGTGGGAATCCTCAAGGGCGCGCCCTCGGCGTTCACCCACGCGGTGGTCGGCGCGGCGGGCGCGACGCTCCAGATCGACGCCTCGGCGCCGGGCATCCTCGCGGCGGGATACTCCGGCGCGGGCGACTTCCTCAAGACCGGCAACGGGCAGGTGCTTCTCACGAGCGTGCTCTCGAACACGGGCGCGACGACGGTGCAGGCCGGATCGCTCGACGCGACGGCGGCAGGCTCCTTCGGGGGGCTGAGCCTCGCGGGCGGCGCGCGCTTCATCAACGACTCCGCCGGGACCGTGCGGTTCACCCGCCCCGTCGTGACGCAGGGCGAGTTCGCGACGCTGGGCGGCTCGACGACGGTGTTCGACGGCGTCGTGTCGGGCGCGGGCGGGTTCAGCGGCTTCGGCGAGGTCGACTTCGAAGGCGGCTACAACCCGGGCAACTCCCCGGCGCGGGTCACGTTCCAGAGCTTCGTGGGCTTCGGGGCGAACAACCGCCTGCAGATGGAGCTCGCGGGCACGATGGGCGGCTCGCGCACGAACCCCGCGACGCAGTACGACCAGCTCGACTTCACGCGCGGCGCGCGGCTGAACGGCGCGCTGGACATCGTGTACTACGGCGGCTTCGTCGCCGGAGCGGGCGAGAGCTTCGACCTCTTCGACTGGAACGACCCGTTCACGGGCGCGTTCTCCTCGATCGCCCTCCCCGCGCTCGGGGATGGCCTCGCCTGGGACACGAGCCGTCTGTACACGACGGGCGTGGTCTCGGTGCAGGCCGTGCCCGAGCCCAGCGCCTTCGTCGCCCTGGGCCTCGGCCTCGCGGCGCTGATGCGACGCCGGCGCAAGTAAGCGAGATGCCTGCTGCGAGGCAGGCATCCTCCCCGAGCGGGCCTCGGCTGTCCTCATGCCCGCGCCGCGAAGCGGCCTGCCCGCCCGACAAACGAAGGCCGACGCAACGCCGACCCGCCGGACGTGGTTGACTTTTTCCCGCGGGCGGGCGGTGGAAGAGCG
>CAXTOO010000027.1:0-23388 GCA_964245875.1 uncultured Fimbriimonas sp. | reverse complement strand
CCGCCCGCCTCGAAATTTCCACGCCGAATCGCCGACTCGCAGTCTGAACAAAAATTCTCAGTCCGCGCCCCTCGCGACGGCGTTGAACCTGAAAAGGGTCGATTCTGATACCGTTCCCGCCCCCGCTTGCAAGCATCCCGCGACGAATGAACGCCCTTGCGAGGCCGAAAAAGGGGCGCTCCAAAGATCGAAACGCCCCCTTTGCCACTCAGTCGAGTGGCGGTCCCTTAAGGGCTGACCAGTTCCTTCTCGGGTTCGACGTCCGGTTCGGACTCCTTGCGCTTGAAGACGACGGTCTTGCCGTCCTCCTCGGTGTCCGCGATGATCACATCGCCCGCGGTGAAGCGGCCGATGAGCAACTCCTCGCTGAGAGGGTCCTCGATGAACCGCTGAACGGCGCGGCGCAGGGGCCGCGCGCCGAGGTTCGGGTCGTACCCTTCGGCCACGAGCAGGTCCTTCACGGAGTCGCTGAGCTCGATGGAGATCTCCATCGCCTTCGCCGACTCGTTCACCCGCTTCAGGTAGAGGTCCGCGATCTGCAGGATCTCCTCCTTCTTCAGGTGCTGGAAGACGATGGTCTCGTCCACGCGGTTCAGGAACTCCGGCCGGAAGAGCTTCTTCATCTCGTCCACCATCTTGTTCTTCATCGACTCGTAGAGCTTCGGGTCGTTGAAGTCCTGGACCTCGGTCTTGAAGCCGAGTCCCTTGTCCAGCTCGATCGGGCGGACGCCCACGTTGCTGGTCATGATGATGATCGTGTTGCGGAAGTCGACCGTGCGACCCTGGCTGTCGGTGAGCTGACCGTCCTCCATGACCTGGAGGAGCAGGTTGAACACCTCGGGGTGCGCCTTCTCGATCTCGTCCAGCAGGACCACGCAGTACGGGTTGCGCCGCACCTGCTCGGTGAGCTGGCCGCCCTCATCGTATCCCACGTATCCGGGAGGAGCGCCGACGAGTCGGGAGACGGCGAACCGCTCCATGTACTCGCTCATGTCGATCCGGACCATGTTGGACTCCTTCTCGTAGAGGTAGCCCGCGAGGGTCTTGGCGAGTTCCGTCTTGCCCACGCCGGTCGGCCCGAGGAAAATGAAGGAACCCATGGGGCGCTTCGGATCCTTGAGTCCGCTACGGCTGCGGCGGATGGCGCGGCTGACGGCGCTGACCGCGTCGCCCTGCCCGATGATCCGCTGGTGAAGGTCGCTCTCCATGCGGAGCAGCTTCTGGCTCTCCGCCTCGACGAGCTTGGTGACGGGAATGCCGGTCCAAGCCTGGACGATGGCCGCGATCTCGCCTTCGCCGACCTTCGGCTCGGGCTTGTCGAGCATCTGCCACGCCTCCTCGCGTTCAGCGATGGAGTGCTCCAGCTCGTCCATCTCGGTCTGCTGGACGTTGAGCTTCTCCTCGTCGGAGTTCGGCCGCTTGCGGGCGTGCTCCATGTCGGCCTTGAGTTTGATGAGCCGGGTGCGGTCGTTGCGCACGTCGGCGGGCGGCAGGCTCATCTGGAGACGAACCCGCGACGCGGCCTCGTCGATGAGGTCGATCGCCTTGTCGGGCAGCGAGCGGTCGGAGATGTAGCGCTGGCTGAGGGTGACGGACGCCTGGAGGGCGTCGTCGGTGATCTCGACCTGGTGGTGCGCCTCGTAGCGCTCACGCAGGCCCTTGAGGATGTCGACCGCCTCTTCCTCGGAGGGCTCCTTGACCTTGACGGCCTGGAAGCGCCGCTCGAGGGCGGCGTCGCGCTCGATGTACTTGCGGAACTCGTCTTGGGTGGTCGCGCCGATGCACTGGAGCTCGCCGCGCGCGAGGGCGGGCTTCATGATGTTGGAGGCGTCGATCGCGCCCTCGGCCGCGCCCGCGCCGACAAGCGTGTGGAGCTCATCGATGAAGAGGACGACGGCACCTTCGGCCTTGCGGACCTCCTCCATGACCTTCTTCATGCGCTCCTCGAACTCGCCGCGGTACTTGGTGCCGGCGACGAGGCCGGCGAGATCGAGCGACACGATTCGCTTGTTGCGCAGGATGTCGGGGATGTCGCCCTGCACGATGCGCAGCGCGAGTCCCTCGGCGATGGCCGTCTTGCCGACGCCCGGGTCGCCGATGAGGCAGGGGTTGTTCTTGGTGCGACGGCAGAGGATCTGCATGACGCGCTCGATCTCCGCCTGTCGTCCGACGACGGGGTCGAGCTTGCCCTCGCGAGCGAGATCGGTGAGGTCGCGGCCGAACTCGTCGAGGGTCGCGGTCTTCGCCGCGGCGCCGCCCGACTGGCCGCGGCTCGATCCGCCGCCCGAGGAGGCGGAGGCGCCGGAGCCGGACTTCTGCTGGCTCTCGTTGTCCTGGAGGGCCATCACCTCTCGGCGGGCGCGCTCAAGCTCGACCCCGAGCTTGGCGAGCACCCTCCCGGCGAGCCCGTCGCCCTCTCGGATGAGCCCGAGCAGGAGGTGCTCGGTGCCGATGTAGTTGTTGTTGAGGTTGCGGGCCTCGTCGTACGCGAGGTCGATTACCCGCTTGGCGCGGGGCGTGAGGGTCATGTCCTGGCTCGGGCGGGCGTCGCCGCGCGGCAGCTGCTTCTCGACCTCCACGCGGATCCGGTTGAGGCTGACGCCCAGCTTCTCGAGGACCCTCGCGGCCACGCTGTCCGACTCCCGCACGAGCCCGAGGAGGAGGTGCTCCGTGGAAACGTACCCCTCGCCGAACTTCTGGGCCTCCTCCTGCGCGTAGAAGACCACCTTCCGCGCGCGCTCTGTAAAGCGTTGCCACATAGTTCTCTTTTTACTCTCTTGGTTGCGGGCTTCCGCCCGCGTTCCCTTTTATACGACTCGCGCGGCCACTTCGTTAGAGTGTCCACGCCCCTCTTATCGGACGCCGAAGGCCCAAATGCGAGACTACCCGCGCGAGGGTTTGGTTCGGTCTGGGAACGTGGACGTGTAATCAGTCGAAGAACCATGAGCTATGAGTTTCCCGCCAGCATCGAGCGCGAGGTTGAGCGGTACGCCGAAGAGGCACATCTCTCGCCTGCAGCGGTCGCTGTCCAGCTGGTTCTGTCGGGCCTTGAGAAGGCGCACAAGCCTGAGGCGACGGGCGAGCTGAGTAAGGAGGAATGGGAGAGGCTGAGGGCAAATCCTCCCTTCGCTCTGATCCAGTCCATTCCCGACAGCGTCATCGACATCGTCGAGACGAACGTGCGAGAGCGGCGAGGTGAGGCAGACCCGCCCCGTGGATAAACGCCTGTTCGACACCAGCGCCATTATCGACCTACGCCGCGCGCCGAATTGGATAGGACACGGTTTGGGCCCAAGCGACGTTGCGGCACATCGTCGTCTACCGTGTGCACCATCCGCTTCCCACGATCAGCGGCCTCACCCTCGTCACCGCGAACGCCGGTCATTTCGCTCGGGTCCCAGCGGCGGGTTGTCCATTCGAAATGGACAACTGGCGCGAGTCCTGAACGTCCTCCTCAAGCTACACTTGGGAGGATGAAAGCCGCCGCCCAGGTGGGCCTGTTCGTGATCGTGGCGGTGGCGCTCTTTCTCGGAGGCATCGCGGTGGTGGGCAAGAGCCTCCTGCCGGCGAAGAGCGACGTCTACACGGTCGTGATGCCGGACGCCGGCGGCCTCTCGAAGGGCGCGCGCGTGCTGATGGCGGGCGTGCAGGTGGGAGAGATCACGGACGTTGCGGTCGACAGTCCGACGCAGGCCAAGCTGAAGATCGGCCTAAAGAAGGGAACGCCGCTGCCGCTGAGCACGCGCGCGATGATCGCAGGGTCGCTCGTCGGGTTGGGCGATACGCCGCTCTCGCTCGTCCAGGACCCGAAGTACCGAGGCCCGAGCGGGTTCATGGAGCCGGGCTGGACGATCCGGGGGGGGAAGGCGGGGCCGCTGGACAGCATTCTGCCGGACGGCGGCACGGAGCTGTACTCCCAGTTCACGGGAACACTGAAGTCCGTCGAGAAGATCCTGAACAACCAGGAGTTCCAGAAGCAGTTCCAAGCGGTGCTCGCGACGGCGGACCAGACGCTGAAATCGAGCCAGAACGCCCTCCAGGCCTTCGCGAAGATCGCCAACCGGGGCGACTTGCTCGTCGCGCAGAACCAGGGACAGATCAACGCGATCCTGAAGAGCACGGAGACGACCCTGCTCTCTGTTCAGGGAACGGCGCAGGCGATCGAGCGTTACGCCAAATCGGGCAAGATCCAGAACGGGGCCGACTCGCTCCTCGCGGACGCACACAAGATCGCGGGGCAATCGCAGGCGCTTCTCGCCGACCTGCACCGGACCCTGAACGATCCCAAGCTCAACGGCGACCTGCGCGCCGCGGCCGACAACCTCAAGGCGACGAGCGACCGCCTGCCCGCCCTCGTCGACAAGGCGAGCGGGATCGCCGCGAACGTCGAGAAGCTCACCGCGAACAGCCAGGACCTGCCCAAGAAGGTGGGCGACGCCCTGGACGGGGCCACCGACCTGGAGAAGAAGCTCGGTGGCCTGAGCGACAAGGTCGGCGGGGCGTTCGGGAAGAGGGGGCGGGGCCTGCCGCCGGTCACGACGGGGCTCGATCTCATCCACGAGAGCGAGCCGAACCACTTCCGCACCGACCTGAGCGTGTCGGTGCCGCTGAGCGACGGCTTCGTGACGGCGGGGCTGTGGGACGCGTTCGAGCGCAACCGTCTGAACCTCCAACTCGGGCGGCGGGTGGGTCCCGCGCTGGACTATCGCTACGGCGTCTACGGCGGGCGGCCCGGGCTCGGGGTAGACTACTCCCTCACGCCGAAGCTTGGACTTCGCACCGATCTGTGGGACCTCAACGCTCCCCGGTTCGACGCGCGGCTCCGTTACGAGCTCGGCGGCGGCCTGATCGCATGGGTGGGCGCGGATCGAATCTTCCGCGACACGGCTCTGACGATCGGGGTTGGGGTGAGGCGCTAGGCCTTCCCTCCGCAAGCGTGGTTCGGCATGCCGGACCGTGCCCGACGACAACGAGGCAACACCATGAAAGTCATCCTGCTCAAGACCGTGCCCAAGCTGGGCAAAGAAGGAACGGTCGCCAACGTCGCGGACGGATACGCCCGCAACTACCTCTTCCCCCGCGGCCTCGCCATCGTCGGCGAGAAGGCGCAGCTCGCGGCCCTCGACCGCAAGAACGAGCGGCTCGCCGCCAAGACGGCGGGCCAGAAGACCGCCGCCCAAGGCGTCGGCGAAAGCCTGAACGGCAAGACCATCCGCATCGCGGGCGAGGTCGGGGGCCAGGGCAAGCTGTTCGGCGCGATCACGAGCGAGCGCATCGCCACGGAGATCGCGTCGCAGCTCGGCGCGACGGTCGACCGCAAGGCGATCGCCCTGCACGATCCGATCCGCAAGCTTGGCACGTACCCGATCGAGCTCGACCTGCACCGCGACGTGTCGTCGGCGATCACGCTGGTGGTGTTCGACCCCAACGCGCCGGTCGAGAAGACGCCCGAACCCGTGGTGGAGACGGTCGAAGACGAAGAGTACTGAGCGCGATGCCTCCTCTACAGGAGGCACCCTCCGAGAAGTCCCGCCTCTCAGGCGGGACTTCTTCGTTTCAGGCCTTCGGCAGAAGGTCCGCCGCCGCCACCGGATTCCCGTTCGCCGTCGCCGTCTCACCCTCGCGATAGACAAGCGTCTCGAAGTACGCCTCTGCCGCGGGACGCGGCCCGCGGCGAACCTCTAGGGTCGATCCTGAAGGTTCACGATCCAGTACTCTGGAATCCCGTGCTTGGCGTAGAGGCGAACCTTGCGTCCCCGGTCATCTCCGAGCGTCGAGTCGCTCACCTCGACGACCAGCGGAACATCGGTAAGAGGATCGGGGCGCCGTCCGTCGTAGTCGCGCCAAGTGCCGCGCAGGACGGCCATGTCCGGCTCCGGCTTACTCTTGCCGCCGAGCTTTAACGGTCCTTGTACCCTGAGGTAAAAGCCCGCGCCGAACGCCTCATGAAGCGCGGCGGCGACGGCCTCGATGGCGGTGATGTGGGGATCGTTCTGCCCCATCTTCTCGTAGATCAATCCCTCGATCAGCTCCAGGCGCGTCCCTTCGGGAAACGTCGTGTCCGGAATTGCCTCAAACTCTTCAATCGTCAGCAGCCGAGGTCCGCGCTCAACGTCCTCCGAGGCGTCGGTCGCGATAGGGTGGTCCAGCGTTGTGGCCATAGCTCTAATATACGTCACGTTTCCGGACGCGAAGGGCGCAAGGGACGGTACCGAAACCCTGCCACAATCGTAGAAAGAACCATGAGTACCACCCTCCCCAACCCTTCGGAAGGCAAGAATCCCGTCGCCAAGACCTGGCGAGAGAAGGTGGGGCTGGCCGAGATGCTCAAGGGCGGCGTCATCATGGACGTCGTCAACGTCGAGCAGGCGCGGATCGCGGAGGATGCGGGCGCGGTGGCGGTCATGGCCCTGGAGCGCGTGCCCGCCGATATCCGAAAGGAGGGCGGCGTGTCGCGCATGAGCGACCCCGAGATGATCCAGGAGATCCAGGCGGCGGTGAGCATCCCGGTGATGGCGAAGTGCCGCATCGGCCACTTCGTCGAGGCGGAGATATTGGAGGCGCTGGAGGTCGACTTCATCGACGAGAGCGAGGTCCTCACCCCTGCGGATGAGGAGAACCACGTCGACAAGCACGGCTTCACGGTGCCGTTCGTGTGCGGCGCGCGGAACCTGGGCGAGGCCCTGCGCCGCTGCGCCGAGGGGGCGGCGATGATCCGTACGAAGGGCGAGGCGGGCACGGGCGACGTGGTCGAGGCGGTGCGCCACATGAGGACGATCCAGCGCGAGATCCGGCAGGTGCAGAGCGCCCGCGAGGACGAGCTCTTCGTGCTGGCCCGCGACCACAAGGCGTGTATCGGGCTGCTGCGCGAGGTGCACGAGACGGGCAAGCTCCCCGTCCCGAACTTCAGCGCGGGCGGCATCGCGACCCCCGCCGACGCCGCGCTCATGATGAAGCTCGGCGCGGAGACGGTGTTCGTCGGCTCGGGCATCTTCAAGTCCGGCGATCCCGCCAAGCGGGCGAACGCGATCGTCGCATCGGTGCTTTTCCACAAGGACGCGCGGAAGCTGGCCGAGATCAGCAAGGGCCTGGGCGAGCCGATGGTCGGCATCAACTGCTCCGACCTGCCGGAGTTCCAGAAGATGGCCGGAAGAGGGTGGTAGCTCCGGTCCCCCTCTCGTTCTGTTGCGGCATCTGAAGAACGGTTGAAAAACAGCTTCCAGCGCGAACGAAATGAGAGGGGGCTAGCGGGAGAGCAAAGCCATCCTAAGCTCTTTGCTCCACCCCCGGCCCCTCCTCATTTTCCTCGCGTTCGGGTCTGGGGAGCGCGGGGCATTTGCGCCGCGGAAAAACAAGGAGGGGTGACGTTCTTACGCCACGCTCTCGCTCAGCAGCCTCGCCAACTCCGCGTGGCCGTTCTCCTCGGCCACCTCAAGGGCGGTCTTGCCGTCCTTCCGGGTGTAGCCGCTCCGGGCACCGGCCTTGACGAGCATCCGGGCGGTCTCCAGGTCGCCCGACTCGGCCACGTAATGAAGCGGCGTCCAGTCTGCGCCCGAAGGCTCGTCCGGTTCCGCGCCCCGCGCGACGAGCAGGGCCGCGATCTCCTTGTGGCCGCCGGCGAGCGCGGAGTGTAGAGGCATCATCGCCATGTCGTTCGTGGAGATCACGTTCGGGTCCGCGCCGCGATCGAGGAGGAGCTTCGCCTCCTCCAGGTGGCCGAAGTGGACGGCAAGGCTCAGGGCGGTGTAGCCATCGGCGTTGATGCCGTCGATCTCCGCGAGCACGGCGTCGAGCAGCTCGGTGGTGCGGTGCTGGTCGCCCAAGGCCGCCGCCTCCCAGAGGTCGATGCCGGGGTGGGCGTCGGCGATCTCGCGAGCGAAGTCGGCGTGGCCCAGGTAGCGGGCGATGAGCACCGCCGAGACGCCGTTCTCCTCGCGGAACTGGGCAAGGCCCGGCTCGGCGTTGAGGATCGTGCGCGCGTCCGCGAGCTCGCCCGAGCGGAGCTTGTCGATGAAGGACATGGTCCATTGTAGCGGCGTCGCCGCTACAATAAGGCATGGCGACGGTCGAAGCGAAGGCGGTGCTGCTCGAGGAGCCCGGCAAGGACTCGGTGCTCACGGACATCCTGGTGGACGATCCGGGGCCTGGCGAGGTGCGGGTGCGGCTCGTGGCGAGCGGCGTGTGCCACACCGACCTCACGGTCAAGAACCTCAACGGGAACGGGATGAGGTTCCCGATCGTGCTCGGCCACGAGGGCGCGGGCTACGTTGACGCCGTGGGCGAGGGCGTGAAGGGCCTGGAGGTCGGCGACCCGGTGGTGATCGCCTACCGCGCGCCGTGCGAGCAGTGTCCCGCCTGTCGCCGGGGCGACCCGCGCCGCTGCTACGCGGCCCTGCGAGCGGGTCCGCGGGTGCGTCGCAAGCGCGACGGCGCGGAGTGCTCGCAGGTGCTGCGCTGCGGCACGTTCGCGACGTACACGGTGGTCCACGCGAAGGCCGCCATCCCCATGCCCAAGGAGATGCCGCTGGACAAGGCGTGCCTCCTCGCCTGCGGCGTGGTCACCGGCGTGGGGGCGACGATGAACACGACGCCGGTGGGGGCCGGTTCTCGCGTCGCGGTGATCGGCTGCGGCGGCGTCGGGCTTTCGGTGATCCAGGGCGCGAAGATCCGGCACGCGCGGCAGATCATCGCGGTGGACGTGAACCCGCTGAAGCTCCAATGGGCGAAGGAGTTCGGCGCGACCCACACGGTGAACGCGAAGGACGGCGACCCCGTGGAGGCCGTTCGCAAGCTCACGGAGGACGGGTGGGACGGCGGCGTCGAGTTCGCGTTCGAGGCGACGGGCATTCCCCTCTGCACGGAGCAGGCGGTGCGGATGCTGGCTTATGGCGGAACGGCGACGACGATCGGTTTCCCCGCGGAGACGGACGCGGTGAACCTCAACCTCGGTGACTTCTCGACGGGCGTGTACTGGAACAAGGCCGCCCTGCGCGTCTGCCACTGCGGCGACGCGCTGCCCTCGCACGACTTCCCGCTGCTCGCGCAGCTCTACCTCCAGGGGCAACTCGACCTCGACGCGATGGTGACGCGGACGATCGGCCTCGGCGACGTGGAGGCGGCTTTCCACGAGATGGAGGGTGGCGAGGTGATACGCAGCGTGATCCTGCTGTAGGCCTCGAAAATATTTTCCTTTCGCAGGTTGGGTCTTTAGGCCCAACCTGCGCAGAGGGTGGTTGACGGGTTTTTCCGAAGGGAACACGAAGACGCGAAGAAGGCACGGAGACACAAGGGACGTGCGCGAGAAGCGATTTAGTCAACCATCCTTCTGCCGACGCAGGCGGGACGCCCACGCCACGTCGGGCAACGAACCCGTGAGGGAACCCGTCTACAGGGCATGAGGTCGACGGCGAACAGGCCCGGACAGCATAGAGGCGGGAATTCAATCGCGTACGCGGACGAGCACTCGAAGTCGGTGGCGACGCCGTGAGACGGGGCGTTGGGCCTTTGGAGTGGATCGTCGTCGTGTGCGTCGTTCTCGTGGTTGGCGCGATCCTCTTTCCCGTGAACACCAGCGATCACCCTGCTCCAGCAACCACTTGCCTCTCGAACGTCAAGCAGATCTCGACCGCCCTGATCATCTACGCCTCGGACGTGAACGACCGCTTCCCGCCGCGCGACACGTGGATGGACGCCTCCTATCCCTACACCAAGACGGAGACGATCTGGCACTGCCCGTCCGTGCCGAAGAACGTGTACGGCTATGCGTTCAATGGCGCGCTCTCCCGCGCGTCGCAGGTCAAGCTTCTCGATCCGGCGGGCACGCCGCTGGTGTACGACTCGGTCAATCCCATCCGCAACGCCTCGGACCTCTGCGCGAGCCTTCCCCTGCCGGGCCGGCACCGGGCGAGAAACGACCGGGGGCCAGGGAGGAACAACGTCGCGTACGCCGACGGGCACGCGAAGGGCGTTCCGGCGCGGCCCGTAGCTGTAAAGTAGAAACATGGAAGCGCTCGCCTTGCGTGAATGGACCCGCGACGACTACACCCGCGCCGCCGAGGCGGGCGTGTTCCGGCCCGACGAAAAGCTCGAGTTGATCGATGGGCAGCTTGTAACCAAGATGAGTCCCCAAGGAAACCCCCACGTCATCTGCGTCCTCCTCATCGACGATCAGGTCGGCGACGAGTTCCACGTCCGGACGCAGACGCCGCTCGCCTTGGGACCCCGCGACGAGCCGGAGCCGGACGTGATGGTCGTCCGGGGAAGGCCGCGGGACTACGACGCGCTCCCGTCGCCTGAACGGGTCGCGCTCGTGGTCGAGGTGGGTGATTCGACCCTCACGCGCGACCAGCGGTTCAAGGTGCCGCGCTACGCGGCGGCAGGGATCGAGGAGGTATGGCTCGTGGACGTGGAGGCGCGTCGGCTCGAGATCTACCGAGAGCCGACGGGCGAGGCGTACGGGGTGGTGACGATCCTGGCGGAGGGGAAGTCGGTCTCGCCGCTCTTCCGGCCGGAAGCGTCGGTCTTGGTGTCGGAGTTACTGCCGGATTCGCGGTAGGGAAGGCTGCGGGCGGGGCGCCCGCGCCACAATGGGTGGGTGGACTCCCTCGTCTTTCCCATCCGCAGCGACCGGCTGAGCATGACCGCCTCGGTGCGGGCGCACGTCGCGCATGAGAAGACGGCGTTCCAGACGATCGACGTGGTGGACACCGACGTCTTCGGGCGGGCGCTGTTGCTCGACGGCCACATCCAGCTGACCGAGATGGACGAGCGGGCGTACCACGAGGCGCTCGTGCAAATCCCCCTCATGGCCCTGCCGAACGCGAGGGCCGCGCTGGTGGTGGGGGGCGGCGACGGCGGGGTGATCCGCGAGATCGCGCGCCACCGTGCCATCGAGCGGATCGACATGGTCGAGATCGACGAGGGCGTGGTGCGGGTGTGCCGGGAGCACCTGCCGTCCCTGAGCGACGGCGCGTTCGACGACCCGCGCGTCCATCTGCACCTGACCGATGCCTTTCCGTTCGTGAAGGGGGTCCCGGCTGGAAGCCGGGGGGACGAGGGGCCGGAGATGCCGGCTGGAAGCCGGCACTACGACCTCATCGTGGTCGACTCGACCGACACCTACGAGGAGGAGGAGGGCGAGATCTCGGAGATGCTGTTCACCGACGGGTTCTACGGCGACCTGCGCCGCCTCTTGGCGCCCGGCGGGTTCGTGGTGACGCAGGCGGATAACAGCGTGTTCTGCCCCTACTCGATGGAGGAGATCCGGGCGATGTTTGGGCGGGTGTTCCCACGGGTGGGCTCTTACCAAGCGCTGGTGCCGTCGTTCGGGGGCTTCTCGGGCTTTGTATGGGCGAGCGAAGGGGATGATGTTCGAGTGCCGTTCGCGCCTCGCGTGGAGACTCGGTACCTGAACGAGGCGACGTACGCGCTGGCGTTCTCGGAGCTGCGGTTTGCGTAGAGCTACAATCGAGAGACGCGCAGCGTCGGGCATGTCGTCATTCGAGAGGCCCCCGCGCACCCACAGAGGGTGCGGCTACAACGCTTCGCGTTAGTCAGATCGATGCGCCTCTTCGCCCTCCTTCCCGCCCTGCTCCTCTCGGCCTGCACGCCCGCGCAACTCGTGTGGGAGAAGCCCCTTGCGCCAGGGCTCGTGTACCGCGAGGAGGTGGACCGGGCGACGCCCAGGGTGATCCATGCGTTGCGCATCACGCCCGGCTCGCCCGCGCTGCGCCTGAGCGCGGAGCCCACCGGCGGGGCGATCAACGAAGCCGCCAGCGCGCCCACCGGGCGCACGACCGTGGGCGTCGCCGCGACCAAGGCGGGCGCACTGGCGGCGGTGAACGCCGACTTCTTCGTGGACCTGCCCAAGGGCTGGAACGGCCACCCGCTCGGCCTGCTCGTGCGCGACGGCGAACTTCTGGCGACGCCCAACCCCCGGCGGACGGTGTTCGCCTGGGGCTCGGGCGCGAGCGCCTTCGCCAAGGCGACCTGGACCGGGGCGGTTCGCCTGCCCGACGGCTCGACGGTGAAGCTGAGCGGCCTCAACCGCGCGGGAGGCGCGAACGAGGCGGTGCTCGATTCGCCCGCCGCGGGGCAGGCGTTCGCCGAGGAAGGCGACCTCTCGATCCTCCTGAAGGTGGACGGAGCCCTCGCGCCCTCCTGCACGGTCGGGGGAACGGTCGAGCTCGTGACGCCGGACAAGGCGACGCGCACCGTCGAGCCGGGCCGGGCGATGCTCGTCCTGCGCGGCACCAAGGCGTCCCTCGGTCGGGGGCTGAAGCCGGGCGACCGGGTGGCGATCGACCTGAAGACCACGGGCTTCGACTGGGAGCGGCTCGACTCGGCGATCGGGGGCGGGCCGATGCTCCTGGTGGACGGCGAGACGGCGGTGGGCGAGGAGGGGTTCGATCCGAAGGGGTTCGTCGCCGCGCGACATCCGCGAACCGCCATTGGGCGCACGGCCGATGGCGACCTTTGGCTGGTGGCGGTGGACGGCCGCTCGGCGATCTCGGCGGGGGCGAGCCTCCCAGAGATGGCGTCGATCATGCGCGGTCTCGGCTGCGTGCAGGCGATGAACCTCGATGGCGGGGGTAGCACGGACATGGCGGCGGCCGGAATCGTCGTCAACCGCCCGAGCGACGGCCGCGAGCGTCCGGTGGCGGACGTGCTTCTCGTGCGCGGAGTGGCCCCGCCTCCCGCGTTCGGGCCGCTGCGGCTGGCGGTGCCGTCGGCGGTGAAGGCGGGCGAGACCGTCGACGCGCGGGTGGTGGACGCGAAGGGGCGGACGGTGCCGAACGCGCGGGTGGTGTGGGCGGCGTCGGGGGCGCTTTGGATGGACCAGGGCGGTCGGCTGACGGTGCTCGCCTCGGGACAGGGCCTGGTGCAGGCGGCGGTGGACGGGCAGGTGCTGACGGCGAAGGTGGTTGCTTCAAAGACCGGCGGCGGGACGATCCCGGTCTCGCGTGTTACGGGTTCCGCCACTGCCCGCTCGAAGGCAGGCAGTGAGCGACAACACCCCCTCCCCCACGGTCTTCCACGCCGGAGCGCGGAGCCCCCCTTCCGTTCGCGATAGAACCTGCCGAGTTCGTCGGCTTGTTGCCGCGACGGCAAGGGGAACCATCTCCAGAGGCGGTAACCTCCGTCGATGCGGACCCTCGTCACCGGCTTCGCGCCGTTCGGCCTTGTAACGGACAACCCTTCTGGGCGGCTGGCGGAAGGGTGCGGGCGCCCCTTCCAGGTGCTGGAGGTCGCCTACGCGGCGGCGGACGCCTTTATCGAGAGGCTGGACCCCGAGTCGTTCGACATCCTGCTCATGCTGGGGGTCGCCACGCAGCGGGAGAGGGTTACGCCGGAGCTTTTCGCGCGCAACTGGCGCGGCGAGCAGCCGGACGTGCGGGGCGATGCCTCCGATGGGCCGATCGAGGAGGGTGGCCCGCTTCTCGTCGAGGCGACGCTGTGGCACGCGGACGTCGTGGCGTCGCTGTCCGCGTCGCCCGACTTCTTCGCGAGCATGGATGCGGGCACGTATCTCTGCAACTATCTCGCCTACCGGGCGTTGCGTCGTTTCCCCGAAAAGAGGGTGGGCTTCCTGCATGTGCCCCCGTTCGAGAGGCTGCCGCGCGCCCGGCAGGCGGCGATCCTGGCGCAGGTGTTGGACGCGGTCGAGCGGTGATGCTGGCCGAATGAATTCGGCGGTCCCAGGGGGTCACGCGACCGTTTGCAACTCTCGACTTTCCGACCCGAGTGTCGTCTCCTCGTCCTCGGGCCACATCTCGAACGTGCCGAACTCGCCGTGCGTCAGCGGGCCGATGGTCGAGCGCCCCGAGACGAACGTGCCGTTCCAGACGCCGTCGTAGCGGACGATGAGCCAGGGATAGCGCTTCAGCAGGTAGACCCGGTCGCCGTCGAGCTCGCCCTCCATCGAGAACGGTCCGTCGCGGTCGTCGCCGCCGCCGGAGATCGCGTCGCCCGCGAAGCGCAGGGAGAACGCCATCGTCCCCCGGAGGTCGCGCTGGATCCAGGTCCCCTTCCAGGGACCGGAGCAGTCGCGGATGTCCCTCACCGCCGGACGAGCGCGGCGGAGTCCGACGCGAGGCCCATGGCGTCGAAGAGCGGCGCGGAGAAGAGCGCGAGCGCGAGGACCCCGACGCCGCACACGACCAGGGCGGTCCGGAGGGCCATCGCGGTCGGCGCGGCGGAGCCTTCCGTCTCCACGAAGGGGGCGCGGGCGAGACGCAGGTAGTAGATCACGCTGACCGCCGAGGTGAGGGCGAGCACGATGGCGAGGGAGGGGATCTCGGCGCGCAGGGCGTCGGCGAGGACGTAGAACTTGCCGAAGAAGCCGCCGAGGGGCGGCAGGCCGATGAGGGAGAGGGCGAAGAACGCGAGCGCGCCGGCGGCGAGGGGCGAGCGGCGCGAGAGTCCGTGCAGACTCTCCAGGGTGGTCGGTTCGGCGTCGTTGCGGGCGTTCAGGGCGACCACCGCGAGGGCGCCGATCGTCGTCAGCACGTAGCTCATGAGGAAGAACACCACGCTCTGCGGGCCGACGACGTCGGGGCGCTTGGCATGGGCGACGATGGCGACGAGGACGTAGCCCGCCTGGGCGACGGAGGAGTAGCCGAGGATGCGCTTGACGTCGGTCTGGGCGAGCGCGGCGAGGTTGCCGACCACCATGGTGAGGACCGCGAGGCCGCCGACGAGGGGCGCCCACGAGGCGTAATGGTTGCCGTAGGCGTCGAGCACCCGGTACAGCGCGCCCAGGGCGGCGACCTTCGAGCCGGTCGCCATGAAGGCGGTGACGTTCGTGGGCGCGCCCTGGTAGACGTCCGGCGTCCACTGGTGGAACGGCGCGAGCGAGCACTTGAAGCCGAGGCCGACGAGCATCATGCCCAGTCCGAGGAGGAGCAAGGGGCGGACGATCCCGCCGACGTTCGCGGAGGTCTGCAGCACCGCGTTGAGGTTGAGCGAGCCGGTCGCGCCGTAGAAAAGCGCGATCCCGTAGAGGAAGAACGACGAGGCGAACGCGCCGAGCAGGAAGTACTTCAGCGCGGACTCGCCCGAGCGCCGCTCGCCCCGGTTCATGCCTGCCATGACGTAGATCGCGATGGAGAGGATCTCCAGGCCGAGGAACATGAGGAGCAGGTTCTCGGTGGCGACCATCAGCATCCCGCCGACGGTCGACCAGAGCACCAGCGGGTAGAACTCCGCGAAGGGGATGCGCTTCTCCCGCAGGTAGGGCTCGGAGATGAGCACGATGAGCGCCGTGCCGAGCACGAGGATCGTCTGCATCGCGCTCGCGAACGGGTCCCGAATCACCGTTCCCGCGGCCGATTCGTAGGCTTGCGGCCCGTAGCCGAACGCAAGCGCGAGGAGTGCGAGCGCGAGGCCGACGAGCGACGCCCCGACGATAAGGTTGTTGTTCCGTCGGGGCGAGAACAGCTCGATCGCCAGCGCGACGAGCCCGGTGAGCGCCACGATCGCCACGGGGGCGAGGGTGATCGCGTCGAGGGTGGGGATGTCGAACTGGAACATGGCTGAGATTACGGGTTCGTGGCGACCTTGACCGGATGCACGTTCGCGGGCGCGACGGTCTTGCCGTCCTGCTTGAGGTCGCCCTCGGCGTCGATCTGCATCGAGTCGTCGGCCCAGGTCGGCCGTGCGCCCTCGGGCGCGACGGCCATGAGGCGGGTCGCTTGGATCGCGCTCTCAATGGGGCGGGTGATAAGCGAGGGCTGGAGGCCGAGCACGACGATGGCGGCGCACAGGGCGATGCCGAGGAGCCGCTCGCGCTGGTCGAAGTCGGGCATTCGTTCGTCCGTCGATACGGGGCCGTAGAAGAGGCGCTGAAAGAGATAAAGCAGGTAAGCGGCGCTGAGGACGACGCCGAGGGCTGCGGCGGCGGCGTAGCCGACGTTGAGGTTGAAGAGGCCGGCGTGGCCGGACTCGAACGCGCCGAGCAGGGCGAGGAACTCGCCCACGAAGCCGGAGAGGCCGGGCAGGCCGACCGAGCCGAGCATGATGATGAGAAAGAGGGCGGCGGCGACGGGCATCCGCGCCTTGAGTCCGCCGAAGGCGGCGAGGTCGGCGGTGCCCTTGCGGTCGATCAGGAAGCTCAGGAGGCAGACCATGCCGCCGGCGATGATCGTGTGGTTGACCATCTGGACGCCCGCGCCCATAAGCCCAGCGTGGCTGAGCGACGCGAGGCCCACGAGGATGAAGCCCATGTGGGAGATCGACGAGTAGGCGAGGAGGCGCATCGCGTTGCTTTGGACGACGGCCAGGACGCCCGCGTAGAGGATGCCGACCACGCCCATGAGCATCAGCACCCAGGCGTACTGCTGGATCGCGTCGGGGAAGAGCGGGATGAGGAAGCGCAGGATGCCGAAGGTACCGAGCTTCACCATGATGCCGGAGAGCACGGGCACGACCGCCGGGGACTCGGCGTAGGTGTCGGGCATCCAGGTGTGGAGGGGGAAGGCGGGCGTCTTCACGAGCAGCGCGACCGCGAAGCCCCAGAAGACCCAGTTCTCGAGTCCCTGCGCGCCGCGCCAGAGGTCGCCGCTTGCGGCGAGGGCCTGGAGCTGGACGAGGTCGAAGGTCGGCGCGCCCGCACCCGGAACTCCTTGGGCGCGGAAGCCGAGGGCGACGATCCCCACGAGCATGAGGATCGAGCCGAGGAAGGTGTAGGCGAAGAACTTCGTCGCCGCGAACCGCCGCCGCGCGCCGCCCCATCCGGCGATGAGGAAGAACATCGGGAAGAGGGTCAGCTCGAAGAAGGTGAAGAAAAGGACGAGGTCGAGCGACAGGAACGCGCCGAAGATGAAGCTCTCCAGCGCGAGGATGAGGGCGAAGAAGGTTTTCGCGCGGTCGGTGATGCGCCACGCCATGCCGAGGGCGACGAGGGTCATCGCGGCGGTGGCGACGAGGAGCCATGCCGAGAGGCCATCGACGCCGAGCGACCAGCGGACGCCGAGGGCGGGGAGCCAAGCGGCGGACTCGCGGAGGGCGAGGTGGTAGCCGCCTGCCGATTGGGATAGAACGACGAACGCGAACCCGAGCGAGACAACGCCAAACACGAGGCCGGTGAGCCTTGCCCCCCGGTCGGGTTGGAAGGCGGTGAGGATGCCACCGAGCAGAGGAAGCAGAACGAGGAAGGTCAGCATCTTATCGGTCTCCTCCTAGGGTCGATGCCCTGTCGCCGCGGGATGCACTCGTGCCCGCGTGGGCGCCAAGGTCGTCCGAAGGCGTGATGTCTCTCCCCCCAACCCCCCTCTCATCGCCCGATGGAAGTTGGTCGTGGTTAAAAGTCATGCGCCGAGGCGACGCGAGGGGGACTCTAGAGGTCATCGCCCACCTCCCATTGCCGCATAGGCCATCGTGCCGACGAGGACGACCGCGCCGACCAGCATGAGCATCGCGTAGGAGCGAACCGCGCCGCGCTGGAGCCGGGCGAGGCCGACGCCCATCTGGGTCCAGAGCCAAGTCGAGCCGACGACCGCGCCGTCGATCACGTTGCGCTCGACGCCGGTGTCCAAGCCCGTGGCGAGCTCGCCGCCGCCCTCGAGGGCGGCGGTGGTCATCAGGGCGTCGTAGCCGAACTGGCCGAACGACGCTCGGCGGAACGCGCCCCAGCGCGTCTCGTCGAACCCCTCATCGTGCGGCAGGCCACCGCGGTACCAGAGGTAGCCCGCGAGGAGTCCCGCACCCGCGGCAACGATCGAGATCCATCCAAGGGGAAGGCCCTGCGGTTCGACGGAAACGGTGCCGAGGATCGTGGGGCCGCTCGAAGGCGCGAGCCACTTCTCGAACACGTCGCCGCGCGCGAGCGCCCAGCCGCCGACGGTCGAGAGCACCGCCAGAACGATCAGCGGAAACGTCATGCTGATCGGCGCCTCGTGCGGCGTGAAGTCCGGCCCGAGGCCGTGGTGACCGTGCGCCCCTTCCTCCTCGTCGGTGGTGTGCGCGGTCACCGGCGCGTTGCGCCAACGCTCCTCCTTGCCGCCGAACGTGAGGTAGGTCATGCGGAACATATAGAATGCCGTGAGGCCCGCCGTCACGAGTCCGACCCAGCCCGCGAGGTGGCTGATGTAGGCGTACTCGCCGCGGTCGTTCGCGAGGGCGGTGCCGAGCAACGCCTCCTTGCTGTAGAAGCCCGCGAACCCGAACACGCCGGGAACGCCGATGGCGGCGATGGCGCAGGTGCCGAGGATCATCGTCCACGCGGTGATCGGCAGACGCCGGAAAAGCCCGCCGTAGTTGCGCAGGTCCTGGTCGTGGGCCATCGAGTGGATGACCGCGCCCGCGCCGAGGAAGAGGAGCGCCTTGAAGAAGGCGTGGGTCGTGACGTGGAACATCCCCGTCCAGTAGCCGCCCGCGCCCACCCCGATGAACATGAAGCCGAGTTGGCTCACCGTCGAGTAGGCGAGCACCTTCTTGATGTCGGTCTGCCCCAGGGCGATCAGCGCGGCGAACAGGGCGGTGAACGCGCCGACCGCGCAGACGACCGCGCTCGCGACGTCCGACACCTCGTACACGACGTGTATCCGGTTCAAGAGCACGACGCCGGAGGTGACCATCGTCGCGGCGTGGATGAGCGCGGAGACCGGCGTTGGGCCGGCCATTGCGTCCGGGAGCCAGAGGTACAGCGGGAACTGCGCCGACTTGCCCATCGCGCCGACGAACAGCAGCAGGCCGATGGCGGTCGCCATGCCGGGGTTCGCCACGAGCGTGGTCTTCAGCGCCGGGAGCATCGCGTCGTAGCTCAGGTACCGCCCTCCCTCGACGAAGGCGTTGCCGCCGACGAGCGTCGCGACGATGAGGAACAGACCGAGCATGAGGCCCCAGTCGCCCACGCGGTTCACCACGAACGCCTTGTTCGCGGCCTTCGCGTTCGCGAGGTCCGTGTGCCAGAAGCCGATGAGCAGGTAGGAGCAGAGGCCCACGCCCTCCCAGCCGACGAACAGCAGCACGAGGTTGTTCGCCAGCACGAGCGTGAGCATCGCGACCACGAACAGGTTCAGGTAGGTGAAGAAGCGGCTGTACTCGCGCTCCTCGGCCATGTAGCCGGTGGAGTAGAGGAAGATGAGCGATCCGATGCCGGTGATGATGAGCACCATCGTCATCGACAGCGGATCGACGAGCCACTCGAACGGCACCTTGAGGCCGAGGATCGAGATCCAGTCGGCGGCGGGCACGATCGTGCTGCCCGACGTGCCGAGCGTGATGCCCAGCCCCACAAGGAACGCAAGCGCGATGGGCACGACCGAAATGATCCCAAGGACACGCCGCCCGAGGGTCTTCTCGATGGCCGAGCCCGCGAGGGCCAGGATCAGGAAGCCCAGGAGCGGCAGCCCGAGGACGAGGGAGATTGCGTTGGGGCTCATCCTCTTAGAAGGTTCATCTCGTCGATGTCGATGTTGTCGCGCAGGCGGAAGATCGCCATGATGATGCCGAGTCCGACCGCCACCTCGGCGGCGGCGACGGCCATCACGAAGATCACCATCATCTGGCCCGCCACCGCCGAGCGCTGGGCCAGCTCGCCCGCGCCGGGATGGGCGAGGCCGTAGCGCGCGAAGGCGAGGAAGGTGAGGTTCACCGCGTTGAGCATCAGCTCGATGCACATGAAGATCACGATGGGGTTGCGGCGCACGATCACGCCGACCACGCCCACGGTGAACATGAACAGGCCGAGCGCGAGGTAGGCCGCGAGGGGGACGCCGTTCAAAGGAGCCTCCGCTTGGCGAGGAGGATCGAGCCGACGATGCCGACGAGCAGGAGCACGCTCACCGCCTCGAAGGGCACGACGTACTCGGTGAACAGCGCCCGACCGATCGCCTGGGGCGATCCCGCGCCCTCCAGGGCGCCGGGGCGGGTCACCCCCGCGAGGCTTGGCAGGATCTGCGCCCCGATCACAAGGATGAGCACCCCGCCCAGCAGGGCGGCGACGGGCTTCTTGGGGTCGAGCTTCTCCTTGAGCATCTGCGGCGCGCCGAGGTTGAGCAGCATGATCACGAACAGGAACAGGACCATGATCGCGCCGGTGTAGACGACGATCTGGGTGATGCCGAGCATCTCCGAGCCGAGGGTGAAGTAGAGCACCGCGAGCAGGAAGAAGTTCAGGACGAGGCACAGCGCCGAGCGCACGGCGTTGTCGAACAGCACGACGCCGATCGCCGCGAGGGCGGCGAGTCCGGCGATGCCGCCGAAGAGCAGGAGCTCGGGCGTGATGGGGGGCACTAGGCGAACCTCCGGAGAGGCGTTGTTGGTTGTTGGTTGTTGGTTTGGTCCAAACCAACAACCAACAGCCCGTAGCCAACAACCGCCATCACGCCACCGCCTCGGCCGTCGGCTCGACCAGCGTCACCGCGCGGCGCGCGGTCTCCTGGCGACCGGTCTCAGCAGGCTGCACCATCGTGATGCTCCGAGACCTCAGGCCGTTTTCCCTGCCCTTGATCGACGATCGCCGGAAGGCGCCGACCGCGAGGGCGAACAGCACGAAGGCGACCGCCGAGGCGAGGAGCGCGACCCACGGGCCGTACACGCGCTGGACCACGAGGTAGGCGGCGACGAGCGTGAAGTTGAAGGTCGCGATGGGCAGGAGCCAGCGCCAGCCGACGTTCATCAGCTGGTCGTAGCGGAGGCGAGGGAACGAGCCGCGGACCCAGATGTAGCCTGCCATGAGCAGAAAGCCCTTGCCCAGGAAGATGAAGGGCGCGAGGTAGTACTGCACCGCGCTGAACGCGTCCCAGAGGCCGCGCAGAGAGGGAACGTTCTCGCTCAGCCAGTCCCACCGGATCGGCAGGGCGTTGTAGCCGCCGAGGAACACCGTCGCGCCGAGCATCGCGAAGATGAACATGTTCAGGTACTCGCCCATCATGAACAGCACCCACTTCTTCGTCGAGTACTCCGTGTTGTAGCCCGCGACGAGCTCGCTCTCGCACTCCGGGAGGTCGAAGGGCGCGCGGTTCGTCTCCGCCAGGGCGCAGATCATGAACACGATCAGGGCGACGAAGCCGAACGGCGTGAACACGAACCAGTTCTGCAGTCCGCTCACCGCTCCCCACAGCGGCCCCTCCTGCGCGGCGAGGATGCCCTTGGGCCGCAGGGTGCCGCTGAAGAGGCAGGTCGCGGCGAGGGCCATGCCCATCGCCAGCTCGTAGGAGATGAGCTGCGCGGAGGCCCGCAGGCCGCCGAGCAGGGCGTACTTGTTGTTCGAGCCGTAGCCCGCGAGGATCACGCCGTAGGCGCCGAGCGAGGCGATGCCCATCGTGTACAGCACGCCGATGTTCACGTCGGCCACCGGGGTCACGCTCGCCCAGGGCGCGAAGGGGAGCATGGCGCCGATCGCGAAGGGTGGGAAGAGCGCGAGCGCGGGCGCGAGGAAGAACACGAAGCGGTCCACGTTCGCGGGCGCGAAGTCCTCCTTGAAGAACGACTTCATGCCGTCCGCGATGATCTGCGGCAGGCCGTTGAGGACGCGGACCTTCTTGCCCTTCAGGAATCCCGGCACCGCCTTCGAAGTGCGGGAGAAGGTGATCGTGCCCGTGCGGTTCGGACCCACGCGGTCTTGCATGTAGGCGAGCAGCTTGCGCTCGAGCCAGATCCAGACCGGCACCGGTCCGAAGATCATCGCGACCCACAGCACGGCGCGGAAGATCGCCTGCCAGGCGGGATGGAGGTTCAGGAACCAGTCGGCGATCGCGTGGAACATGCGCGCCCTAGAGGCTACCTGAACCCGTTTGGACTACGGCGACCCTCCCCTCTGGGGGAGGGCAGGGTGGGGGCGTTCGGTCGAGGGTCAGGCACGCTTGAACGCGCTGGCGACGAGCGTCGCGTCGTTCTTCGTGACCTTGATCTCACCCTCGTTGCGGCCCGAGAGCGTCAGCTTGAACACGTAGGCCGTCTTGCCGTCCTTGAACTCCAGGGTGAGGGTCTTGCCCTCGACCGTCGCCGTGCCCTCGACGGTGCGCCCGTCGAGCGAGAGCGTCGCGCGATCCGGCTTGCCCGGCTTCGGCTCCAGCGCGGCGGCGAGCTTCGTCTCGCCCGACGTGATCTTCCAGTCGCCCGTCGCCTCTCCGAACTTCAGCGCCATCTCGCCCGCCGCGAGCTTGAAGGTCCCCTCGAACCGCTTGGCTTGCAGGAGCACCACGCGATCCGCCGCGCCGACCGCCTGCGCCATCGCCGCGCCCGCGAGGGCCAGGAGCGCGAGTCCGATCAACAGAGGCTTCAGTTTCGATTTCCGAGAGGACATTGCAAACATTGGACTTTCCAAAGCATCCTACGCGCTCGGTACAAGATCCATAGCACCCGGGAGCGATTCGAGACCTTTGGCGCAAAGCGGCCAGGTTCGTGCTGGAAACGAGAACCGCCTCGCCGTGTGTCATAACCCTTTTGGGCCATGGTGCCGATCCTCGCCCTGCTCTCTCCCCCGCCGGCCCTCCTCGCCGACCTGCCCTTCGAGCGGCGCGACGGGCGGATCTGGCTGAGGATGGTGGCCCGCGGCCGCCCCGTCGACGCCATTCTGGACACCGGCGCGACGGACTCGATCCTCGACTCGGGCCTCGCGCGTTCGCTGGGCGCGCGGCCCAGGGGCCGCAAGGGCTTCTATGGCATCGGCCCGGAGCGCGCCACGGCGACCGCCGTCGAGGGCGCGGTCGCCCGCCTGTCCGGCACGGCCCTCGACGTCGGCTTCGGCTACGCCCTGCCCCTGCGCGACCTCACCGCTCCGGGCGAGCGCCGCCTGGGCGCGATCCTCGGCTACGACTTCCTCCTCTTCTTCGTGGTCGAGGTGGACGATGCCGCGTCGCGCGTTCGGATCTACGACCGGGTTCGCTACCTCCCGCCAACGGGCGTCGTGCGGCTGCCGCTGGCGTTCGTCGACCGCCTCCCCGGCGTCGAGGGCACCCTCCACCTGCCCGGACTCGAGAGCCGTCCGCGGACCCTGGTGATCGACACCGGCTCGGCATCCGGCATCAACCTGACCTACCGCACGGTCCGTCGGGAGCGCCTCGACCGCCACTTTCCCGACGCTTCGAAGGACGTTCCCCTCGAAGGCGTGGGCGGCGCGCGGCGGACCCGGCCCGTCGGCAACCTGGAAGGGCGTCTCGGCCCGTTCTCCATCTCCGGTCCCGGTCGCCTGATCGTGCAGGGCGAGTCCGTCCGCCGCCCCTCGGGTTTGGACTACGACTTCGACGCCACGGTGGGCAACGCGGCGCTCAAGGGGGTCGACCTCACGTTCGACTACTCGCGCGGCGCGCTCTACCTGCGGCGTCCCGAATCTCAGTAGCCCGTTCGCTTGCGGAGGCACAAAGACGGGGTGAGACTTTCGGTGGCTCGGTGGCTCGGTGGCTCGGTGGGCGGCCTGGGCGGTAACTTGGTCTCCATGCGCGT
>CAXTOO010000026.1:0-23436 GCA_964245875.1 uncultured Fimbriimonas sp. | reverse complement strand
GATCCACAAGGCGTGTGCGGAACTCTCGAAAACGCTCCGCGTATTCCTTGTCGGCGAAGTCATCCGAGCGCACATAACCAAAGATGCGGCCTTTAACCTCCTGGAGACCCGATTCGAAGCCGTGGGGGTAGCTTTCCCGCGCGAAGTCCTCGACCTGTTTCAGAGACGCCGCCATCTTGCCCCAAGTATGTCCGACCGCGTCTATCCGCTGCGACGATCACAACTCTGACCATACACCAGAGGAAGGCGAGTGCCGCGCAAGGGTGGCCCCGACCTCCGAAGGAAGCGGCCCCGATATGTCGGGACAAAGGTGCCCCAAGGCTTTGGCCTGGACCCCGCGGTACGTCCCGGCCCCTCGCGCCTTCATCGTGTGGAGGCAATTTCCACGGGGCGACAAGCCCCGACGATCCGAGGCACAGATCAGTACGCGCGGCGCCGGTTTTCCTTCCCGGTGTTCCCGAAAAGAAGCGAAAAATGGACCAAAATCGAAAAAACTCCCGGAAATGGGCCACTCGAAGTCGGTCTGTCATCTATGCTTGGATTGCTCTTCCCACAGGTGGGGAGGTCATCGTCATGCGAATTCGACCGACAGCGCTTCTCCCTCTGCTGCTCTTGGGCCTGCTGCTCTTGGGCTGTGGCGGCTCTTCCAACAACGACTCCGGAGGAGGCACCACCGGTACTACCGGCTCCACCGGCACAACCGGCTCGACTCCCATCGTCAACGAAGGCCAGGCGATCGTGCAGGTGACATGGCCCGGTCGCGCGGACAGCTTCACCGCCCCCGTCTCCGCGAACAGCGTCGCCATCACGCTGACGAACGCGGCGAACACCTACACCCAGCTCGTCCTCCGGCCCACCGACGGCGGAACGAGCAAGACGCTCTTCAACCGCGTCGCCACCGGCACCTATGCCCTCAGCCTCAAGGCCTATCCCAACGAGGACGGCACCGGCGTCGCGCAGGCCACCGGCTCGGGCACGATCGTCGTGACCGCGGGGCAGACGTCGACCGCGGAAATCACCACGCAGGCCTCCACCGTGACCCAACTCTCGATCTCGCCCGCCACCGTCGCCGTGAACAAGGGAGCGACCGCCATCCTGAACGTCTCCGCGACGGACGCCGCCGGCAACGTCGTCCTGCTCTCCGCGGGCGGCGGCACCGAGCCGTTCACCTTCACGTCGTCCAGCCCCACCGTCGCCACCGTGACGGGGAGCGGCTCGACCCTCACCCTCACCGCGGCCCACTCCGGGACGACGACGGTCCACGTCGAACTCGCGAGCGCCTCGGGGGCGCCCCTCGTCGCCAACGCGACGGTGACGGTCAACGCCATCAACGACGGCTCGGGAACGGTGACCGTCCAGTGAGGCGCTTCGCTCCCCTCGTCGCCGTCGCCCTGCTCGCCGGCTGCGGTGGCCACGGCGGCTCCTCCTCCGTGGCCGCGGGCCGCGGCAAGGGCGCGGGCACGATCCGTATCACCTGGCCCACCCTCGCCGGACGCCTCGTGCCCAAGGCCGCCAACAGCATTGTCGTCACCCTTTCCCTGGGAACGACCCCCGTTGCGACCAAGACGATCGCCCGCCCGCCCGCCGGAACCACCACGACCACGACGACCTTCAGCGGCCTGGCGTACGGCACCTACACCGTCGGCCTCGCGGCCTTCCCCACGACCGCCGCCTCCGGCGTCGCGCAGGCCCGAGGCACGGGCTCGATGGTGGTGACCGAGGACGTTCCCGGAACCACCACGGTCTCGCTGGTCTCGACCGTCGCGAGCCTGTCGCTCGTCTCCACCGCGAACGCCGCCGCCACCGCCTTGGACCTCAAGGCGAACACCCTGGGGGTCACCGGGACCAACCCCACCGCCACCCTCAGCCTCTCCGCCAAGGACGCGCAGGGGAATCTCGTGCTCCTCGACGTCTCCGACCTCTCGGCGACGGACAACCGTCTGGCCTTCACGAGCGACAACCCCCGCGTCGCGACCGTCGTCGGCAACACGGCGTCGACCTCGGTCGATGCCAACGGCAGCCTCTCCGCGACCGTCACCGGACTCGTGGGCGGCTCCTCGAACATCATCGTGCGCTTCAAGGTCAAGGACGACGGCACGACCGTCACCTCGGCGCCGTTCGCCGTGAACGTCGTCGATCCTCGCCTCTCGGGCAGCTTCGCGCGCAGCCACGGCGACGCGGGAGGCACCGGCCAGTCGATCGCCAACTTTTCCGCCTCCGGCGGCTCGATCGCGCGGACGCTGACCGTCCGCCAAGGATCCCCCGTGACCGCGATCGTCACCGACATCGACGGGAACGTGTACGCCGCCGCCGGGGATACCGTCAAGGCGTTCTCCCCTGCGGGAGCCGTGCTGTGGACCCAGACCGTCGACGGCAGCGCCACCTCCCTGGCCCTGACGAACACCCGGGTCTACGTCGGCGCGAAGAAGCTCACCGCCCTCGACACCAAGACCGGCGGCGTCGCCTTCTCCTTCACCACCGTGTCCGCCACCGCGAACGGGTTCAACGACATCAACGTCCTCACCGACGGCACGATCATCCTGGCCGCCACGACGACCTCGGCCACGACCGAGGTGTCGGCGGTCGACCCGGCCACCCACCTCGCGATCTGGACGGCCAATCCGGGCTTCCTGGCCGCGAACGCGCCGGTGATCACCGGCGACAACGTGGTCGTCGTCTCCAACGCCACCCAGATCGTGGGCCTGAGCGGAGCGAGCGGCAACCAGGCGTTCAACCGCTTCGCGGGGAACGGCGAGTCCTTCACCGTGCCCGCCGCGACGGGAACGTCGATCTTCTTCGTGAGCCGGACGATCGACGCGAACACCAACACGGCGACCGACGTCGAGACGACGCTGTTCTCGGACGGCACCGTCACCGCCACGACGCTCGCCTTCGCGGGCACCGTCGACGCGACCCCGACGTACTCGGGCATCGGCTTCTCGGCGAGTTCGCAGCGGATCGTCCTCTCCGGCACCGCCACCCAGGCCGCCGCGTCCGGAACGCTCGCGGGAGTCTCCACCGGGTCCGATCCCGTGTGGACGAACTCGAGCGTCGACCTCCGGGCGTTGCAGGGTCCGTCGTTCATCTCGAACGGACGGGGCTACCTGGTCACCACGGGCAACAACGTCGTGGCCTTCGACTCGGCCACCGGTGCGCTGGATCCGGGCTTCACGCCCGTGCTCCTCCCGAGTGCCACCTCGATGTCTCCGGCGGTCTCGGCCGACGGCACCGTGTACGTGCCCCTCACCACCGGCGCCTTCGTTGCGATCCGCTAGGCCCCCGACGACCCAAGCCTGAAGAAGGGCGGTCCAGAATCTCTGGACCGCCCCTTTCTTCGCCAAGCTAGGGGACCATCCCGATTTGTCGGGACAAAGGTCCCCAGGCTGCGAGTGGCGCGTCCGCCTCCCTTCGTCGGGCTGGCGAACCGCTTCGCGGCGCGGGCACGGGCGCGTCCTGCGGCCATAGGACCCCCGCAGGCGAACCTGACGAGGTCCTAGGCCGTGTCCGGTGAATCGGAGTCGTCCCTGTGCGACCCCCCACGGGGTCGCACAGGGACGACTCCGCCGGGGCCGTGCCGGCGGGCACCGCTTCGACCTTGCCGGGACTCACCGGACACCGCCTAGAGCGTCTCGCAGAACCCTCTGCCCGGCTCGTCCTTTCTCGCGATCCTACCTCGCGGGGGGAAAGCGGTCGCAGGCGCCCGCACTCTAAAATAGGGTTCTGTCAGACCCTCTTAGCCTGGAATCCCCTGCGCATCGCCGCGCCATCGGCTGGTGCCTCGGTGCCTGCTCTGCGGAAGCCTTTCGCCCACCGATGGTTACCAGCATCTTTGCTGGCGTTTCCCCATAGACGTGGCCCCTCCGTGCTCTCTGGACCCTCGGTGGCGAGAAGCAGAGCTTTTTCCAGCCGCTCCGTTTTCCTCTGAAAGGGACAAGGACGCTGTGTTCCGCAGGAAGGATCGCTCGAGGAGAGGCGTCCGGACCCCAACGGGATCCGGGCGCCCCCCGAACGCAAGGCGAGGGCTCACGCCCGCTTGCGTCGGCGGAGCATCGCCACCGCGCCGAGGCCGAGCGCCGCGAACGTCGCGGGCTCCGGCACGGGCGAGAGGCCGTTGACCTGAACCATGCCCGTCGATGTCGATACCGAGGTCGCGTTGAACCCATTGCGGAACGTCGTGTCGTACGCTCCGACGGCGAGATAGTAGCGGCCGGCCGGAAGCTCACCATCTGCGAATGACAGGTTGCTAAGTGTGTCGGCATCCCTGTCGTCGTTAACTCCGACAAGGATGCCCAGCGAATCGTACAGGCCGATCTCCGTGTCCAAGTCGGCGATCGTGCTGCCTTCGGTATCGAAGGAGAGCGCACCGGCGGTGTAGTCGAACGAGAGGAACGACACCTGGCCCGCTGCCAAGTCGAGGCTCGTGCTTCCGCCCAACGCAGAGAGGGTCGAGGTTGGAGGGGACGGCGGGATGAACGCCGCAGCCGTCAAGTCGAAGCTGAAGGCACCGCCTGCAACCGGAGGGGTGGTGTTCGATCCCCGGAACTGATCGACCGAAAGGTAATACGTTCCCGCCGCGAAAGAACCTAGCGTTCCGCTTCTGTCGATGAAGGCGCTGTTGATGCTCCTCCCATACGTCTTGCCCGCGGCGTCCACCGACGTCGCGAGTGACCGAAGGAGGAAGAAGTCGTGGTCAACCGTGTCGGGACTCGTCAGTGAGAGCGTCAGGGGCGACGAGATCGAGAACTGGTACACGCGCTCGCCGTCCCAGTTCGCGAGAGAATTCGCGACGGGTGCGTAGTAGGATGCGTTGTTCGGCGCACCGACCGTGGTGCCTGAGTACGAGGTCGTTCCGATACCAAGCGTACCGAGGTTCGTGTCAACGACGAGATTGGCCGAGCTGATCGCAGGGATCGCCGCGAAGGCGGCGAGCGTGAGAAGGGTTTTCATGAAGCGAAGTCTCCATCGGTCTCCGCCTCCACGCTGAGGCTTACGAATCCGATGGATCGTATGGTAGTCCAACTTTCTCTAAGCGCCAAGGAAGTTCTAAGGAGGGTCGTTTTTTGACGCGAAAAGCGCAATTTTTCGGATACGGATTTCGCGGCGCGGTCAAGCCGCAAAGGCTTATCCTTCACGGCAATGCGGAGCGGCTTGCCTCTCGAAACCGCCAAAAACCCAAAAGTTCGATTTCACGGAATCCACAAGGAGAACGCTCCTTTAGAACTGTTTCAGGTTTAAGCGCGACCTCGGTCCAAGGTTGCCCAGGCGATCAAATCCTCCATGTCCCCAAGAGGTCGCGCCTTTCCCTTTCCAAGCTGTCGGCACAAGGACGCTGTGTTCCGCAGGAAGGATCGCTCGAGGAGAGGCGTCCGGACCCCAACGGGATCCGGGCGCCCCCCGAACGCAAGGCGAGGGCTCACGCCCGCTTGCGTCGGCGGAGCATCGCCACCGCGCCGAGGCCGAGCGCCGCGAACGTCGCGGGCTCCGGCACGGGCGCCGTGACAACATTCCCCGGTCCCGCGCCGATGCCTGCGGCAAAGGCCCCCGTCGTCTCGTTGGAGTAGGCGCTGAAGACCGCGATGTACGTGGTGCCGGTTGTCAAATCGGCGCCATACTCGGAGGACGGCAACGCGCCGTCGGACCCGGTACCTGTTCCCGACAGAACCTTGAGTTCTGAGGTGTAGTCGTCATTTATTCCGATAAGGTTGACGAGGGGAGTGGCCGCGCTGAAGCTGTCCGAGTAGAGACACACGTAGGTGTCGAAGGTTAGGCTGGATTGCTCGATGTAATAGGTGCCCGCTGTGCTCACGGTGAACGACTGCGTCGCGTAGGGGACTGCCGTGCCCACGTTCGACAGTTCGCCGTCGGAAATCGGGCGGTTGAACGTCGGGGAGAGAGCGGTGAACTCTCCAGCACCGATGAAGTTCTGAGCGGACGAGATGGCGGCGAGAGCGGCGAAGGCCGCGAGCGTGAGAAGGGTTTTCATGAAGCGCGTCTCCATCGGTCTCCGCTTCCACGCTGAGGCTTGCGAAACCGACAGGTCGCATGGTAGTCAAACTTTCCCTAAATGCCAAGGCAGTCGTGAGAAGAATCGTTTTTTGACGCGAAAAGCGCAATTTCAAGGATAAAGATTTCGCGGCAAGGTCAGAACCGTGAAGACTGAGCCTTGACGACGCTCTTACTCTTCGACCACGCGCCACCCATGGACGCCCGACGCCCAGCCCTCCTGCTGCCGCACCGCCCGTCGTCGAGATCACCAGGAAGCGAACCTCCGTCCACCGGTCCTTCTCCCCGTCTAGCCGCTCGACACACCAAGCGGCGGGCAGGCGGCACTCGCCCCGACCGTGTCGTCGAATCTGTACCCCGCACCCCCGCCGCCCGGACGGCTGCTTCCAGCGGTACGAGACCCACTCCTCGCCGCGCGGGCTGCTCGCCGCTCGACTCGGGCTCCGCGTCGTCGAGGGTCACGACCCCGCCCAGCAGCGCGGGACGGAAGGTCGGGCGCAAGGCCGTGTCCGGCGGCAACACGATGCCCTCCAGGCAGTACACCAGCGGCCCACGCCGCAAGTCGCTCCACCGGCGTCGGCAGGTCCAGATCGATCCGCTCGCCTTTCCTCCAGGTCCGTTCCAGCACGAGGCATCCGCGTCGTCGCGCAGGTTCGTGAACTCCTGCCCCGGCCGGTTGGCCTCGTACCACGCGTCGAGGTAGCCGTCCGGCTTCTGCGCCGTCGGGATCAGGGCGATCGTCTCGTCGATCTTGCGGTCCAGCGCCGGTTCGGGGCGCGTCGCGAGGGTCATCGCCGCGCCTTCCAGCACCTTGTACGCGTCCGAGTCCTATGTAGACTGGCCCGCGGTACTCCTTCGTCGCGCCCGCCGCCGTACGGTTCGTCTCCATGCGCGGCCAAGACGAGAGAGGAGAGGAGGGGCGGCATCGCCGGGGAGAGCCTAGCGGCTACGAAGCGGACACCGTATGCCCGAATCTGTAGGGTGACCGGGTTGCCAAGTATCCTCTCTCGCGTGTTCGTGACGTTCGAGGGGCCGGAAGGGGCGGGGAAGAGCACGGCGATCCGCGCCGTCGCCGCGGGGCTCCGCGAGGCGGGACGCCGCGTGGTCGAGACCCGCGAGCCGGGGTCGGGCGAGGCCGGGAAGGCGATCCGCGCGATCCTCCTTCAGGGCGCGGACGTCGAGCCGCGCGCCGAGCTTCTCCTCTTCCTCGCCGACCGCGCGCAGCACGTCGCGGAGACCATCCGGCCCGCCCTGGAGCGGGGCGAGGTCGTGCTCTGCGACCGCCACGCCGACTCGACCTTCGTGTACCAGGGGGTCGCCCGCGGCCTCGATCCCGACTTCGTGCGAAGGGGCAACCTCTTCGCGACGGGCGGCCTCGTGCCCGACCTGACGCTCCTCTTCGACCTTCCCGCCGAGGTCGGCCTCGCCCGGCTCCAGAACCCCGACCGCATGGACGCGCTGCCGCTGGCGTTCCACCAGAAGGTGCGCCAGGGCTTCCTCGACCTCGCCGCCGCCGAGCCGGCGCGGTTCCGCATCGTCGACGCGACGCAGGGCGCGGGCCAGGTCGCGCAGAGGGCGCTGGCATTGACGCGAGGCGCGCTGACGATGGCGGACGTTGCCTAGACGGGCGATTGTTCGCAATCGTGGGCAACCGTCCGATCCGCTCTGGTGATTTCCCTGCCGCCTTCCGAGATAACGGCTAAGCGTCCCCGCAAAACTCGCGGGGGCCGAGAAGCCATGACCGCCTTCAACAACCTCGGGATCGCCAAGAAGCTGGGCTTCGGGTTCGGTCTCTGCATCCTTCTTTCGATCTTTACCAGCATCAAGGCTCTTTCAAGCCTGAACGTCGTGGGGGAGATCGCCGTCCGCGACGCCAACAGCGCCGCGTCGAAGAAGATCGCCGCCGGCGTCCTGGCCTCGGCGGAGACGACCCAGGTCGCCATGAGCCTGCTCGCGACCGCGGCCGCGTTCGGCCTGGCGGTGTGGATCACACGCTCGATCAAGCGTCCGATCGCCGCACTGGCCACGCGTCTGGACTCCCTGTCGTTGAACTGCGTGCCCGAGCTCGCCCGGGGCATGGACGGGGTCGCCACGGCGGACCTCACCATCGACGTCCATCCGGTGACGACGCCCGTGCCCATCGAAGGCCACGACGAGATCGGACGCGTGTCGGAGACGTTCAACCTTGTTCTAGGCCAGATCCAAGACACCGTCCGTTCGTACAACACCGCCCGCAAGAAGCTCGGTCGCCTCGTGCAGGACGTTTCCGTCTCGGCGCGGCAAGTGCAGGAGACGAGCGCCAACCTCGCGGCCGCGACGGAACAGGGCGGCGCCGCGAGCGGCGAGATCGCCCAGGCGAGCGAGAAGCTCGCCTCCGGGGCGAACGACGCCAGCGGCACGGTCGAGGGCCTCGCCGTGAGCATCGCGGGAATCCGCAAGGGAAGCGCGGCCCAGCGCGAGAGCGTGTCCGGCGCGGCGACCGAGCTCCAGCGGGCCGACGAGGCGATCCAAGGCGTCGCCGCGAGCGCGCAGGACATGGCGGGCATGGCCGAGGAGGGCAACCGCGCGGTCGCCCAGACCATCAAGGCGATGGATCGCGTCCGCCTCCAGGTCCAGACGAGCAGCACGAAGGTGCGCGAGCTGGACGCGAAGGGCAAGCAGATCGGCCAGATCGTGCGGACCATCGAGGGCATCGCGGAGCAGACGAACCTGCTCGCCCTGAACGCCGCCATCGAGGCGGCGCGGGCGGGCGAGCACGGCCGTGGCTTCGCGGTCGTCGCGGACGAGGTCCGCAAGCTCGCCGAGGGCGCGGGCGGCGCCACCCGCGAGATCGCGGAGCTGATCGAGGCGATGAGCGGCAGCATCCGCGAGACCGTCGTCGCGATCGAGGCGACCAGCGGCGAGGTCGAGGGCGGCACCGAGACCTCGGGCGCGGCGGGCAGCGCGCTCGGCCAGATCGTCGAGGCCGCGAAGGCGGTCGCCGATCGGACCGTCGAGGTCGCGGCCCGCAGCAAGGCGGTGAGCGAGGCGATGGTCCGCGTCGCGAACTCCGCCATCGAGGCGGAGCACTCCAGCGAGGAGATGGACGTCGCGAGCCGCCAGGTCTCGCAGGCCATCACGAACGTCGCCGCCGTGAGCGAGGAGACCGCCGCCGGAGCCGAGGAGCTGAGCGCGACGATCCAGGAGATCGCCGCCTCCGCCCAGGAGCTGAGCGCGATGAGCGAGAGCCTGGAGGGCATGGTCGATCGCTTCCGCGTCGAGGAGGAGGCTCCGGCCGTACGGGGCCGCGGCCACCTGCGGCTGGCGGCTTAGCGGGAAAGGGTAAAAGGGAACGGGGAAGAGGAGACGGGTTCTCCTCTTCCCCCTTTCCTCTTGCCTCTTCCCAACCAACTCCGCGCACTCGAACTCTCGCAAGGTCTTGCCCCCACCCCCGCGAACCTCCAGAGGGTCGCGGGGGAGACGGACGAGGCGGCGGCGCGCTGGGCGTTCGGGCAGTGGGAGCTCCGGGAGCGCGCCAAGGGCCGCTTTCCCGAGGCCGAGCGGATGCTGTTCGTCCGCGAGGCGCTGGAGCAGGCGACCCACGGACGGCTCGCCGCCTACCACGCCTCGTTCTTCCCGCCGGGCGAGACGGTCGTCGACCTCACCTTCGGCGTCGGCGGCGACGGGCTGGCGCTCGCCGCGCGCGGGCCGGTCCTGGGCTTCGAGCTCGACCCCGAGCGGGCCGAGTACGCCCGGTGGAACCTCGATGCCCTCCGCCTGACGGGCGAGGTGCGGCAGGAGGACGGCCTCGCCTGGCTCCAGGCGAACGGCGCGCCCTACGTCCTGGCCGATCCCGCGCGGCGGGTCGAAGGTCGCCGCACCCTCGACCCGGCGGACTTCGCCCCGGACCCCTTTGCGGTCGCGGAGGCCGCGCGGGGCGCCCGGCGGTGGCTGATGAAGCTGTCGCCCCTGCTCTCCGACGCCGTCATCGACTCGCTCGCGCCGCGGGTCGAGTTCGTCTCGTTCGGCGGCGAGTGCCGCGAGGCGCTGCTCGTGGGCGGCACCGACCTCCTTGCGGAGGGGACCTGGGCGACCCACCCCGACCGCGAACCCCTCCTCGGCGGCACGACCACTAAGGTTGCTATGACCCCAGAGGGTTGGCTTCACGACGCCGACCCCGCCGCCATCCGCGCGCACGCCCTCGGCGGCTTCGGCCTCGCCGCCCTGGGCGACGCGCCCGGCTACCTCGTCGGCCCTCGGGTCGAGTCTCCGTGGCTGCGGAGCTACCGCGTCCTCGAAGACGTTCCGCCCAAGCGGCTCAAGGCCGCCCTGAGGGCCATGGGCGCCGCCGCGCCCGTCCTCAAGCAGCGGGGCGCGCGGCAGGACCTAGACCGGTGGCGCAAGGAGCTCGGCCGCCACGGCGAAGTCCCCTTGGCGGTGGCCTTCTACGTCTCGGGCGCGTCGGTGCGGGCGCTGATCCTGGAGCCTCCTGTGGCGTAGGCGTCCCCGCCTGCGTCCCTTCCTGCCGAAGCGGTCCCTAAAGAAATCTCCATCCACGCCGACCATCCTTCTTGAGGCCGCCCCAAACCTCAAGAGGATTCTCAAGGATGCCCGTTTCCGACTTCGAATGTCAGATCGCCCGCGGCCAGATCGGTCGCTACCTGGGCGGCGGGATGCTCTCGCCCGAGGCGATGATCGGGCTGGAGGGACACCTCGCCGAGTGCGGCGGCTGCAAGAGCCTCGTGGCCGAGCGCCGCGCGGCGCTGCTCGCGTCGCTCGGCGGCGAGGCGCCCGCCCGCGCGGTGGTCGAGATGCCCGTCGAGAACCCCCTGATCGCCGCCCTCCGCGCCAAGGCGGCGGCGGACACCGCACCCGAGGCCCCGAAGCCCGCGCCTTCGGCGAAGCCCGCGCCGCGCTACGCGAAGGTGAAGTCTAAGCCGCAGGGCAATCTCGGCAAGCCGCTCGCCCTCGCCGCCCTCCTCGCGGTTGTGCTCGTCGGCATGAGCCGCCTTTCGCACACCGCGACCGCGCCCTCTGCCCGCGCCGACGCGAGCTTCGCCGCCGAGACGCTTCCGAACCCCCCTGTCCCTCAGAAGGTCGAGGAACCCAAGGCGGCGGTGTCCGCGGTGCGGGTCAAGGTGGTCGAAGCTTCGAAGACTAAGATCGCTCCCGTTCAGGCATCCCTTGCCCCTCACCCCCTGCCCCCTCTCCCCCGGAAGGGAGAGGGGATACCCGTCGCCGCCCCTTGGCGTCAGGTCGGCGCGCCGAACCCCGATGTGGCCGAAACCGCGCCGAAGAGGGCGTACGGCAACCCGCTAGGCCCTTCACGGCCCGCTGCGCTCGGGTTCCCGCAGAGTCGCGGCGACGCAAAGGGCGCGCGAGCAAGCTCGCGCGCCGAAAGCGGGAGCAAGCTCCCGCACTCCCAAAGAGGCCTCAGGCCCAAGCACCTGGCCGACCGCTTCGCGGCGCGGGCGATCCGCCCCTCGACACCAAGGCGGCGGACGCCGAGTGCCACTCGGCGCTCCCAGAAGGGTCCCCGCAACACCGTCCGCGTCTACGGCCTCGACGGCCACCCCCTGAAGCCATGAGCCCGTTCCTCGCCGCCCTCGCCCTCCTCACGACCCAGGCCGAGTCCGTCCGCGTGAGCCTCGACGCCCGCGGCGACGACGTCCGCGAGGTGCTCGCCACCCTCTTCGCCCAGGCCCACCGGCCCTACGCCCTCGACGCCTCCATCAAGGGTCGGCTCTACGTCGCGCTCGACCGGATGCCGTACGCCAAGGCGCTCGGCATCGTCCTCGCGCAGGCGAACCTCGTCGCGAGGGAGAAGGACGGGGTGACGATGATCGCGCCCGCGCCGAAGGTCGTGGCTCCGGCGCCCGCGCCGGTCGTCGAGAAGAAGGCCGCGCCGCCCGTCGTCGCGATCCCGCCGTCCGCCTTCGCCCGTCGCGTGACCACGCGGCTGAGCCGCGCGCCCCTGGCCGACGTGTTCGCCGCGCTCGGGGAGGGGGCGAAGGTCGAGATCGTCCTCGACCCGTCGGTCCCGGCCTACCGGGTCGACGCCTTCTTCGCGAGGACCTCGCTGCGGTACGCGCTCGACCGCGTCTGCAAGGCGGCGGGGTTGCGGTACGTCGTGGCGGGCGGGAAGATCCGGGTGGGATTGAGAAGCTAGGGAAGGCTGGCCAACCTAACCCCTAGCCCCTCCGCCCCGGCAAGGGAAGGCTCGCAGGGACGACCCGTCGCCCGCGGGTCGTCATGGGGGCGCGCGAGCGGCGGTAGGGCCGCTCGAAGAGCAGGGAGAAGAGCCACGCGGTGGCCAGCATGGCCGGGAGTCCCACCAGGGCGAGCCACGCCAGCGTCGGCCCTAGCGCCGTGATCGCGGGCGGCCGCAGGGCGTACACGATCTGCTCCACCGGGTGGTGGACGAGGTAGAGCGAGTAGCTGAAGGAGCCGAGGGCCGCCAGGGGGCGGGCGCCGAGCAGACGGATCGCGATCCCGCCGCCGCCCACCGTGCCGAGCAGGCACAGGCACGCGAGCGAAAGGCCCAGCGGGATGTCGAGCAGGGGATGGCTGCGCGAAAGGGCCATCGCCGCGAAGCCCAAGGCCAGTCCGAGCCACGCGAGGGCGCCCACCCAGAACTCGGGTCGTCGGCCCCGCAGGGGCGGGCGGTAGGCGAGGTGGGCCGCCGCCATGCCCGCCACGAAGAGGAACGCGAACCAGAGGCGGAGATAGGTGGGCGAGAAGAGGAGGGTGAGGGTCGCCGTCGGGACGAGCCAGAGGGCCGCGCCGAGGAGCAGCAGCACGCCCCGCCCGCGCGCCGCCTGGAGCCGCGCGAGCGCGGGGAACAGGAGGTAGAGCTGGACCTCGATGGAGATCGTCCAGAGGACCCCGTTGAGCTTGTACATCCAGCCGGGCCAGAAGTTCTGGACGAGGAGGACGTGGCTCGCGACGGTCGCCGCGTCCACCGGCAGGTAGGTGGTGAACGGCGGGTAGGGGAAGCGGACGGTGACGGCGCTCGCGACCCCCACGCTCAGGACGAGGGCCGCGTAGTAGGCGGGCAGGATGCGCCGCGCGCGCCGCCGGAAGAAGCCGGCGAGGGATCGGACCTCGCCGCTCCCGCCGCCCTGAAGAAGGCCGAGCTGGAGCGAGAAGCCCGACACCACGATGAACATCGCGACCGCGACGTGGCCGTAGAGGAAGGGCGCGGCGAGGAGTCGGAGCCAGGGCGGCGCGGTCGAGGAGCGTCCCGTGACCGCCGACGGATCGACCATCGTGAAGACGTGGCTCGCCGCCACGTAGAGGGCCAGCGCGCCGCGGATCCCCTCGAGGAACGCAAGCCGCTCCGCGGGAGGCGGAGCCGGGGCGGGCGCGCGGCGCATCGTGAGGGATGGTACACCGTGGGCGGGGTTCGGGGTGGAACGTTGGGCTTGGTACCAAAGTCCGATCCTCAACGTCGTGCGACCCGACCTTGGCCTGCTGTACCGGATGTACGGCGCGTTCAACGCGCGCGACGCCGACGCCGTGCTCGCCGCGATGGTGCCCGACGTCGAGTGGCCGAACGGCCGGGAGGGCGGCTGGCTGCGCGGCCACGAAGCCGTGCGCGAGTACTGGGTCCGGCAATGGGGGGAGATCGACCCCCGCGTCACGCCCATCGGATTCATGCATCTGCCCGACGGCCGTCTACGGCTCGACGTGCGGCAGAGCGTCCACGACTACGCGGGCAATTCCCTCTCTCGCGGCGTCGTGGGCCACATCTACACCTTTCGGGAGGGGTTGGTGGCGAGGATGGAGATTGGGTGAGGGGACGAGTGGGGAGTGATGGGTGATGGCGTACTTCCTGTCACCTGTCACCCCTTCCTCACCACCCTAGATCCCGCCGCATCGCCTCGGCGAGGCGCGTCGCCATCTTGCGCTGGACCACGAGGTTGGGGTGCCAGTCGGCGCCGACGCCGTCCTCGGTTCCCTGGGGCGGGAACTCGACGTAGTGCAGGCGCGGGTCGTGCATCCGCGCGACCATCCGCGTGAGATAGCCCCGCGCGGTCGAGAGCGCGCGCTTGCCCACGGGGTAGCTGTCGGTCATCATGCTGCCGAGAGTGACGTAGACGGGCGCGGCGGGCGCGCGGCGCCAGGTGCGGCGGATGAACGCCTCGTACGCGCCGGTCCAGTCCTTTTCCGAGGGGTTGTCGCGGGCGAAGTCGTTCGTCGCGAGGTTGACGACCACCGCGTCGGGGAGCGGCTCGTCGGCGTCGGCGAGGGGCGCGGCCTGGGTGGGCAGGACGCGGTCCACGATCTCCGGCATGGTGTTGTCGGGCCACATCTTGCGGCCCGACCAGGCGAGCACGCGCACGTCGGCGTCGAGCATCCGTGCGGTGAGGGGCGCGAAGCTCGCCGACCCGTTCTCCGTCTCCGGCGTGAAGTGCTCCTTCTCGCTCTTCCCCTCGTCGCCGTAGCCGCAGGTGATCGAGTCGCCCACGAACTCCAGGGTCTTCTCGCGTCGGCGCGCCTGGAAGAGGCCGCCGTTCGGCACGTCGAAGCCGCGGAGGCGGGTGGTGCCCACGAACGCCTCGGTGCGCTTCACGAGGCTCACGTCGTGGACGCCGTCCGCGCCGAGCAGGATCGTGTAGTCGGCGGCGCCGGGGAGCGGGGTGAGGACCTCCGTCGGCTGGCCGTCCACCACGACCTGCCAGAGGTCCTTGCCCACCTCGTCGAGGGTGGCGACGAGGAGTGACCCCCGAACGCGCAGGCGCACCTCGCTCGCGGGCCACTGGCAGGCGACGGCGGCGGGGTCGGAGCGGTCGAACCGTCCGACGAGGACGATGCGGGGGTCGGTGGGGAGGTACGAGGGCGCGACGATGGGGAGCAGGGCGATCAAAAGCTTTGAACCTATAGGACCTCTACGTCCGGTAAGACCGATACCTTCGTAGAAGGAGGAACGATGGAGACGCGCAAGATCGGATCGCTCGACGTGACGGTGGTGGGCCTCGGCTGCAACAACTTCGGCGGGCGCCTGGACCCGGAGGGCACCGCCCGCGTCCTCGACGCCGCCCTCGACCACGGCGTCACCTTCTGGGACACCGCCGACCTCTACGGGGGCACGAAGAGCGAGGAGTTCATGGGGAACCTCATCAAAGACCGCCGCGAGCGCATCGTGCTCGCCACGAAGTTCGGCCACTCCGCGGGACCGACGCCCGACGGCGCGCGGCCCGAGGAGTTGCGGAAGGCGGTCGAGGAGTCCCTGCGGCGGCTCCAGACCGACCGTATCGACCTCTACCAGCTTCACGAGCCGAGCAAGACGGTTCCTATGGCGGAGACCCTCGGCGCGCTCGACGACCTCGTGCGGGCGGGCAAGGTCGTGGAGATCGGCTGCTCGAACTTCACCGTGGCACAGCTCGACGAGGCGGAAGGGGCGGCGAAGGGCGCGCGGTACGTTTCGGTCCAGAACGAGTACTCGCTGCTTAAGCGCGACGACGAGGCGGACGTCCTGCCCGCCTGCGAGCGGCTGGGCGTCGCCTACATCCCCTACTTTCCCCTCGCGAGCGGCCTCCTCACCGGCAAATACCGCAAGGGCGAGGTCCACCCTTCGGGAACGCGAATCGCGGCGGAGAAGGTCGACGCGGCGAAGCTGGAGAAGGTCGAGCGTCTGATCGCGTGGGCGGCGGATCACGGCCGGACGGTGCTCGACCTCGCGTTCGCCTACCTGTTGGCGGAGAAGGCCGTGGCGTCGGTGATCGCGGGCGCGACCAAGCCGGAGCAGGTCGCGGCCAACGCGGGCGCGGCGGGCTGGAGCCTCACCGCCGCCCAGCGCCAAGAGGTTGCTGGCCTAGTCGGCTGACCGTTCTAGAACCGGTACGCCCACTGAAGGTAGCCCCACACCTGCCGCTTCGTCGCGCCGCCCTCGAACGCGCGCACGAAGCGGCCCGGCTGGAACACGCCGAGGCCCGCCCGGATCGTCTGGTGGGAGTTCAGGGTGTGGGTCAGGTCCACGTCGACCTCGTCGCCGAGGTCCCGCCCCTTCGAGCCGGTGGGATCGACGTACACCCCGCCCGGACGGGGATTCGCCGCGCCGCCCGCCGCGTACCAGGCGTCGCGCGCGGAGTCGAGCGCCAGGCCGTGGTACTGGAGCTTGACGGCGGTCTTCGGATCGGGCTCGTAGCGGAGCCACAGGCCGAGGTCGCGGATGTTCTTCCAGGCCGCCACGTCCAGGAGGCCGTGGCGGTCGTGGACGCTCGGGTAGAGCTGGTCGAAGGTGGCGGTGGTGTCGCCATGGCCGCCGCCGCTCGCGACGCTGCCCTGCGCCGAGAAGGTCAGCCGGCGCGCCACGGGGACGGTCGCGATGGCGTCGAAGGCTCCCGCGAGCTTGCGCTTGCCCGTGCGGTGGCCGACCTGCCCCACGGCCTCGACGTCCAACCGGACGGACCCGAACGCGTTCCGGTACTGCTGGCTTACCGTGAGCTCGTCGACGTCGATCGTGCGGGTGTCGTGCTTGAACACCGCCAGGGTCGTGCCCGGTCCCCGCGCGAAGCTCCCGCCGAACAGCGCCACCTCCGCGTTAGGCACCGGCAGGACGCCGCTCCGCACGGCGAAGAGATCGAACCGCCCCGTCGAGAACCGGCCACCGTCCCAGGCGTTCGACACGTTGTTCCAGTCCGCCGCGCCGAGGAGACGCTCGCTCCCATAGCTCAGCCGCTGCCGTCCGACGAGCAGGCTGCCGACGCCGACGTTGGCGAGAAGGAGGTCGCTCCGCCAGAGAGCGCGGTTCCGCACCGCGTTCCAGTTCTCGTCGTGGGCGTATTGGTAGACCAGCTGGCCCAAGAGGTTCCGGAGCTTGAATCCGGTGCCCGCCCGGAAGCGGGTCAGCCCATCGCTGAAGCTGTCGTCGGTCGCGTCGCTGAAGTCGCGGTTCTGTCGGCGTTCGAGCCGAGCGCGAAGCTCGAGGATGGGCTTGAGTTGGAGGGCTTGGATCGGGGGCAACATCGTCGCTGGCGACCACTATAGCCTGGAAACGTCCGGAATTCCGCGAACTCGCCCCTCCCGAGAGGTCCGAGCCCGAAACGTAACTTTTTTCGCACCCCTCGCCTGCGGCAGGGGCGTTTTCTGCGGCTCTCGCCGCATCTTCGCCCTCAAACCGCGAGCAGGCCTTTAGTCCTGCTCCGGACGCGCGTACATTACCCGCAATGGTCTCGTTCCTTGCGGCGATCGCCCTTGCCACCCTTGCCCTTCCGCCTTCTCTCGCCAACCCCGCCGCCCCCCTGGAGACGCAGTCCATCGATTCGCTCCGCGCGGCCCGCCAGCACGTCGTCGCGGGCGGTCGCGAGCGCGGCCTCGCGGTGCTCGACAGCCTGGTGATGAGCGACGGCGCGACCGTCTCGATGGAGGCGTCGGGCGCGATGGAGGCCTCCGTGGCCCAGGGCGTCGAGTCCTGGAACGACGCCCTGGGCGAGTCCGCCTTCCGCGTCCTCCCGGCGGGGAGCCGCGCCGACGTGACGGTGCGCTTCGTGCGCGCCCTCGATGGGCATGGCGGCGACGTGCAGGGGATGGTCGACGCCACCCGCGAGATGAGCTGGAGCAGCCGGAGCCATTCCTACAAGCTCCACGCCGTGATCTACGTCCGCGACAACGTCGGGGGTCGCCGGCTCCATCCCGAGGAGGTCGCCAACGTCGTGGCCCACGAGTGCGGCCACCTCCTCGGCCTCGCCGACATCGAGCGCGAGGACCGCCTGATGGGGCCGATGGTCGTCGGCCACACGCACGGGGGACCCGCTCCGGAAGAGGCCGCGACGGTGCGCGAGTACCGCGCTCTGGTGCGCCAATGCTACCCCAAAAGGTAGACTGGCGTCTATGATCGGGAGGATTCGGGGCGAGCTCGTCGAGGTGGGGAACGGCCTCGCCCTCGTGGAGTGCTGCGGCGTAGGCTACGAGGTCCATGTGCCCGACTCCGTCGCCGCGCTCCTCGTCCCCGGCGCGGAGACGACCCTGCTGACGCGCCAGACCTTCCGCGAGGACGCGACCGTGCTCTACGGCTTCGCCGAGCCGTTCCAGCGCCGCCTGTTCGACCTGCTGCTCGGCGTCACCGGCTGCGGCCCCAAGGCGGCGATGGCCCTCATCGGCCAGCTCGGCGAGGAGGCCGTCGCCACCGCGATCCTCGCGGGCGACGCCCGGGTGCTGCGCCGCGCCACCGGCATCGGCGCGAGGCTCGCCGAGCGCATCCTTCTGGAGCTGAAAGACAAGATCGAGGAGGAGAGCTTCATGCGCAAGGTCGGCGCGGCGACCAAGCCCGCGAAGAAGGCGCCCGTCGAGGACGAGCTCGTGGACGCCCTCGTCGCGCTGGGCTACCGCAAGACCGAGGCCGAGAGCGCCGCCGAGCGCGCCCGCGAGAAGGCCGACGACGTCCAGGGCCAGATCCGCGCCGCCCTGTCCCTGCTCACGAAGTAGCCGCTAGCGGCAGGCCGTCTTCGAGGCGTCGCCGTAGAGCAGGGCGGCGTAGTGGTCCTTGCCCTTCATCATCTTCGCGTGGCCGTCCACGAAGGTGATCGCGTTGCCGGCGGCGTGCCAATCCGTGAAGGGGTTGCCGGGCCAGAAGTAGCCGTCGTCGGTGCCCTGCGTCCCATTGGCCTCCTCGCCCAGCAGCATCATGCCCGAGGGATTCTCCGGCCAGGTGGCGGACATCGAGGGAACCACGCCGCCGCCCACCGGCCACACGCTGAGGCACGAGTTGAAGGCGAACGAAAGCCCCGAGGTCCGGGCGTCCTTGTCCAGGGGCGACTGGTAGACCTGGGCGTTCTTGACGTAGGGGTAGAGCACGCCCTTCGTCACGTCGAACTTCGAGGGGTTGTCGAAAAGCCTCTTGATGAAGACCCATCCGCCGACGGTGCCCTCCCCACCGACGCTGTGCGTGGCGGGCGGGATCGTGTCGTCCGTGTCCCCCTCGTAGATCGAGTACGCGGTGCCGGTCTGCTTGAGGTTCGACATCGTCGCCGAGTCGTTCGCGGCGGCCTTGGCCCGGGCGAACACGGGGAAGAGGATGGCGGCCAGGATCGCGACGATGGCGATGACGACGAGGAGCTCGATGAGGGTGAAGGCGTTTCGCATGGGGTTGCCTGCCCTTAATGTCGGCAAGCCCTGCACGAATGCCTAGGTTCTAGTTCCTAGATTCATGGAAGACGCCCGCCGCGCGGGCAACACGTCCAAGGAGGGTCTCCCGACCATCGTGCCTTCCGTGTTCTCCGCCCGCTCGGGCGCCGAACTCCCCACCACGTCCCGCCCGCCCAGTCGCGCCTTCTCCAGCACCGCCTCGATCCTCAGGGAGAACCCCCCGTCGTTCCCCGGCAGTCGCGCCTCCGCCTCCCGCAGGGTCGTTCGGCGCACCAGGGGCCAGCCCGCCAGCATCTCGTCCTTCTTGGGGTCCGGCTTCAGCAGGCGTCGTAGCGCCTTGCCTGCGGCCGCGTCCGACCAGTCGCCCCTGAGATCGAACGTGCCGTCCGCGCCGACGCGCCCCTTCAGCGTCTCCGGCTTCCCCTCGGACGGAATCAGCGTGTCGCCCAGCATCGTTCCGACGAACCGCCGCTCCGCCTCGACCGAGCCGCCCTTGCCCAGCCGCACCGTCCACCGCTCCCGGTCGTCCAGCACGACGCCCTCGGCGTCGGCGTAGCGCAGGGCGACGCTCCAGGTCCAGGCGTCGCCCGCCACGAACGCGGCGGCGAGGAGCATCATGGCGCCAGCGGCCGCTCGCCCTTGCGATGGTAGCCCTGCGAGCGGAGCAGCTCCTCCTTGCCGAGCTCGGTGCCGAGGCGGCCCTCCTCGGTGCGCTCGCGCGCCATCCGCGCCTCGTCGATCTGCGCCCGACGGACCTTCCTCGCCGCGACTTCGCTCTCGTCTCGGGCCAGCATCCAGGGCCGCGCGCTCAGGCCGAAGCCGCACGCCACCGCAACCAGGATCAAGAGTCCATCCTTGGACATTCGGAACATAGAGGAGAGGATACAGCGGAAAGGGGGAAAAGGGAAGGGGAAAAGAAAAAGGGGCAAGAAGTCGAGGGCCGCCTCGAGGGGAGCGGCCCACCCGACGGGGAGGGTCAGACGCGCTTGCGGCGGCGGAGCATCGCCGCCGCGCCGAGGCCGAGGGCGGCGAAGGCCGAGGGCTCGGGCACCGGATTGAAGGTCACGTTGTCGATGAAGGTCGAGCCGGTGTACTGGCCGCCCGACGAGTAGTGGACCCGGCTGATCCCCGACACGTTCAGGCTCAGGAGGGCGAACGGGGGCATCGCGGCGGCGCTCCACGGGGCCGTCGCCACCCCCAGGCTAGTGCCGGCGGCGTTGAACGCCTCGATGCGGAGAGGGCCGTCGTCGTCGCTGCCGAAGTCGCCGGCGAGGAGGCTGAATCCGCCCACCGGCTTGCTGAAGCGGATGTCGGTGCCGGCGGGGTTCTGGACGCTGTTCCAATCCAGGTCGATCAGCCCGTTGCGACCGGGTCCCGGATACCCGCCGAACGTCACGAGGTCATACACACGGAGCTCGACCCCGGCGGTGAAGGTGACGTTGACGCCGCTGCCGCCGACATTGGCGTAGGTGAGCGACGAGCCGAAGCTCTCGTAGGACGAGGTGACGACGTTCTCGAAGTCGACGACGGCGGCGGAGCTTGCAGCGACGAGGACGAAGGAGAGGGCGAGGGACGTGGCGGAGCGAACGCTAAGGCACATGGCATGGCCATTGTGAATCCTTACCGTTTCATCAGCGTTTCATCGTAGGAGCTGGGCACTGTATGTTCGTCCAAGCTCCCGGTCGTCTACATCACGGGGAGTGTGTCAGGCGCGCCTGCGACGGCGGAGCGTCGCCATCGCGCCCAAGGCGAGCGTGGCCCAGGTGCCGGGCTCGGGCACCGGCGTCAGGCGGAAAGTGCGCGCGGTGCCGGTGGCGTAGTTGGTCGCGTAGCCGACGATGACGCCGCTCTCCGAAATGTCAAGCGCCCCTTCCATCGTGTAACCGTCCCTCATGTCGCCGACGAGATCCATCTCGGTGAAAAGGTAGCTCGCGCTCGGCGTGACGATGCCGGTGTAGGGCGCGCCCTGCAACCCGTCCGAGAGGCGGACGAACGACGCGCTCATGATCCCTGAGGAATTCATGATGCCAGGGCGGAAGTCCCAGCCTGGGCGGAACGCCGACGGCGCGAAGGACGTGCCATCGGGGTTCCACACGACTGGGCGCGTCCGTCCGTTGGCGAGTTCCACGCTCACGAGGATACGCCCGCTCGCGTCGAGGTCAAGCACCCTCGTCATCCCCGCGCCCTCGCCCGGCACCGTCCGGTTGAGCCGCACGGGGTCGGATTCGCCGGGCCGCCAGATCCACGGGTAGCTCAGGCTGGGGGTGGCGTCCGTGCTGCCCGCGAGGTAGCCCGCGTCGTTGACCAGCATCATGCTGCCCGAGCTCGCCTGGGGAATGGTCCCGACCTGCGTTCCCGAGGCGGTGGTCCGGAACACCGTGTTCTGGCTCGGGATGTAGTTGCCGCCGTACACCGTCGCGCTAGGGGACATGAACCCGACGTTGGCCACCGCGGTCGTCGTCATCGCGCCACCCGGGGCGCGGCGCTTGTAGTCGTAGCTGTAGAGCGTGGACCCGTATCGGCTTTGCCAGGTCGAGCCGTCGTTGTGCAGGCCGAAGGGCGTGAACGAATCCTTGCTGAAGGACTCGACTTGGCCAGGGTTCGTGTACACCTGCACCACGCCACCGTCATCGACGGTGAGCACCTGGCCCGAGTCGTTGACGAACATCTGGCCGCCCGTCGACTGGCGCACCCAGTCGAGGCGGTAGGTCGGAGGCGCGGCGAGGGCGGCAGCAGAGAGAAGGAGAAGGGAGGAGAGAGCGAGAATACGCATCGCAAGGCCATTCTGCCCGCCTACCGTTTCATTTCCGTTTCATCTTCATCGGTTGAGAAAGTTCTCAGCCCACAACCTGCGTCATGATGAGGTTCGTGTTCCCCGCGTGGCCCGCGGGGACGCCCGCGGTGACGATCACGCTGTCGCCGCACTGGAGCCGCCCCCGGCGCAGGAAGGCGTCGATCGCGCCCTGCACCGTCTCGTCGGTGCTCTCCACCAGGGGCATGGTGATCGCCTCGACGCCCCACACGATGCCGAGCTGGCGGCGCGTTCGGTCGTCGTAGGTGGCGCAGAGGATCGGGACGTGGGGCCGGAACTTGCTCACGCGGCGCGGGGTGAGGCCGCTCGTGGTGGTCGTCACGATGGCCTTGGGCGAGAGCTGCGCGGCGAGCGAGCCGACCGCGTGGGCGATGGCGTCGGTGTGGTCCACGCCGCCCGCCTTGATGCGCTCGCGCCACGCCATGTCGAGCCGGAAGCGGTCGAAGCGCGTCTCCGCCGCCACCGCGATCCGCGCCATCGTGCGGACACACTCCAACGGGTGCTTGCCCGCGGCGGTCTCTCCGGAGAGCATCAAGGCGTCCGTGCCGTCCAGCACGGCGTTCGCGATGTCGGTCGCCTCGGCACGGGTGGGCCGGGGATTCTCGATCATGCTCTCCAGCATCTGGGTCGCGGTGATCACCGGCACTCCCGCCCAGGTGCAGGCGTCGATGATGCGCTTCTGCATGAGCGGCACCTGCTCCATCGCCATCTGGAGGCCCAGATCGCCCCGCGCCACCATCACGAGGTCGGCGACCTTCAGGATGTTCGGCAGGTCCTCGATCGCCTCGCGCGTCTCGATCTTCGCGCAGAGGCGGATGCCCGGCCCGTCGGTCATCCGGTCGACGACGCGCCGCAGCTCGCGCAGGTCGGCGGCGTTCTTCACGTAGCTCAGGGCGATGAAGTCGACGCCTCGGGCGACCGCCTCCTGCACGTCCTCCAGGTCCTTGCGGGTGAGCGAGGGCGTGTCGAACACCCGGTCCACGAGGGTCACGCCCTTGCGGCTTTTAAGAAGCCCGCCGTTGACCACGCGCGCCTCGAAGCGATCCTTGCCAGCGTGGGCCACGATCCGCAGCTCGATCTCGCCGTCCCCCAGGAGCAGCACGCCGCCCGGCTCCATCGCGTGGAGGATCTCCGGCTGGTCGATGGGGACCTGCGCGTCGCCCGCTCCGATCGTCACCGTCTCGTCGACGGCGATGTCCAGCCCCTCGCCCATGTCGCCGATGCGGAACTTCGGCCCCTGGAGGTCGGCGAGCACCGCGACGTGGGGCGCGTTCGCGCGCAGCCAATCGATCCAGACGCCTTTCGCCTCCCAATCGCCGTGGGAGCAGTTGAGCCGCGCCATGTCCATGCCCGCGTCGACCATCGCGCGCATCAGGGGCGGCTCGCCCGACGCGGGCCCGAGGGTGCAGACGATCTTGGTGCGCGGGTCGAGGGAGGACATGGGTAAGAGGTTACAGGGAAGAGGGAATCCCCGCTATCCTTCCATTCCACGAATTAGCGACGGATCCCGTAGGTGCTGTCTTGGTTTGTCAAGCGGTCGTTGGCTTTCGGTG
>CAXTOO010000025.1:17867-23576 GCA_964245875.1 uncultured Fimbriimonas sp. | reverse complement strand
TCGAGGCGACGCTCGAGACGGAGGAGGGTCTGACCACGCGGTCGGAGCGCTGCCGCTTCATGACGCCCCACCTCTGATATCACGGTGGGCAGCTGAACTTCACCCAGACCCTGCTGGGCGACGACGCTTGGTACTGGAAGGCTTAGCGGAAGAACGACCGAAGATGATCGACGTACGTCAATACTAGAGGAACATGGCTCAGCCTCAGATACTCACCGCGGAGTCGCTCGCCACGGTGGCCGGCGATCTCCTGTCCGGGCTCCGAGAGGAGCTTCCTCCAGAGGATCGGGAAGACTTCGCGTCGACGGTCGCCCACGCGATCCTCAACCCGCCCGAGGGTGGCATCGCGTTCTTGCTATCGCGTTGGCGGCGGTACGCGGATCTCATGAGATCGGGACGAGAGGAGGAGGCGTTCGACCATCGACCCTGGACTCCAGACAGCGGAATCACCGGCGTGATCGAGGAGGCGGAAGCCGACTACGCTGCGGGCAGGATCGTTCCGCTGGACTGAGCACCGTGCGATCCGCCCGAAACACCCGATTCAGAGAACGATTCGCGGCGCTTAGCCCCGATTCGCGCCAAGCTGACGTCGCGGCATATCGACAGTGGAAGCTCGACTCGACCCATCCAAGTCTCTACTTCAAGCCCCTGTCGGGAGATCTTTGGTCCGCCCGCGCGAGTCGCGGTCAGCGATCCCTCGCGATCCGCAAGGCGGACCTTTGGCTCTGGGTATGGGTTGGCGAACACGACGACTACAAGGCGCTTCTACGGAACAAGCGCGCACCTCGGCACTTGGACTCTCCCTAGATCGCCTTGTCGCGCCGGCACGAACCATCCGGCGATTACGGGGTTGCTCCCTTCAGGCTCGCCAACCGCTCCATCTCGACGACCTCGCGGCGGAGGTCGTCGAGGAGCGATCGCAGACCAGGACGTTCGTCGCCGGACGCTTCCAGCGCGGTGAGCGCCGCGCGGTAGTACCAGACGGTGCCGTCCTTGCCGCCCCAGAACGGCTTGAACGCGCCGTCGCCGAGCTCCCGTTGTGATCGCACCACGTCGCGCGCGTTGTGCAGCTTGTCCGCGGCGATCACGAGTCGCGCCGAGGGGTCCACGCCGCGGATGCAGAGGATGAAGCGGGCCTTTCGGTCGCGCCAGCCGGGCGGGCAGGGCTGGAGGTTGTCCGTGCAGGCGAGCACGATGCCCGCGACGCGCGATCCGAAAAGCTCCTCCAGCGCCTGCGGGGTGGTGGTCGTGTCCTCCAGGGTGTCGTGCAGGAGCGCGGCCGCGGCCTCCTCGGGGTCGCCGCCCGCCTCGATCACCAGCGCCGAGACGGCCATGGGGTGCGAGATGAAGGGTACGCCGTGGCCCTTTCGGACCTGGTCGCCGTGCACCGACATTGCGAACTCGAAGGCGCGGCAGAGGAGGGCCGATTGCATGGGGGAGAGCGCCTTCGACCGCCAGCCCTCGGTCGGGCGCGGGAGCGTCGAAGGCAGGGTAAGCATACCGCTGGGGGTTCCACGGGGCGTGTGGGCAGTTCTACGGTGAGGTTGCGTGGTTCCGGCTCAGGGATCTCTCCAAGCGCGAAGCGTGTAGTCGGAGGCGGAGCCTCCGACTACACGCCTACGGCGTACGAAAGACACGACTTCAGGCCCTCACCTTTCCCGCCACCAATCGGTTGAGGAAGTCCGCCAGCCGGTAGCCCGCGAGGACCACGCGGCGCTCGGCGACGAGGGTCCACCGGCTACTATACGCGTCGGTCGGCCTCGTCTGCGGCGTGAGGCCGTCGTACGCCGAGTCGACCGCGAGGGCGTACGACTCCTCGGCCCAGGCCTTGGGGTCCTTCTCGGCGAGGTCCTCCGCCATCGAAGCCATCGGGTACGCGGTCTCGAGGATCGTGGCGACCTCCCGGATGCGGTCGTCGGTCGCGCGGGGCACGCCGCGGCTCTTGCCCTTGAGCCTGTACTTGACGGTGATCCCGTCGTCCCAGAGGGCGTGGAGGTTGCGGATCGCGCCGTCGAGCGCGACGCCGTTGCCGCCCTTGTCGCCCGCGCGCTCGGCGCAGTGCAGGGGCTGGTGGATGTCGCCGACGACGTGCAGGACCAGCGAGAGGTACAGCCCGCGGGTCGCCGCGGGTCCGCGGGTGACCTGCCGGACGCTCTCCGCGATGCCGAAGAGGGCGTTGTTCCCGTTCTTCTCCACCGACTCGTCGGCGGGGAACGCGGTGGTCTGGCCGACCCGGATGGGGTAGTCGATGTAGTGCCAGCCGTCGAACTTGTGGCTCCTCTTGACGTCCTTCTTGGGGCTGCCGTGCTTGAGGTGGTCGGGGTAGGGCGCGGCGTTCAGGAAATCGGTGTAGCCCGCTTGGTTCGTGGCGAGGACGCGGTCGCACCACGCCTTGGCCTGGGGCGTGAGGTGGCGGTAGGCGATGACGCCGATCACCTTGTGGGCGTTGGTGTCCCACGCGCGGGCTCCCGCCGCGAGGGCGGCGAACGCGAGGACGAGAAGGGTCCGGGCCATCCCTATCGGGACGACCCGGATCCCTTCGAGGTTCAACCGCGTGGCGCGGGTCGAAGTTTGGGGCGGATAATGGGTCTCGAACCCACGGCCTCCTCAGCCACAGTGAGGCGCTCTAACCCCTGAGCTATACCCGCCGTACAGGGAACGATCATACTACCCCAACGGGCCGCACCGACCGGGGCCTTCGTCCCGTCGAAAGGCAGAACACCGCGATGCGCTTCTTCTCCTACCAAGGGACCGACCGCCACGGAAAGCCCACCCAGGGCACGATCCAGGCCGCCACCGCCGACGAGGCGGGGCGGCTGCTCCTGGGCGGCGGCGTCCAGACCTCGTCGGTGCGCGAGCTCGGCGCGGCGGGCGCGCCCGCCGCCGCCGCGCCCCGTCCTCCGGCGGCCCGCCCGGCCGCCGCGCCGGCGCCCTTGGCGGCGTCCGCCGCCGTCCAGGCCTTCAAGCCGCGCGACGCGGGCAACAAGACGGGCTTCTTCTTCTTCGAGGCGCTCGGGCGGCTGCTGAGGAGCGGCATCGCGCCGAACCGCGCTTTGGAGGAGCTCGGGCGGCAGGCGCGCAAGGCTTGGCTGGGCGAGCGGCTGACGTGGGCCTCGGGCGCGGTGGGCGCGGGGATGTCCTTGGCGGAGGCGCTGGAGACCTGCGCCTGCTTCCCCACCGGCGCGGTGGGCACGATCCGCGCGGGCGAGGCGTCGGGCGCGGTGCCGGACGCCTGTCTCCAGGCGGGGAGCGGCTGCGAGCACGCCCACAAGCTCGGCGCGCGCTGCGGGGCGATGACGATCATGTTCCTGTTCGTCGCGGCCTACCTGCCGATCGGCCTCGCGTTCGTCCGCGGCAGCATCGACTCGATGGAGCGGCAGGCCGACGCGAACAGCTCGCTGCCCATCGCCTCGACCGCCGCCACGAGCATCTGGAGCCAGCTCGTGCACATCCTGCCGTGGGCGCTGCCCTGGTGGATCGTGGTGTTCGGCTCCTGGCGGCTGTGGCTGATGCCCCGGATGCGGCGCGTCCGCCACCGGGCGGTGCTGCTGGTGCCGATCCTCTCGGGCCGCGCGCGGGACGAGTCGCTGGCCCGCTCCTCGTGGGCGCTCACCGAGCTTTCCCGCGCGGGCATTGCCCCCGCCCGCGCCATGCTCCTCGCCGCCGACGCCTGCCCGAACCTCATCTACGCCGACCGCTTCCGCGAGGAGGCAGGCCGAATGCGCGAAGGGACGAAGCTCTCGACCGCCCTGCGGGCGACGGGCCTGCTCGACCCGCAGCTCGTGGACGTGGTGGAGAACGGCGAGCTGGCGGGCGACGTGCCCGGCGCGGTCGCCTCCGTCCACCGCGCGACGGGCGCGGAGTTCGAGCGCAAGGACTCCACCGCCCACACGCGGATCTGGTTCGTGCTGTATCCGATCCTCGGCGTGATGGTCGCGGTGATCGTCGGCCTCCTCTACAAGAGCCTCTACCAGGGCCTTTTCCACGCCATGTTCAAGGACACCTAGATGCCCACCTTCGAGTACCAAGCCACCAAGCCCGACGGGAGCGTCGAGTCGGGCCTCCTCTTCGGGGCGTCGCTCGACGGCGTCGCGCGGGACCTTCAGGCCAAGGGGCTGACGGTGACCCGCGTGGGCCTCGCGGCCTCCTCGGGCGACCCCCTCGCGGGCGCGGCCATCCCCTCGCCCCGACGGGTGGAAACGTCTGACCGCGAGAGCCCTGCCGACGGGCCGCCGACCGAGGGGCGGAGCTACTTCGAGACCAGCGTCTACGGCCCCCTCGTCGGCGGGGTCGACCTGACCCACCTCGCGTTCTTCTTCCGCCAGGGCGGCACGATGATGGGCGCCGGCGTGCCCATCGGCCAAGCCCTGAACACCCTCGCCGGACAGGCGCGCAGCCCCAAGCTCGCCGCCGTGCTGCGCGAAACCGTGGGCCACGTCGAGGCCGGACGCCCGATGTCGGCGGCGTTCCAGCGCTACCCCGAGGTCTTCTCCACCGTCGTCCTCTCCGTCCTGCGCGCGGGCGAGACCGGCGGCTTCCTCGACGCCTCGATGCACACCATCGCCGACTACCTCGACCAGGAGGTCGAGCTGCGACGGCTCTACAAGAAGGTCACGTTCTATCCCAAGCTCCAGCTCGCCGCCTCCGCGATCATCATCGTCGGCGCGAACCTCATCATCCAGAGCGTCGCCCCCGGCGCGAAGGGGCTGCACTCGCCCCTCACCACCCCCGCCACCTGGGTCGTCCTCGGCCCGATCCTCGTGCTCCTCTTCCTCTTCTCCCGCGTGGGCCTCGCCAACCCGCGCGTGAAGTACAACTACGACGCCGTCGTCGCGAACCTGCCGTACATCGGCACCACCATGCGGCAGGTCGCGATGGCCCGCTTCGGCCGCGCCTTCGCCGCCCTCTACGCGAGCGGCGTGCCCATCGCCCCCGCCATCCGGATGTCCGCCGACGCCTGCGGCAACGAGTACCTGCGCGCCGCGATCCACCCCGCGCCCGAGAAGCTCGAAGGCGGCGCGGGCGTCACCGAGACCCTGCGCGCCACGGGCGCGTTCTCGCCCATCGTCCTCGACATGATGTCGACGGGCGAGACGACCGGCGACCTCGACGGCATGCTCGGCAAGATGAGCGAGTTCTACGTCGCCGAGGCCGAGGTGCGCCAGGTCAAGCTGGGGCAGGTGTTCGGCGTCGTGGTCGCGCTCGTCGTCGCGATCTACATCGGCTACATCGTCATCACCTTCTGGCAGGAGTACGGCCAGGGCGTCACGCAACAGGTGAACGACGCCGGTTAATTGCGCGAACGTCCGCAGGCTTCCGGCCCGTCCATTCCTTCTTAACGAGGGCAAACGGGCCGTGCTATACTCGCCTTGCGGCGTCAGCCCCTGGTCCGATGAACCCCGAAGATCTCTACAACCAGGCGTACCAGCTCCGGTGCAACGGCCAGTACGCGGAAGCCCAGTCGCTTCTCCAGCGAGTGCTGCAGATCGCCCCGAACCACGTGAACGCCCGCCACCAGATGGCGCTCATTCAAGGATTCCAGGGCGAGTTCGACGAGTCTCTCGCCCAGCTCGGGGGACTCTCGACGCAGTTCCCGCGCAACCTCGCGGGCGGCGTGACGACGCTTCAGGTGCTCCCCGGCTCGGCGAACCTGATCGGCGGGCGGAGCGTGGTGCTGAAAGTCGTGCCGTCGCGCACGGTGCAGGGGAT
>CAXTOO010000025.1:0-17857 GCA_964245875.1 uncultured Fimbriimonas sp. | reverse complement strand
CCCGCGCAACCTCGAGGTGAAGTACGACCTCGCGATGACCCAGATGATGCTGGGCATGCAGGACGAGGCGTGCGCCAACTTCAACGCCATCCTCGCGATCGACCCCACCCACGAGAAGGCCCTCCAGCAGTCCGTCTACTGCTAGGCTCCGGCTCCCCTCCTCGTTGCCGCGGTCTCGCGCTCCCGGCTTCTGCGGGCTTTCGCCGGGCGATGAAGGGTCCGCCGAAGGAGGCGACGCAAAGACTCTGACGCAAAGTCGATTGGCGTCGCTTCCCAGGTGGAGGGGTTGGGGGTGGAGACGAAAGGCGTGACAACCACCGCACGATCTATCGGCGCGACACCCCCTTACGGCACGACCAGAACCCTGACCGTCGCGTACCGCTCGCCCTCGCGCAGCGCCGCCAGCAGCACCGCCGTCTCGTCCCGCGGCTCGGCCATGTGCCGCTCCTCCTCGCGCGGCGCTCCCGCGAAGGGCCACGCCTCCTTCAAGGCCGCCACCGCCGCCCGCGGCTCGGGGTCGATTCCCGTCCAGGCGCACACGACCTCCAGCAGCGCCTCCGGCTTCTCCGTCCGCCGGGCCTTCTGCACGACGAGACGCCCGTCCGCGTCGAGCGCGGCCACCACGCGGTCGCGCAGCGCCTCGAAGGCGCGGTGGTCGAGGGGACGAAGCTCCCGGCGCAGTTCGACGCGGAAGCCGTCGAGGTCGGAGATCTTGACGAGGGACATGGGGAGAGGATGACAGGGAGTCAGGCTCCAGAGGAAGGGTGGACCCTCCTGACCTCCTTTCCGTCCTGAATTCCTAGCTCACTTTCCCCCGAACTCCCCTCTTTACGGATTCGCCGTGCCGCTGGCGAGGAACTCGTTCCAGTGGGTCAGTGCGCTCAGCCGCAGGTTGCCGTAGCCCACGGTGTAGCGGGAGAACGTTCCCGAGCTTGCGAAGTCCACCGACATCCCCCGCAGGCTCGGCGTGTCGGTCGAGGTCGCCAGCGTGGCGTTCGAGATCGCGGTGGCCAGCTTCGCGGCGGCCGCCTTCGTGGAGGCGTTCAGGCTCGGCTGGAAGCCGAGCGAGGTCGCGATCCCGGTCAGGTCGTAGTAGTTGTACCCCTCGCCCTTCTCGATGATCGCGGAGGCGTCCCGGACGGCGGGCACCGCCGTCGCCGCCCCCGGATCGCTCAGGAGCGCCGTGCCGAGATCGTCGAGGGCCAGGGTGAACTCCCCGACCTTCGAGGTGTCCAGCGCGCTCATCTGGATCGGGAAGCCCGCGCCCGAGTTCTGATACTCGTTCACGAACGTCGAGACCATGCCCGCGGCGAGCGCGTCGGTAGCCGTGTCCGGGGCGTTCACGAACGGCTTGAACACGAGCTGGTACGGGAGGCCCGTTCCCGGCACGTTGTCCTCGCTGGCGACGATCGTGCTCGTCTTGCTCGCGAGCTCGATGTAGTTCTCCGCGCCCTGCATGAGGCAGGCGTCGTAGGCGAACACATCGAGCCCGCCGTCGTCCAGCGCGTTGCGCACGTCGGGGAGCGAAAGGTAGTTGTTCGTCTCCTCGTCGTAGATGATCGCGCGGGCCGGCTGCGCGAGGAACGCCTTCGAGCGGGCCGAGTACCAGCCGCCGCCGTGGCTCCACAGCACGAGGGCGTAGTGGTCCGCCGGGTACTTGCTCTTGGTCCATCTCACGAAGTCGGCGAGCGCCGCGGGCGCGGCCATGTCGACGCCCGAGCCGAGGTCCTGCGCGAGCACCGACTTGATGGTGTTTCCCGTCGAGGTGAGGCTCGCCGGGTCGTACTGCGCGAGGTAGCGCCGGGTGCCGCTGAACGAGGGGTTCGTGTTGCCGCCCACGTTCCGCACCTGCTTCCACTGGATCACGAACCGCACGTCGGGGTTGTTCGCGATCGACTCCATCTGGTTGATGTTCTTCGGCGCGAACGGGTACAGGTCGTTCGCCGCGTCCATGTACACCATGATCGTCCACTTGCCCTTCGTGACGCCGTTGGCGGTCACGCTGGCCGTCGCGGCGCCCGAGAGCGCCACGGGCAGGTAGTTCGCCCGGATCGTGGCGTTGCCGACCGCCACGCCGCTCACCAGGCCCGTCGCGCCGACCGTCGCCACCGTCGGCACGTCGCTGGACCAGCTCCAGTCCGTCGGCGCGCTGAAGACGTACGCTCCGTCGCCGCTGTTGCGAAGGGCGGCGTAGATCGGCTTGGTGGCGCCCGCCGAGACGGCGACGGTCGGCGGCGACATCACGACGTCGGTCGGAGTCTCGCGCATTCGGACGACCACCGGGGCGGCGGCGCCGCCGCCCTCGAACATCGTGTCGACCGCGCCGACCTCCGCTCCGCCCGCCGTCGCGCTCAGCCCGACGTGCAGATGGAGCGTGCCCGCGGGCAAGCCCGTGAAGTCGACACGGGTCGCGCTCGGCGATAGGTTGACAGCCTTCTTATCGACTTCCGTGCCGTCGGTGCGGTAAACACCGAGGACGGCTGCGGTTCCTGTCGGCCCGGCGGCGGTCCCCGCGACCCCGTCGAGCGTTACCGAGAGGACCCCGACGCCTTTTGCTTTAGGTTGAGAGCCGCCGCCGCCGCACCCCGAGAGGATCGACGTCGACACGACGAGAGCCCACAGAAACTTAACACCGCGATCCATACTTTCCGTCAACTCTAGGAGAGCTACGCCCTTTGCCATGCGATCCGTGACCGGCTTTGCCGATATTTCCTTTAAGTGAACAAGTTTATCCACGATCTAGGAGGCTCCAGCCTGACGAAGGCTCGAAGCACCCGCTTTCTCTCGCCCGGAGAAACGGCCGAGGGCCTGCCCCTCGCCCTTGGCGCGGGGGTCGTGGTGGACGTCGCCGATCCCACCCGCTCTCTGGGGCTCGACCCCACCCTCGTCGGCATCGGCGCCGTGCTCCCCGACGGCCGTGTGCGCGCCTGCTGGGGCCTCGGCGCGAGCCTGCCCGAGCTGGTCGACGGCACGGACCTGCGCACGGGGCCCTTCGCCACGATCCTCTCGGACGTGCCCGGCTCCTGCCGCCACGGCGGCGTGCGCGTGCTCGCGACCCCCGAAGCGGGCGGCGGCTGGCGGCTCCTCGTGACCGACGCCGCCGAAGAGCAGGCGGCGCAGGACGGCAGCGAGCAGCGGGGACGCCTCGCCCAGGGCCTCAAGCGGCTGGGCAAGGCGCTCAACATGAACCAGAACCTCGGCCCGCTCTGCGTCGCGGCGGTCCACGAGATCGCCTCCACCGCCGAACTCGCCGCCGTGCTGCTCTGGCGGCTCGTGCCCCAGGCCGAGGCGATGGAGCTCGCCGCGAGCGTGGGCGTCAACCGCCAGGGCGTCGCGGCCCTCGCGCGCCTCGCGGTCGACGGCGCGCCCGGCTGCGCGGCGGAGCTCGTCGCGATGACCCGCCGCCCCTTCGTCGTGGGGGGCGTCCTCGGCCATGTCCTCACCCAGGAGATCGAGGGCCGCTTCTGCTACCTGCGGCCCGGCGGCGTCCGGGTGCTTCCCCTGGAGATCTCCGGGCGGCTGCTCGGGGTCATCGAGCTCGTGGGCCGCGAGGGCGACCTCCGGTTCGACGAGGACGCGGAGCTGCACGAGACCGTCTCGGAGCACCTCGCCCTCGCCCTGAACGGCGCGACGCTCTACGAGAACCTTGAGCGGCTCGCCTCGCACGACCCCCTCACCGGCCTTGCGAATCACCGGGCGCTCCAGGAGTTCCTCCACTGGCGCATCGCCGAGTGCGAGCGAACCGGCGGCGCGCTGGGCTGCATCATGCTCGACGTCGACCACTTCCGCGACTTCAACGAGCAGGAGGGCCACGACGCCGGCGACGAGGTGCTGCGGCAGGTCGCCGAGGCGCTGCGCACCTCCGTCCGCCCGTACGACCTTGCCGCGCGCTACGGCGGCGAGGAGTTCACCATCCTCGTGCCCGGCGCGTCCGCGGCGGGCGTCCGGGGCCTCGCCGAGCGCCTGCGCGACCGGATCGCCTCGCGCCCCTTCGTCACCGCGGGCGGGCGCGAGGTGCCCCTCACCGTGAGCGCGGGCTGCGCCGTCTACCCGGCGCAGGGTCCGGACGCGCCGGGCCTCCTCAAGGCGGCCGACGTGGCGCTCTACGAGGCGAAGCGCGCGGGGCGCAACCGGGTGGAAGGCCCGGAGACGGAGGGCGAGTCCAACGCCGCGACCGCCGCCCTCCGCGAGGCGCTGGGCGAGGAGGCGTACGCCGCCGGGCTCGCGCGCCTCTCCCACCACGCCTCGGACATCGACGGCATCGCGATGACGCTGCGCCTCACCCCCGAGCAGCGCGGCCTCTTGGAATCGCTGCTCGTCGCTTGGGACGCATGGCGGAAGGTCGCGGAACACCCCGCGCTCGCGCCGCTCATCCCCCTGCTCGAGGCGGCCTTGCGCCCGCACGACCCCAACGCCCCCGCGCCGCTCGTGGTCCGCGTGCTCCAGCCGCTCCTGTCGCTCAACGGTGGAATCCCTCCACTTCGCATGGACCCCGAGATCGCCGATTTGGTGGCACGGCTCAGAGGACACTAAGGAAGTGGATGGTGGGGAGTGAGTGGTGACGAGTGACGGATGCGTAAGACACTTTCTCCGACCACCATTCCTCATCTACCATCCACTTGTCACCACTCACTACCCATTTCTCACCCATCACCCTTCACTACCATCTCCCCTCTCCTCACTCCTCACCACCCCCTAGCCACCACCCACCGCTCCGTGCTATACTTTCTCATTGCGCCCCGAGAGGGTAGGGTTACGGAAGATGTACGCGATTGTAAAGACCGGCGGAAAGCAGTTCAGGGCGGAGAAGGACGGCGTGATGATCGTCGAGAGGTTGGAGGGCGAACCGGGAACGGTCGTCGAGCTGGGCGAGGTCCTGCTCCTCGTCGATGGCGACGCCACGACCGTCGGCTCGCCGCTCGTGCAGGGCGCGAAGGTCACGGGCACGATCGTCCGCCAAGCCAAGGGGCCGAAGATCGACGCCTTCAACTACAAGGCGAAGAAGAACGAGCGCAAGCGCTGGGGCCACCGCCAGCCGCAGACCCACATCAAGGTCACCGAGGTCTCCAAGTAAATGGCACACAAGAAAGGTCAGGGATCGTCGCGCAACGGTCGCGACAGCAAGCCGAAGTACCGCGGCGTCAAGCTCTACGGGGGCCAGGTCGCCAAGGCCGGCGCGATCATCGTCCGCCAGTGCGGCACCAAGTTCCACCCCGGCACCGGCGTGGGCATCGGCCGCGACTTCACGCTCTTCGCCCTCGTCGAGGGCGTCGTGACCTTCGAGGGACCGAAGGACAAGCGCCGCGTCGCCGTCTACGACGCCGTCGCCGCCTAACCCCCTGGACCGCCACTCTCCAGAGTGGCCTCCCCGGCCCGCCGACTCTCGTCGGCGGGCCGTGCTGATTTCAAACCTTGTAGCGGCAGGGCTTGCCCTGCTCCGGAAAGATACTGTGTGAGCCCTGCGCATCACAATCTCCTATGCGCTGGCAGAACTTCGAGATGTGGCGCGGCCACCTGCCGCACTGGCGGGCCGACGACGTCACCTACTACGCCACCTTCCGCCATCGCCGCGCCCTCGACGAGCGCGAGCGTCGCGAACTCCTGCGCGCCCTTCTCAAGCCCGACGGTCGCCAGTGGGACCTCCTGATCCTCGCCGTTCTCCCCGAGCGCACGGAGCTGATGTTCAAGGTCCGCGAAGCGCCCGCCACCGGACGGCCCTACGAGCTCAGCGACGTCGTCGAGAAGGCGAAGACGAAGGTCGGGCGAGCGATCATCAAGAAGTCGGAGGAGCGGTACCCGCCGTGCTACGACGAGAGCTACGACCGCATCGTCCGCGACGAGGCGGAGCTCGAGGAGCGCTGGCAGGCGATCTTCGACGCCCCCGTGAACGAGGAGCTTGCCGAATCGGCGGAAGGGTATGACGGTCTCTGGGTGGCCGATGCACCCGAGTAGGAACCCCCTCTCCCTTTTGAGGGAGAGGGGGCAGGGGGTGAGGGCACTAGCCGCCGCTCTCCTCCTCCTAACGGGCCTCGCCTACCTCGCCTACAAGGTCGCGTACCTCGCGATGGACGCGCCGGACACCCTCAAGGCGTTCATCGTCGCGCCCGGCGCGGCTCTCCTCACCCTCGCCGCGCTCGTCGCGTTCCCCGACGCCCGGCGTCGCCTCGGCGGCGCGCTCCTCGCGCTCGGCCTCGTCGCCCTGCTCTGGATCGCCCTGGAACCCCCGCCGAACGGCGGCTGGACCTTCTACACTCCCTACGCTTCCATGGACACCGAGCGTCCGCCCTGGCTCAAAGGGCCGAACGCCCTTCTCACCGCCGCGGCGACCCTCCTGCCGTTCCTCGGACTCTCGATCTTCCTTCGTCGATCCGTCCTCGGCGGACTGCTCCTGGGCGGGTCACTCTGGTTCAGCCTCTGCTTCGTGCCCTCACGCCTCCTCTCCAGCGACGACGGTATGCCGCAACGCGACCGGTATTACTATTTCTCCGGCGAACGCCCGCTCGCGTGGGACCACGGCGCCACCGCGCTCCCGATCCTTCTCGGTCTTGCCGGCGCGACCCTCACGATGCGGAAACCCAAAGAAGCACAAGGGGGTTGACGAAATCGTCAATCCACGGTGTACAAGAACGTCCTCATCGAGATCGCCCGAATCCGTGCTCACGCAACGGCCCGTCGGCGTCGGGTGCTCTCGCGGCGTTGCGCGAGAGGGCGGGTGTTTGCGAAAGACGCATAAGTTTCGTCGACCGGGTTCCGGTCGATCTCTGGGACCCTGGCCGTGGGAAAGGCAAAGCAAAGAAGCCCGCCCTCGTTCGATAGCTTCACGCTATCGAACGAGGGCGGGCATGGTGCTTTGAAGCGACGCGCCCTAGCCGCCGGGCATCAGGACTTTGTCGATCACCTGGATCACGCCGTTCGACTGGTACACGTCGTAGGTCGAGATCGAGGCGGTGCCGCCGTTGGCGTCCACGACCACGATGTTCATCGGGCCGTTCATCTTGAAGGTGAGATCGCCGCCCTGAACGGTCTTGAGCGTCCCGGTACCGCGGCCCTTGGCGATGAGCGCCTTGAGCTTCTTGCTGTCGTACTTGCCGGAGACGACGTGGTACGTGAGGATCTTGGTCAGGGTGTCCTTGCTCTCGGGCTTGACGAGCGTGTCTACCGTGCCGTCGGGCAGGAGCTTGAAAGCGGCGTTCGTCGGCGCGAACACGGTAAAGGGACCGGCGCCCTGGAGGGTGTCGACGAGACCGGCGGCCTTGACCTCGGCGACGAGGGTCGTGTGGTCGGGCGAGCTGACGGCATTGGACACGATGTCCTTGTCCGCCATCATCGCGACGCCGCCGACCATCGGGTTCATCTTCGCGCCGTCCTGAAGGAGGGCAAAGGAGGGAACGGCGACGGCGAGAGCGGCGAGGCCGATGAGAGTTCGAGTCTTCATACTGCCTTCAACGAGGCGCGGGCCTTTTAAGTGCCACGTCTTCACGAAGGTTCACGTAAACATTTGTTCATCTTCTCAGAAGCGTCGTCGTCGAGTACAGAGGGGTGAAGCCGGCGCGCTGCGCGTTGCGGTACGATCCGGAGCCGGGCACCGCGCCCATGAGCGCCAGCCGTCCTCGTCCGGCGTCGCGAAGCCGTCGAGCGAGCAGGGCCGACTGCAGTCCGAGTCCGCGATACGGCGCGCGCGTCGCGCCGCCCATCAGGAGCACGGCGTCGTCCCTCTCGGCCATCATGCCGACGGCGGCAGGGACACCGTCGACGCGGGCGAGATAGCGCCGGGCGGGCGTTTTGGAAGCATGGAGCCCGAACTCGCTGGGCATCCACGCCTCGTCCTCGTTCGCCTCCCAAGCGCGGGTGCTGGTCTCCAGCCACGGATCGAGCGCCTCGACCTCAACGATCTCGTGCGAGGGCGAGGGCGGAAGCGCATCAACGATCTGGGCGAGGTCGCTCTCGAAGCCGCCGAAGCGGTAGCCGTGCGCCAGAAGCGCCCGAACGGTATCGGGATCGGTGAAGGGAGTCACCGCAAGCTCCCAGTTCGCAACGCGGGGCGCGAAGAACGCCTCGACCTCCGCCGGATCGCCCGGCGAGCGGTGGGCGTAGCCGACGACCTGGGTCACCGGAGAGCCCTCGCCCGCCTCCAGGGCATACCCCGTGCCCATCGCCTGGTGGGCCACGTTCGGGTGGACCGAGGCGTAGTCCTCGGCGAATCCCCGCAGGCTCCCCACGTGGAGGGCGTGGACGCGGTCGGCGAGGGCATCGGTGAGGATCAACCCGCGAACCTCCAGCTCGGCGCGCCGTCCTTGGTCAGAGGGGCGTCGGTCAGAAGCGCACGGATGAGGTCGACGGGAATCTGGCCCTCGTGCAGGATCGCGTCGTCGTAGGCCTTGCGCGTCATCCGTCCCGAGTCGACCAGCTCCTTGCCGAGGGCGCGGAACTCCAGTCCGCCCATCAGGTAGGCGATCTGGTACAGCGGCCCGTAGTCGCCCGAGAGCGAACGGCGCACCTCGGCCTCCGCCGTGCCCCGCTCGTGGCCCACCCGCTCGACCAGCAGTTCGACGCACTGCGTGGGCGTCAGCCGACCGAGGTGGAAGCCGAGGCTGAACTGCACCCGTCCGCAGCGGTGCATCCGCCAGAACAGCGCCCCGATCCGCTGCTCGGGCGTGTGGGTGAAGCCCGTGTCCCAGAGCAGCATCTCCCAGTACAGCGAGTTGCCCTCCCAGTAGAACGGCGTCCCGAACGCCGCGCGGTAGGGATGGTGGCGCGCCGCCATGAAGCCCTGGAGTCCGTGGCCGGGGATCAGCTCGTGGAACACCGTCGCCCGCGCGAAGTGGGGATTGTTCGCCCGCAGGCTCGTGAGCTTTTGGTCCTGGCTCATCGCGTCCGTGGGATAGCTCACCAGGATCTCCTCGCCGCCGAGGAAGAAGGGACTGACGAGCTGACGCTCGGGCGAGAGCATCTCCATGCGCCAACTCTCCCGCGCGAGCGGCGGCACGGTCACGAGTTCGCGCTTCGTCACGTACTCCTCCGCCTCCCGCGCGAGATCGCGGATGAGACCGGGCTGCTCTCCCGGCTCGACGTACGTCTCGCGCACCTTCGCCAAGGCCCGCTTCCAGTCGTCGCCAAAGCCCATCTCGCGCGACGCCTTCCTCATCTCGTCGAGGCACCATGCGTACTCCCGGTCCGCGATCGCCAGCAGCTCCTCGGGCGTGTAGGCGATCCGCTCGGCCCGAAGCTCCGTGAGCAGCGCCTCTCGCCCGATCGGAAAGCCCACGATGGTCGTTCGGTCGTCCGCCGCGATGCCCACCAAACGCTCCCGCACGAAGGCGGCGTGCTTGTCCAAGGCCGCGACGACGGCGGCGTAGGGCGCCTTGCACCACCACGAGAAGGTCGGATCGTAGCCGTCGTAGAACCGGAACCAGTGGTCCAGCCGCCGCCGCAGGTCGCCCAGATCGCGCCCCGCCCGGTTCGCCATCGCCCGGCTCACCGCAGTCTGCGTTCCCGCGGGCGCGGGCTCGACGCCGTTGGTCACCGCCAGCGACTTCATCGTTAGACGCTCGCCGAGGCCCTTCGTCGAGGCGTCGATCGCCTTGGCCAGAGCGTCGAGCCGCGCCGCCGCGCCCTTCGGGTCGATGGTTTGGAGGCTCAGTCTTCTCTCTTCAAAGCCTCGCGCCTCCTCGGCGAACGGCAGCAGGGGCGCGGTGTCGCGGTCGTACGCGGCTTGCTGGTCGATGTCCCGCGTCCGGCGGCGCAGGTCGTCGCACAGCATCACGACGTCGACCTGGTCCTCCCGCGGCAGCTTCGCGAACTCCAGCGCGTCCACCGCCCGCCTGGTTTCTGCGTAGAAGGCGCGCAGCCTCGCCGCCCGCGCCGCCGAGCCGGGGATCGGGTAGGCCCGCTCGATCAGTTCGCGATCCTCGGTGTAGCGCGCGACGAGCGTCGGGAGGTCGGGCGAGACCAAGGCGAGAAGGGCGAGCGGCGACATCGAAAGGATTATAGGGCCAGGACACGATGTTAAAAAATTAGCGCCGACCGTCGATTTATGTGTTAGAATTCTAACGCACCGCCATGAAGACGTCCGAGAAGCTCAGCAAGCGCGAGGCGCAGGTCATGGACCTCGCCTATGCCCGGGGCGCGGTCACCGCCGCAGACCTGGAAGCGGCCCTGCCCCCCGGCAACCTCTCCAACTCCACCGTCCGCACCCACCTGCGGACCCTGGAGGCAAAGGGCCACCTCGCCCACGTCGAAGAGGAAGGTCGTTTCGTCTACCGCCCCGTGCGGCCCCGAGAGGCCGTCGCCCGTGGCGAGCTGCACCGCCTTCTGGCGAGCTTCTTCGGCGGCTCGGTCACGGCGGTCGTGTCGACCCTCTTGGACGAGGAGCGCGACCGCCTCACGCCCGAGGAGCTGGCCGAGTTGCAGCAGATGGTGGATCGGGCCGTGGAGGCGGGACGGTGAGCGTCCTCCTCCTCTGGTCCCTGCGGGCGTCGGGGGTGATCGCGGTCGGGCTGCTGCTCGCCCTCGCGCTCCGGGGCCGCTCCGCCGCCCTGCGGAACCTCGTGCTGCGCCTGACCCTCGCCGTCGCTTGCGCCCTTCCGGCCCTCGCGTCGTTCGCGCCGCGCCTGGAGGTTCCCCTGGCGCCGCCTGCCCCCGCGCCCAGCGTCCCGAGAGTGCCCGCGACGTTCCAGAGTCCGACGCCCCTCGCGGAAGGGGAGTCCGGGAGGCAGCCCGACCCGAGGGGCCGCGCGACGCTCGGCCTCCAGCGCGCGACGCCCTTCAGCACGCGGATGGTCCCCACGCCCCTCCCGCTTTTCGTCTGGTCCGCCGGGATCGGGTTCCTCCTGTTGCGCTGGGCCGCCGGCGTCGCGCGGCTCCGCCGCCTCCGACACGCGGCGACGCGCACCGACGAACCGGATGTGTATCGCGCGGCCATCGCCGTGCCCGCGACCTACGGGCGCACGATCCTCGTTCCCCTCGAAGTGGCCGAGTGGCCCGAGGCGCGGCTCCAGGCCGCGATCCTGCACGAGCGGGCGCACGTCGCGCGCCGCGACTGGCACTGGCAGACCCTCGCGGGCCTTTTCGCCGCCGTCCAATGGCCGAACCCCCTCGCGTGGCTCCTCGCCCGCCTCCTGCGCGACGCCGCCGAGGCCGCCGCCGACGACGCCGTGCTCGCGCAGGGCGTCGCGCCCAGCGCCTACGCCCGCGAGCTGCTCGCCGTCGCCGCGAAGGTCGGCCCCACCGGCCCCGCCCTCGCGATGGCCCGCCGGGGCGGCGTCGCGGATCGCGTGGCGGCGATTCTCGCCTCAGGTCGCGACCGGCGTGGACCCTCGCGCCAATGTGCGGTGGCCTACACCGCAGCGATGCTCGCAACCGGCGTCGTGATCGGGGGCATCGCGCTCGCGTCGAAGGCCGCTGCCACCGGCATTCAGAAGGGAGCGTCGTCCCCGAAGGCCGCTCTGCCCGGCGGCGGATCGTTGAGGCTCCTCGCGATCCGCGAGCCTTCCACGACGTCCGTTGCGATGCGCTCCCCCTCGGGAGGGCCGCTCGCCGCGAGGGACGAGGCGCTCCTGATGCGGACGCTCCTGCGTCTGCCGCAGGGATTTTTCGCGCCGCCGCCGGGGATGCGCCGCCTTCAGTTCCTGTTCGTCTCGTCCGAGACGAGCGTCGATCCCACGCAGTTCACCCTGTCCCGAAAAGGCGGGGACATCCTCCAGCCGGCCGGCTCGGCCTCGAAGACGGTCCCCGGCGTCGGGGCGCTGTTCGCCGTCCACTGCGACGTGCCCGTTTCCCTGGACCTCGTCGATCTCGAGGCGCAGTTTCCCGCGGGTCCTTGGCGGCGGGAGCCCGCGCCTTGGCCGATGACGGTCGATGCGCACGAGGACGTCGAGGCGGAGGGACGCCGCATCCCGGTCCAGCACGTGGAGGCGAGGCCCGCCGACTTCTCCGCGGGCCGCTCGTATCGGCTGGTCGTCAAGGACTCGAAGGGGCGGACGCTCCAAGAGGCGGACGACATCGGGTTCGGCGAGGGCCGGATCGATGGCTTGGTGCCGAAGGGGACGCCCCTCGGGCGGTTGGCCGTCGAGTCCCGTCCCATCGTCCATGCGTCGTTTCCCAACGTGCGCCTTCGCCCGAGCGTGGCGCCGAACCCCGTTCCTCTCGCGAAGGGCCGCAGCGTCGAGCTCGCGGGGGTCTGGAGTCCCGACGGCACGAGCGATCCCTGGCGCCCGGATGGATCGAAGGGCGGCGTCGAAGGGGTCGGCAACTACGACGGCACGGTGCCGACCGGGATGCGGGCGGTGCTGTTCGCCGTCCGCGTCCGGGGCTCGGCTACCCGGGTCCCGACCGTCCAGGTCCGCCCCGACCACCCCGGAGCGACGTTCGCGCGCTCTTCCCTCAGTCTGCTGCGCGAAGAGCCGGGGAGCCACCTCGTGTGGGTGCGGACGGTCGTGCCGCAGGCTCTGTCGGCGACCGGCTTGGACGTGGATCTGAAGCTCGACATCGACGACGCCGGGCCGCCCTTGCCCTTGGGCGCGAAGCGCGGTCAGGCGACGGTGGCGGTCAAGAGCGTCGACGCCCGGCCGACGGCGAGCTACGCGCAGCTCCGCGTCACGCCGCACGTCCCGATGGACCCGTCGCGCTTCTGGTACGGGGTCTCCCCGGTGGACGCGCACGGCGGGTCGCCCGAGTCGTTCGGCTACGATGAGGAGGGACCGACCTTCCGGATCTCGATGGCCCACCCCGAGCGTGCGGTGGCGTGGCGGCTGTGGAAGGCTCCCCGCGTGCGCGTGCGGTTCGAAGGCGTCCGTCTACGACCCAATTCGTAGAACCCTCTATGCGACCCGTTCCGCTCCCCATCGTCGAAGGCCAGGAGTCCGTTTGGAGCTATCCCCGCCCGCCGCGCCTTGAGAGGGTCGAGAAGCCCGTAGAGGCGTGGTTCGCGGGGGAGCGGATCGTGAGCACGACCGGCGCGTACCGCGTCCTGGAGACGAGCCACCCGCCGGTCTACTACCTGCCGCCGGAGGAGATCCGGATGGAGCTCCTGCGCCCCGCGTCGGGCGGCTCGTTCTGCGAGTGGAAGGGCATGGCGGAGTACCTCGACCTCGTCGTCGGTTCCCGACGGGCAGAGAAGATCGCGTGGCGGTACCCCCGTCCGACCGCCGCCTTCGCGCCCATCGCCGGGTACGTCGCGCTCTACGCGGGTCCGCTCGACCGGGCGACGGTCGGCGGCGAGACGGTGACGCCCCAGCCCGGCGGCTTCTACGGCGGCTGGATCACGCCCGAGATCGTCGGCCCCTTCAAGGGCGGGCCGGGTTCGATGGGCTGGTAGTCCGGCTCCCCCTCTCGTCGCCGCGAGGATAGATCTTCGTCTTCTGCCTTGTACCGTCGGGCGATGAGAGGGGGTTGGGGGGAGAGCGGAGCATGCCACCGGCGTTGTGCTCCACCCCCAACCCCTCCTCATCTTCCTCGCGCTCTGCCCTCTCAAACGTCGCGACCCCTGCCCCATGGAAAAATGGGGAGGGGAGCCGGTCCCGGTATCCTCTCCCCTATGCTCCGCACCCCGCTCGCCGACGGATGGGAGTTCGTCCAGACCGATTTGGAAGGAAAGAAGGTCGGCTACTGCAAGACCGAGTGGCTGCCCGCGCAGGTGCCGGGCCACGTCCATCTGGACCTCATGGCGAACGGGATCATTCCCGATCCGTTCGTCGGGATGCAGGAGTACGGCGTCCAGTGGGTCGACGAGAAGGACTGGTCGTACCGCACGACCTTCGCCTGGACCGCGAAGCCTCAAGCGCCCCGGCGGGTGCTACGGTTCAACGGTCTCGATACGGTGTGCTCGGTGAGGCTGAACGGGGAGGAGATCGCGACGCACGACAACATGTTCGTGCCGCTTGAAGTGGACGTGACCCATCTCTTGCAGGCGGAGAACGACCTGCGGATCGACTTCCGCAGCGCGATCGCGGTCGGCCTGGAGCGGCGGGCGGCGTACTTCGCGGCGGAGGGGATCGCGGACGCGGTGCAGCGGTTCGACGAGCGGTCGTTCGTTCGGAAGGCGCAGTACGCGTACGGCTGGGACTGGGGTCCGCGGCTCGTGTCGTGCGGCGTGTGGCAGACGGTCGAGCTTTTGGAGTTCGCGGCGCGGCTGAAGGACGTTCACGTCTTCCGGACGCCGGATGGCGAAGGCGGCTGGGACCTGGAGATCGCGAGCGAGATCGAGGGCGAGGGCGTGGCCCTGCACACGATGCTGGACTTCGACGGGCCACCGTTCCTCACGCCCGACGGCGTGGCGTCGCTGGCCGGGGAGGAAGAGGAGGAGGGCGGGGTTCTGGCCTGGACGCCGGACGACCCCGAGGCGTCGCGGCTGGAGCTGGTGACGGTCGTGGTGCCCTACGCGGTGGCCGAGCGGCTGGAGGCGGCGATCGAGGCGGCGGGCGAGGACGCGGACTGGACGGCGCACACGACGCTCCTGGACGACGAGCCGAACGCGGCGGGCGCGGCGGCGATGATCGCGGCGGTTCTTTCCGACCCCCTCTCCCCTCCGGGGGAGAGGGGGGTCCACCGAGGGATGCGCTCCGGCGCGCCCCAGGTGGATGGGGGTGAGGGGGCAGTCCTTGACCTGAAAACCACGCGCTGCGACGTGGGCTCGGTGCGGCTGCTGCGGCAGGAGGACGAGTTCGGCGAGTCGTTCGAGTTCGAGCTGAACGGCCGAAGGATCTGGGCGCGGGGCGCGAACTGGATCCCGGACGACAACTTCCCCGCCCGGATCACCCGCGCGAAGCTGCGCAAAGGGCTGGAGCAGTGCAAGAAGATGGGCTTCAACATGCTGCGCGTGTGGGGCGGCGGGCTGTACGAGTCGGACGACTTCTACGACCTCTGCGACGAGATGGGGCTGCTCGTGTGGCAGGACTTCCCCTTCGCCTGCGCCTACTACCCGGACGGCGACGAGGCGCAGGCGAAGATCCGCGCGGAGGCGGCGGCGAACATCAAGCGGCTGCGCAACCATCCGTGCCTCGCCCTTTGGTGCGGCAACAACGAGAACCACGAGATGTTCTACAACGGCTGGGCGCCGCCTGCGGAGACACCAGGCCGCTACTACGGGCTGAACCTCTACGACAACACCTTGCCGGAGATCGTGGACGAGCTGGACGAGGGGCGTTCGTACATCCCGTCGTCGCCCATCGGCACGCCGTCGGAAGAGAAGGCCGAGGACGCGAAGCGGCGCGGGCCGAACGCCGACCTCTGGGGCGACCAGCACAACTGGGACGTGTGGCACGGGCGGGGCGACTGGCGGCACTACACGGACTCGAAGGGGCGGTTCTCGTCGGAGTACGGCTTCGCGGCGGCGCCGGGGCTAGCGGCGTGGCGTTCCGTCGGGGTCGAGCCGAGCGATCCGTTCCGCTCGCCGGTGGCGCGGTGGCACGACAAGACGATGAAGGGCTACGAGACCTTCGTCGGCTACGTCGAGCTGCACTATCCGGCCTCGAAGACGATCGAGGACTGGACGTACTATTCGCAGCTGAACCAGCGCGACGCGCTGCGATACGGCGTGGAGCATTACCGCCGTTCGGAGTTCTGCCGCGGTTCTTTGATCTGGCAGGTGAACGATTGCTGGCCGGTGCAGAGCTGGGCGATGGTCGACTCCCTGGGCCATCGGAAGGCGCTGGGCTACGAGTCGACGCGGCTCTACGCCGACCACGGGGTGCAGATCGTGAAGGACGACGAGCGGATCACGCTGGTGGCGTTCAACGACGGTCTCGAAGCGGTCGCGGACGTCGTTCGGCTCCGCGCGATCCACCTGACGACGGGCGAGGTGCTCCAGGAATGGTCGGCGGAGGCGATCATGGAGTCGGACGCGCGCGGCACGGTGCTGGAGGCGAACGTCGGGGCGCTGCCCGCGCCGGACGTGCTGATCGTGGCCGAGTGGGCGGGCGACCGGACGTGGCGGCTCTTGAGCGAGCCGAAGTCGGCGCGGCTCGCGGCCCCGGCAGAGCTGCTCGTCTCGACGGCGGGCGACGGGTACCTCGACATCCGGACGGCGACGCCGCTCGTGGACCTCTGGCTCACCGTCGACGGCGCGACGGAACCGTTCGACGAGGACTTCGTGACCGTGCCGCAGGCGGGGGTCTTCCGGGTGGCGACGACCGCGGAGGTGTCGAATTTGGAGGCACGGTCGCTCGCGGGTCGGCACCCGGTGCGGTTCACGCGATCGCCCTTGTAACATCGAAGCGGCCCGCCGAGAACGTTCTCGGCGGGCCGCTTCGGCGAATGATTGCGTCTTTGCGATTCAGAGGAGGGCGACGGACGGGGCGGTCGCGAGTTGGCGGGTGAGGGAGCGGAGCTCGCCGACGTAGGTGCGAAGCTCGGACTTGGCGATGTCGACGGGGATGCCGCTCGCGCCGATGATGGCGTAGCCCATCGCCTCCAGCTCGGCGACGAGCATGGGGGCGAGCCGCTCGCCGGTGCGGCGGTCGTGCTCCAGCACGGCGGTGAGGAGGCGCGGGATCTCGCCGAACGTCGGGTCGGTCGGCTCGTAGGTGTCGTGAAGGTCGCAGAGGTCGCGGAAGTCCGGAACCTCCTCGCAGAGGCGGTCGAGGAGCGCGATCTCGCGTGGGTCGAGTTCGCCGTCGCTCCAGGCGAGCAGGTCGAAGAGGCCCTTCACCATGTGGGCGGCGTCGGGCCGGAGACGAGGGGACACGTGGTCCGTGATCTCCAGGACGGTGTGGAGATTCCGCGCCGCCGAAGGGATCGGGTCGAAACGATTTCGGGGCATCACCGTTTCTAGCGCGTTCAAGCGCAAGAATGGTTCCTGTTTTGAGACGATCGGGGCAAAAGTCCTACTCGAGGCGGCGGGAGGCGTCCTGGAGGCGCGTGCCCCAGAGCTCGACGACGGTCTCGCGGATCGCCTTGGCCCGCTCGGGGTCGGTCTTGCGCGCCTCGCGAAGCTCGGTCAGGGCGTTGATCAGCTCCTTGAGCGGCCCCGCCTCCGGCTCGCCGAGCAGCCGCCACACGGTGAGCCAGTCGGCCGAGTCCTGCGCGTCGATCCGCGCGGCCATGCCGCGCAGGTCGGCGAGGGTGTCGCCGTCGAGTTGGTCCAGCAAAAGCGCGTCGATGGCCTTGGCGTAGCGCGCGCCCATCGCCTCGGAGATCGGCAGGCGGCCGTAGTCGCCGGCGCGGACGACGAGGCTGGACTTGATCGGCACGATGCGCGACACCCAGAACGTCGTGTGCATTCCTGGCTCGACGGGCTCCTTCGTGTGGAGCTCGACGCTCCAGCCGTTGGGCGCGTCCTTGGACTCGATCGCGTGGCGCCGCCCGCCGAGGGCCTTCCCCACGGTGCCGTTGATCGGGTCGCCCAGGCGCAGTTTTGCCATGGATTAAGTATGGGCCATCCCCCCTATAGTCGCCAGATGGTTCGTGCTGGCGTAGAGCCGGAGCGTTCACGCACCCACGGAGGATGCGGCTACAATGCTCCACGTTTCCTCTTCGTCGCGAGCACCGGAACGACGACCAGCGACCCCAGCGCAAGCGCCGGGAAAAGCCAGACGAGCGGGAACGGCCCTCGCCCACGGGGAACCTTCGAGACCACCAGCCGCCGACCGCCGTAGGGCGCGTCGGCGAGGACCTCGCCCGTGGGCGAGACGATCATCGTGCGGCCAAGCGAACCCGCGCGCACGAGCGGCAGTCCGGCTTCGACCGCCCGCCACTGCGCCGCCCGCGCGAGCCGCTCCCGCGCGACGGGGGCAAACCAGTCGTCGATGCTCATCACCGCGAGCACGTCCGCGCCCGCGCGCGCCTGCCGCAGGCCGAGGTCCGGGAAAAGGCCCTCGAAACAGATGAGGGGACCGACGGTGAGGTTGCCCGCCCGAACCGT
>CAXTOO010000024.1:0-23791 GCA_964245875.1 uncultured Fimbriimonas sp. | reverse complement strand
GCCGGAGCGCATCCCTCGGCGGACCCTCCTCTCCCCCGGAGGGGAGAGGGGAGCCAGAGTTTTGTGAGACGCTCTAAGCCTAGGGGGCATACCTGCTTCAGACAGATGTCCAAAGGGAAACACCAGGACACAGTGTGCGCACGAAGGCACTTGGGATCCATCGAGCCTGCGAGCGGGCAACAGCCCAATCGAAACCGCTGGGGGGCGGCGGCTCCAGGCGGTTCATCTCCGGCGTCCGCATGGCCTTGAGTTCGAGGATCCTCCGTTCGAGCGCGACGGGCTCCCGTAAGGCGGGATCGGTGAGCGTTCAGCAGGGTGGGGCCGTCGCCGCCGCGCATGAGGCGACGACCCGGGTGCGCCGGGCGGTCGGCTCGGAAGGGTCCGGTGTCCCGCAGGAGAGCTGGCGACCTGGAACTGGCCGTAGGAATCGACCACACCGCCCGTTGCGGGATTGGGCTTGCAAGCCTTCCGCATCAGAAGTCACTTCTGGGAGCGAAGGCCGGTCGGGTGCTCTTTTCGCGGGCACGGATGCCTGCGCCACGGCGCGGGGTTCCGAAAGAAGCCACCGATGTAGGAGACTGGGGCGCAGGTGGAGTGCCGGCCAGCTTTGCCTTAGAGCGCCACGGGCGTGCCCTCGATGCTCACGCCCCGGCCACCGGGCTTGCCGTCCTCTTTCGGATCGCCGTGGGCGTTTCTAGCCGTGGCAGTGGACTCGTAGACGAGAATGGTGCCCTTCGGAAGATCGCCCACGTACTTCCCTGCGGCGGCGGCGTTGATCGCGTAGCCGTAGCCACCGGGCGGCAGTCCGGGGCGGGTGAGCTTCTTCTCCGCCTCCTGCTTCGGGAGGTTGTTCAGGATCATGCGCGGGAGGATCGCGTCCATCCATTTGTCGGCATCCGGGTATTGGCCCTCGCTCGACTGGTAGAGCTTGAGGGCGGTCGAGAACGACGCGAGGTTCTCGTCGGAGCTCTTGTCGACGTAGGTCAGGTCCTGGTGTTCGGCGACCGCCGCCTGCACCGCGCCGGAGCCCCAGATGTCGCGGACGCCCTTGCCGAACGGCGTCGCGAAGAGCACGACGGCCCCCACGACGACCATCGCGCCGACCCCGATTCCGACCTTCCTGGCCGCGTCTGCCATGCGTTCATTGTAGACTCCCGGCGTGGCGATCCCAGAAAAGGTCCCCCTCTGCATCCTGCCGACTCCCCTTCACCGGCTCGACCGGGTATCGGCGGAGCTGGGGATCGATCTCTGGATCAAGCGCGACGACCTAACGGGCTTCGCGATGGGCGGCAACAAGGGGCGTAAGCTGGAGTACCTGCTGGCCGAGGCGCTGGCCGCCGGTGCGGAGGTGGTGGCGACGTGCGGAGCGGCGCAGTCGAACTTCATCCGGCAGCTTGGCGCGGCCTGCGCCGTCGCGGGCCTGCGGTGCGTGGCGGCGGTGATGGAGCTGCCGTACGAAAACGCCCCTCTCCCCTCCGGGGGAGAGGGGCTGGGGGTGAGGGGCCTGAGTTCTGGCGGAGGCAACATCGTGTTGGACGAGATGCTCGGCGTGGAACTCCGCCACTTTCCCGACGGCGAGTGGGAGGAGCTGTACCGCCACGCCGAGATGCTGGCGCTCGTCGAGGAGGCGGCGGGACGGCGCGTCTACCGAGTGCCGATCGGCGGTTCGTCGCCGCTCGGCGCGTTCGCGTTCTACGAGGCGGCGCGGGAGATCCCCGACGACTTCGACTGGATCGTGACCGCCTCCTCCAGCGGCTCGACCCAGACCGGCTTGGCCACCGCGTTTCACGGCACGGGGACGAAGGTGCTGGGCATCTGCGCCGATCCCGAGCCGGAGATTGCGGAAGACTTCGCGGCGTTGGGCTTCGGCCTCCGCGACCTGCTCTCTCTTCCCCACACCCTAAGTCCGGACGACTATCGTTTGAATCTCGACTTCGTGGGTCCCGGCTACGGCGTGCCCTCCGCCGAAGGAGACGGGGCGATCGAGCGTCTGGCGCGCACCGAGGGGATCTTCCTCGACCCCATCTACTCCGGCAAGGCGTTCGCGGGGCTCCTCGCCCTTGCGGAGCGGCGGGCGTTGACGGGCAAGGTCCTGTTCTGGCACACCGGCGGACTGCCGACGCTGTTCGCGAGATGATCCCTCGTAGCGGCGTGCCCCCCCACGCTCCGAGGATTGCCTTGTCCGAAGAGCGTGAAGGGTCACGCCGCTCCAGGAAGATCGAACGTGAGGCGTAGGACTCGTCCCGCCTCACAAGCGAAGCTTCTTTGAGTTGGCGGGGAACCCGGACGCGGGTTAGAGTAATCTCCCGATCCGGCTAGTGGCCGGGACCCCGCGGCGATGGCGCGGCGTAGAGAGATTTCCCCGCCATGTACTCGGTCCAGCGCAACGGCAAAACGATCCTAGAGGCGGCCGCCTGCGGCATCGGCTTCCTCGCGACCCGCAAGGGCACCGCCGACCGTTCCGTGGTCGAGCTCGGCCTGCGGATGACGAAGGATTTCGACCATCGCGGCGCGCCCGGCCACGGCGCGGGCGTACAGATCGACATTCCCTGGGGGCTGCTCGTCGATCGCTTCCCTCGGCACCTGCGCCTTATCGCCCAGCGGGACGTCGCATTGGGAATGTTCTTCTTCCCGTACGATCCGGGCCACCGCGCGCACTGCGTCGAGCATGTGGAGCGGCTCGCCCGGATCGCGGGCGCGGACGTGCTCCAGTGGGCCGAGGTGCCCATCGATCCGCGCGCCCTCGCGCCCGGTTCGCCCGCGCTGCGTACCCTGCCGGTGGTTCGACAGGCCCTCTTCAAGCGGCCCGACGGCATGAGCGAGTCGGGCTGGTTCGCCTGCCGCTACCTCCTGCGTCTCGCGCTGAACTCCGAGCTCGGCGGCCCGATGGGCGAGGAGTTTTCGCTCGTCTCCCTCTCGAACCGGACGGTGGTCTACAAGGGCCTCGCGGAGCTGTCGAAGATCGACGAGCTCTACCCCGACCTGCGTGACGATGCGGTGTCCAGCCGGTTCCTCCTCTTCCACTCGCGCTACTGCACGAACACCTCGACCGCCTGGATGCGCGCCCAGCCGTTCTGGGGCCTCGCCCACAACGGCGAGATCACCACGATCCGCGGCAACGTCGCCTGGATGGAGGCGATCGGCCAGGATCTGATCCGCCTGCTCGCCGAGTGGCATCCTTCGCTCGGCACGATTGCGTCCCACGTCCGCAGCGTCATCTCGTCGCAGGGTTCCGACACCGCGAACCTCGACGATATGGCCATCGCCCTCATCGCGGGCGGCATGACCCTTCCCCAGGCGATCCTCGGTCTCCTGCCCGAGAGCCGCCAGGGCAAGACGGAGCACAAGGGTCTCGACGCCTTCTACCGACAGATGGGCGTGGTCCTCGGCGCGTGCGACGGCCCCGCCGCGATCGTCGCCTGCGACGGCTCCGACGCGGTCGCCCACCTCGACCGCAATGGCCTTCGCCCCCTCTGGCTGTGGGCGGACGACGAGATCGTGTTCGCCGGTTCGGAGATGATCGAGCCGCTGATGGGCCGTACGCCCACCGTCCAGCGCTGCCTCGGTCCGGGCGACGCTTTCGTGCTGCGCCTGCACGACGGCTCGATGATGTTCGACGAAGAGTGCGCCGCCCTCGTCGCCATCGATCCCGACGAGGCGCCCGCCTCCGAGACGATCGGCGAGGCGGACATCGAGCCGGTTGAGGACTTGGCGAGTCTGCAACTCGCCTTCGGGATGACGAAGGAGGACCTAGAGGTCGTCATGGAGCCGCTGATACTCCAGGGCAAGGCCGCGCTCGGATCGATGGGCGACGATACCCCGCCCTCGGCGCTTCTCGACGTGCTTCCGCGTCGCCTTGAAGACTACTTCGCCCTCCGCTTCGCCCAGGAGACCTCGCCGCCCGTCGATCCGATCCGCGACGAGTGGGTTTTCGACGAGGGCGGATGGCTCGGCGACCGCGGGGGGCTCTGGAGTCCGGCGGGGGGGGCACTGTTCCGCCTCGACTCGCGCATCCTCTCGGCGGGTCAGGCCGCCTTCCTGAAAGAGCGCCCGGAAGCAGCGGTCATCGACCTCACCTTCGGTTTCGAGGAAGAGCCCGAGGCGGCGCTCGACCGCATCGTCGACGAGGCGGAGGCCCGCGCCGGGGGCAAGTCGGTCGTCGTCCTGAGCGACCGCAGCGTTGGCCCGACGCGGATCGCGGCCAGCGTCCTGCGTGCCACGAGCCGCCTTCATGCCCGACTCGCGGCTCGTGGCGTCCGCCACCGTGTCGGGATCGTCGCCGAGGCGGGCGTGTGGGACATCCAGCCCTGTGCGTTGCTCGTCTCGATGGGCGCGGACGCCGTTCAGCCGTGGCTCGGAAGCGCCACGGCGGGAGAAGCCGAGAAGACGTACCTCACTGGGCTGCGCGGCGGATTCCTGGAGGTCATGTCGATGGTCGGCGTCACGCCCTCCTCGGCCTACTGCGGCGCGGCGCTGGTCGAGGCGATCGGCCTCGACCGCGAGTTCGTGGAGCGCGAGTTCCCGAACGTGCCCGTCCACCTCGGCGGCGTCGGTCCCGAGACCCTGAACGAGGAGTGGGCGTGGCTCCACGCCAAGGCTTACGCGCGGGTCGCGGTCGGCGCGGGCGGGCCTCCCCCACCCCAGCTTCCGGATGCGGGCGAGTTCCGCCAGAGCAAGGAGGGGCGCCCCCACTTCAACGACGCGAACATCGTTCGCGCGATCCAGCTCACCAGCGGCTACGCGAAGAAGATCCACGGCGCGACCCCCGGCTCGTGGGAGGCCTACCGGGCGTACGCCGACCTCGTCTCCGACCGCCGCGCGATCACGCCGCTCGACGTTCTGCGCGTGAAGCCCGGCGACGCGATCCCGCTCGACGAGGTCGAGTCGGTCGCCCGAATCGCGTGGCGCTTCATGGCGCCCGGCATGAGCGAGGGCGCCCTCAGCGAACCCGCCCACCGGGCGGTCGCCAAGGCGTTCAACACCCTGCGCCGCCTGTGCCTCATGGCGCTGGGAGACGACCTGCCGTTCGGCATCGGCCCAATCGCCAACTCCGGCGAGGGCGGCTTCGACAAGTCGCGCATCGGCAAGGCCGACGGCAACCGCTCGATCCAGTACGCGGGTGGGCGCTTCACGATCACCCCTGCGACCGCCGCGAGCGCCGCCGAGGTCGAGGTCAAGTTCGCGCAGGGCGCCAAGCCCGGCAAGGGCGGGCAGGTGCCCGCGAAGAAGGTCACCGCGACCGTCGCCGCGCGGCGCGGCTGCGAGCCCGGCTTCGAGCTCGTTTCTCCGCCGGTCAACCACAACCTCTACTCCATCGAGGACGTCAAGCTCATGGTCGAGAGCTGGCGCACCCTCAACCCGGACGTGAACTGCGCCCTGAAGTACGTCGCGACCCACGGCATCGAGGCCGTCGTGGTCGGCGGCGTCAACGCGGGCGCGAACCGGCTCCACATCTCCGACGGATGCGGCGGCACCGGCGCGGCCAAGCGGGTCGACCAGAAGCACGCGGGGGTCCCCGTCGCCGCCGTCCTCCCGCGAGTCCAGGACCGCCTCATCGAGGAGGGGCTTCGGGATGAGATCGAGCTGAGCGTCGACGGCGGCGTCCAGAACGGCGAGCAGTTCCTCAAGCTCGTGCTCCTCGGGGCGGACCGCGTCGGTTTCGGGACGAGCCTCCTCATGGCGATCGGCTGTTCGATGCTCCGCAAGTGCCACCTCGCGGGTCCCGATCCGAAGGATCCCACCGGCAAGCGCCGTCTCGGCTGCGCACCCGGCATCGCGACCCAAGACCCGGCGCTCGTCGCCAAGTTCACCGGCGACTCGAAGCAGATCGTCCGCTTCCTGCTGTTCGTCGCCCAGGACGTCCGCGAGCGCATGGCGGCAGCGGGCATCCGCTCGCTCGACGAGGTGATCGGCCGCCGCGACCTCCTGGAGAAGAAGCCGGGCCTGGAGGGCAAGGCGGCGCACGTGGACGTCTCCAGCCTCCTCAACGTCCCGCCCGCCGACTCCCTGCGCCGGAGGGCCTGCGTCTCGAACCACCTGCCCCGCGACGAGGAGCGGAACGCGTCCGAGCGGGCTCTAGCGGGCGAGGCGGTCTCCATCGATCGTGCGTTGGACCACGACAACCGGTGTCTAGGCGTTCGCGCGGCGGGCGTGATCGCCCGCGCGAAGGGCGATCTCGGCCTTCGCGCGGGCTCGGTCGAGTTCCTTCATTCCGGGGCGGCGGGGCACTTCTACGCCGCCTACGCGGTCGAGGGGATGAGGTTCAGCCTGATCGGCGTCGTCGCCGACTCGTGCTTCACCGCCGCCTACGGCGGCGAGTTGGTCGTTCGTCCCGCGTCCAGCGTGTCGAAGGCGACGCTCGTGGGCAATGCATTCGGCTACGGCGCACGCGGTGGCCGGGCCTTCATCGCGGGCGCGGCGGGCAACCGGTTCGGCATCTGCCTGCGGAAGAACCACGAGGGCGGCGGTCCGACCATCGTGGTCGAGGGCGTCGCGGCGAACGGCTTCCAGTACATGACGGGCGGGCGGGCGGTCGTCCTCGGCCCGGTGCGTCGGAACCTCGGCGCGGGCATGACGGGCGGCGCGGTCTACCTCCTGGATCTCGACGAGCGGATGCTGAACGACAAGTACGTCCATGCCCTGTCGCTGGACGACGAGGACGTGGCGCTCGTCCGGTCGCTGGTCGAGGAGCACCGCGAGAAGACCGACAGCCCCGTCGCCGCCTCGCTCCTGTCAGCGTTCGATCCCTCGCGTTTTCGGAAGGTGGTCACGAAGCTCCGGCCGGAGCCGATCGAGTAGGGCGTTTTCTCGTCGTTCCGAGGGGCAGAATGGCCGGTCCTATGTCGTACGATGCTTGCGAAGGGGGGTCTGGATGCTATCAAAACCGCCCTCTTTCAGGTTTCCCGAAGGGTCGGCGGGGCCGTTTCGCAGATATTTTGTTCAGATTGGAGTTCTCGTCGGCGAAGAGCTTTGCGGCGGGCGGTTGGGCACGTCTCCTTCTCCCTCGGGCGGCCAAAAGTCAACCATCAAGAAGGTGAATGGTGACTGGAGGGGGGGCGCTTCGCGGCGCGGGATGAGGTCGTTGCGGCCGATGAGTATCGGCTCTGCGGGCTCTTCGCTGTGCCTGCTCACGGGCGGGGGATGAGAGGCTCCCGCAGGGCAAGCCCTGCCGATACAAAGAGTTCTTTGTTTCTCTACATGGCCGCGTAGTTCGGCACGAACTCCGTGGGATCGACCTGCGTGAAGCCCACCTCGTCCTCGTGCCGCTTGATCCGGCCGAAGAGCTGCTTGATCTTCTGGCCGATGGACGGGTAGTCGAGTCCCTCGAAGATCTGGGAGTCCACGAAGTTGCCGTTCTCGTCGGGCACCTGCCGGATGCGCTTGATGCCGTTCTCGATCGCCTTGCGGTTCGCGAAGCCCAGGTTGTCGAGCGCGTGCTGGACCACGTCCCGCGCGTGCTCGCGGGGTCCGTAGATGGCCGCGCGGTAGACGGTCTCCTCGAACTTCGAGTAGTCGGGGATGTGGACCCTCGCGCCGGGCATGGCGAAGTTCTGGAGGACGTCGACGATCGCCTCGATCGCCTGCGCGGGATAGTAGTACAGGTACAGTCTCGCGCCCTCCAGGAAGAAGTTGTAGTGCGCCGCCTCGTCCACGGCGATGACCTGCGCGGCCTTCGCGAGCACGGGGTCGACGTCGTTCGCGAACTGCGGCTTGTTCGAGAGTCCCTTCGCGATCAGGGCGGTGTTCAGGTAGTTGACCTGGGTGGCCCGCTCCTGGAACACCGTGTAGAAGATCATGTACATGGGGTCCTGCCAGGGGAGGGTCCACTGGTCCTGCCGCAGGGCGCCCATGTAGTCCTTCAGGTCGCCGGGCTTCACCTGTCCGCTGAAGAGCGTCGCGTTGTACCAGAGGTCGGCGTGGCGCTCCTCCTCGGAGCCCCAGCGGATGTGGAAGTGCGAGCGTCCGTGCGAGGTCCGGATGACGTGCAGGAGGGAGGTCACGTAGTCGGGGACGTACTGCTCGACCGCGAAGAATCCCTTGAGGATCGTGATCATCTCCGGCGAGTGGTCCTTGCGGAAGGCCTTCCAGTCGAAATCCTTGTCCGGGTTCCAGTTGCGGTGTTCCTGCGAACGGGCCACGTACCAGCGGTAGAGGCCGAGCATTCCGCGCTCGATAAGGCGATCCTTCTCCTCGCGGCTGAGGAGTCCCACGGGGATCTTCGGGCGGTCGTCCTCGATCTTGCGAACGATATCGTCGTACTCAGGCTCCATCGACTCTTAAAGGGTACCTGCGTGGGCGGGGAACCGAGGTTCCGGGCTCTTCGGAGCGGTGTAAGCCTTATGGGTCCAACAGGACGCATGAAGAGAGAGACCCCATGTACCAGGCATCCTTGCTCCCGGAGTACGCCGCCCTTTCCGGCGCCACCACCCGGCAGCGCCTCCGGGCGCAACGCCCCCGCAGGGCAAGCCTTGCCGCTGTCACCCGCTCGGGCGGTGGCCTGCTCATGGGCATGGCACCCGGTTACGCCGAACTTTCCGCTCCAAAGGTAAGGTGACCCCGGTTTGGAAACGGACGTCCACATCCGGTTCGAGGACGTTCACGTCTCGTACCGCCACAGCGAGGGCGGGCTGCGAGGCGTGTCGCTCGCCTTCGCGCGGGGGGAGTTCGCGTTCCTGCTCGGTCCGACCGGGGCGGGTAAGAGCACCCTCCTCAAGCTGCTCACGCGCGAGGTCGCGCCCAGCGAAGGGCGGGTTTGGCTGAAGGATCTGGACGTCGGGCGGGTGCGCGGCGGCGGGATCGCGCGGTTGCGACGTCAGATGGGGATCGTGCCTCAGGACAACGCCCTGTTGCCGCGCAAGCGGGTCTGGGAGAACGTCGCCTACGCGATGCGCGCGGTCGGGCATACCCGGCGCGAGGTGCGGCAGAGGGTGCCCGAGGTGCTGGAGCAGGTCGGGGTCGCCGAGCGGGCCGCGGCGTACCCCTACCAACTCTCCGGCGGCGAGCAGCAGCGGGTGGCGATCGCCCGCGCGCTCATCGCCAACCCGCCGCTCCTGCTCGCCGACGAGCCGACGGGGCACCTCGACCCCGAGACCTCGTGGGAGATCATGGAGCTGCTGAAGCGGCTCAACGGGCGGGGCACGACGATCCTCGTGGCGAGCCACGACCTCGGGGTGGTGCAACGGATGGGGAAGCGCACGGTGCTGCTGGTCGGGGGGCGGGTCGTGGAGGACGGCGCTGCTTGACCGGATCGCGTTCGTCGTCGGCGAGACGCTGATCGCGATGCGACGCAACCTCGCGCTGGGGTTCGCCGCGGTCACGACGGTCGCGATCTCGCTGTACCTCCTCGCCGGAATGGTGTACGTGGGTCGCCGCGCCACCGCGTACCTGGAGACGCTCCCCGGTCGGTTCGAGATGACGATCAACCTCAAGGAGGGGACCGATCTCGCGGGCATCCGGCGGACGGCGAAGTACCTGCGGATGATGCCGGGCGTCGCCCACGTCGTGTGGATTCCGCGCGACCGGCGGTGGGCGCAGGAGCAGGCGGTCCACCCCGAGTTGACGGAGGGGCTGGAGAATCCGCTGCCAGACTCGATCCGGGTGCGGCTGCGGGACCTCTCCAGGAGCGACGCGGTGGCGAGCAAGGCGGGGAAGATGTCGACGGTCGACCCGGTCGGCGGGGTGCAGTACTTCCGCGAGGCGCAGAACGCGGTCGCCGAGTGGATCCCGTTTCTGCGGAACCTCGGCTTCGGCCTCGGCGGGCTGCTCTGCGCGGTCGCGGGCGTCCTGATCCTCAACGCGATCCGGCTGACGGTCGAGTCGCGGCGGGTCGAGATCCGGATCATGCGGCTGGTCGGCGCGTCGAGGACCGTCGTCGCGCTGCCGTTCGTGCTCGAGGGGGTGATCCAGGGCCTTCTCGGGGGAGGGTTGGCGGCGGGGGGGCTTCTCCTTTCGCAGCGTCTGGTCGAATCGAGGCTCGCGGCCCTCTCGATGGGGGCGTCCCTTGCGCCTTTTCCCTTTCCCATGTATCTCGGCGTGCTGTGCGCGGTCGGTGGGGGGTACGGTGGAATCTGCTCCGTCCTCGCCATGCGGACGCCTTTGCGGGCGCGGCATGGCTAGGGCGGGCGAAGGCCTTTCTAGGATGGAGGGGACGATGCCACGGACCGGAACGATCTTTCTCGCGGTGATGCTCTCGGCGCTGGCTTTCGCCGCGCCGCGCCGCCATGCCTCGGTCCACGCGCTCAAGGGGAAGCTCGGGAGCGTCCGGCAGAAGAGGCAGGCGGTGCGCGCCAAGCTGCACGAGACGCGGGTCGAGGCGCAGGCGGTGAAGCGGATCCTCGTCTCGGTGGACGATCGCCTGACGGACGTGCAGGCGAAGCTCGCGTCGACCCAGCGCGACCTCGGGGGGGCGAGGCGCGACCAGACGGCGGCGGTCTCGGAGCTCGCACTGGCGTCCGCCGAGCTGGCGAAGACGCGCCTGCGGGCGCGGGCGCGGCTCCGCGCCATCGCCAAGCAGGGCGACGCCAACGTCCTCGTCGCCTTTGTGAGCGCGAAGAGCGTCGGCGACCTCGCGGAGCGCAAGGACCTCATGGAGCGGATCGCGCGGCGCGACCACGAGCTTTTCGAACGAATGCGGCGGCAGCAGCGCGAGGTCGCGGCGCGGAAGAGGGCGCATGACGCGACCGTGTTCCGGGTCGCGCGCCTCGCAAGCCGGGAGCGCGCGCAGCAGAGCGACCTGCGCAACGTTCGGGCCGAGAAGGGCGCGGTGCTCCAGGGTTTGAAGCGGAAGGAGACGGACTTCGAGGAGACGCTGTCGCAGTTCGACGACGACGAGCGGGCGATCAGGCGGCTGATCGCGCTGGCGAACCTTCCCGCCCGGCGACCGGGCCACACGCCCGTGCCGGCGTTCATCGGCCGCTTCCTCAAGCCGGTGGACGCCCGCATCACGAGCGGCTTCGGGATGCGCTACCATCCGATCCTGCACGTCGCGCGGCTCCACGCGGGAGTGGACTTCGGGACGCCGGTCGGGACTCCGGTGCGGTCGGCCGGGCCGGGCGAGGTGGTCGCGGCGACGAGCATGAAGGGCTTCGGCAACGTGGTGATCGTGGACCACGGGGGCGGCGTCTCCACGGTCTACGGCCACCTGTCGCGCATCGAGGTGCGGCAGGGGGAACGCCTCGCACAGGGCCAGGTGCTCGGCGCGTCGGGCAACTCGGGCCTCTCGACGGGTCCGCACCTGCACTGGGAGGTCCATGTCGGTGGCCACGCGGTGAACCCCTTGGGGCGTTTCTAGGGAACCCCCCTTGTTCCGATCTCGCCTTGTATCTTCATGAAGGCGTTGCGTTTCCACGAGTACGGCGGCCCCGAGGTCCTGAAGATCGAGGACATTCCGGTTCCGGAGCCGGGCGCGGGCGAGGTTCTCGTGCGGGTGTCGGGGGCGGGCATCAATCCGGTGGACTGGAAGGTCCGCGAGGGCATGATGAAGGATCGGATGCCCCTGCAGTTTCCGCAGATCGCCCAGTGGGAGTTTTCCGGCACCATCGAGAAACTGGGGGATGGCGTGGCCGGCTATGAGGTCGGCGACGAGATCTACGGCATCGAGCACCGGGGCACGTGCGCGGACTACATCGTGGCCGACCCGAAGGCGTTCGCCAAGAAGCCGCCGACGATGGACCTGCCGGACTCAGGCGGCATCCCCTTGGCGGCGATGACGGCGTGGCAGGGTCTGTTCGACCACGGCGGGCTTCAGGCCGGCCAGAAGGTGCTCATCCAGGCCGCGGCGGGCGGCGTGGGGACGTTCGCGGTGCAGTTCGCGAAGTGGGCGGGGGCGTACGTCTACGCGACCGCTTCGGCCAACCGGCTTCACACGCTCCAGGAGTTGGGCGCGGATCGGCCCATCGACTACAAGGGCGAGAGATTCGAGGAGATCGCGAAGGAGGTCGATGTGGTGCTGGAGATGGTCGGTGGCGAGACCGCCGAGCGGTCGATGGCCTGCCTGAAGCCGGGTGGGATTTTGGTCTCGACCGTGGGGCATGTCCCCGAGGTGGAGGGCAAGCGGGGCGTGAGCTTCATGATGCAGCCCTCGCCGGAGCAGCTCACGAAGATCGGCGATCTCATCACGGACCTCAGGGTGAGGCCGGTGATCGACGCGGTGGTGCCGCTCATCCGGGCGGTCGAGGCTCAGAAGGAGGTCCAGGCGGGCCACACGCTGGGCAAGATGGTGGTCGACGTCAGGCGATAGAGTCAGGACACGGAGACGGCAAGGCGACATTGATGCTTAGCGAAGCGGGCTTCAGCAATCACTATAGGCTCCTCTTCTCCACCCCCAACCCCTCCGCCTGAGAGGCGACGCCTAACGACTCTACGTCGCAGTCGTTTGGCGTCGCCTCCCTCGGCGGACCCTTCATTGCCCGATGTGAGGCCATAGAAAGCGGTTGCCGCACGCCGCGGCAACGAGGAGGGGAGCCGCTAGGTGCGGTCGGTGGCGGAGCGGAGCGAGTGGGCTCTCGGGACCGAGGTGCCGTCGTTCGAGTGGGCGTTCGCGTCCTTGAGCTGGGCTTCCAGGCCCTCGGCGGCGGAGAGGCGCTCGCCGCAGCCGGCGAGCAGGAGGGCGAGAAGGGGCAGGAAGCAGGCTAGTCGAGGTCCCATACGAATTTCTCCTTGTCGGTCACGGTGCCCTTGCGAGCGGACTGTCCCCAGGTCGAGCAACCCCCGGTCACGTAGCCCATCGGGTTGGCCTTGACGTGCGAGTCGGCGTAGCCGATGATCACGCGGCCGTCCTTGAGGCCACGGGCGATGGCGCCGAGGTCGGTCTGGTTGTAGAACGGCCAGAGGCCGCCGTAGACGTTCCAGGCGTTCGCGTTGTTCGACCATCCGTCCGGATAGCTGAAGAGCGTTCCGTCGGACTCGTACTGCGCCATCGGTCGCATCATCGCGCCGTTCGCATCGGTCCAGCAAGGCGTTTCGACGACCCAGTTGCCGCCGCCCTTCGTGGCCCCGCCCTGATCGCGCTCCCAGATCGAGGTTCCCCACATGAGGGTCTCGGCGGGCTTGCCCACCTCGTTCTCGGTGACGGAGGCGGAACCCATCCAGCCGTTCGCCACCCGCCAGGGGCTGAAGAAGGCGTAGTTGTATCCGATGTTGCTGCGGACGCCGAGGGCGTAGGCCCGCGCCTCGGGCGAGGTCGAGCCACCCATGTAGGGAAGGTGGTTCTTCACCCGCGCCTCTTCATCCTGCCACGGGTCCATCGGATCGACGGAGATCCTCGTGTTCTTGATGTACGGCTGCATCTGCTGGAGCGGCACGGTGTCGGGCGGTCCGTAGCCGAAGCCCGCGCCGCCGCCGGAGTCGGCCAGCATGAAGCCGCCATCGTAGTCGGCGGTGTACATGGCGGTGGCGGTGCTGGCCTGCTTGAAGTTGCTGATCGCGACCGTCTTCTTGGCGGCCTGCTTGGCCTGGGCGAAGACGGGGAAGAGGATGGCGGCGAGGATCGCGATGATGGCGATCACGACGAGGAGCTCGATGAGGGTGAATGCCTTGCGACTCATCGCGGATGCCTCCCGCGGTCTTGTGACGTGTTCACAAAGGTTCTGTACCGCGGATCGCCATTGCGGACGCTAGCAAGGCTGCGGGCTTTTTGGGACGCGATGTTAGATCGCGTCCCGAGTTCCAGCCTAGGGAGCAGGCGTTGCCTTATCGGCGGAAGCGCCTTTGCTCGCTTCGCCCTTGGCCTTGGTCGGAGCCGCGTGGAGATTGCCGTTGCCGACCGCCTCCATGCTCTCTTTGTCGGAAGGCTCTTCTGAACCGCAGCCTGAAAGAGCCATGGTCAATCCAAGCAGCGGTAGCATTCTCTTCATTCGAGGTCCCAAATGTACTTGTCCTTGTCGGTGACCTTGCCCTGCTGATAGCCGCCGCCGCCGTAGACCGAGCAGCCTTCAGTCGCGTACAGCAACGGCTTCGCCTGAACGTGTGTGTCGGCGAAGCCCATGATCACGCGTCCATCCTTCAGGCCGGGGAAGCCTGGGTAGTTCTTCTGGGTGTAGAAGGGCCACAGTCCGCCGTACACCAGCCAGTCGTTCGCATTGTTTGACCAACCGCTGCCATAGAAACGCAATGTGCCGTCTCCTGTGCCGGAAGCGTACTGCTTCATCGGTGGAAGGAATGAGCCGTCAGCGTCCTTCCAGCAGGGGGTCTCGATGACCCAGTTTCCTCCTCCCTTCGGGCCTCCACCGTTGGGATAGCGATCCCATATGGATGTGCCCCACATAAGTGTGTTCGCCGGATTGCCGACCTGATTCTCGGTAATCGATGCCGAGCCGACGTACGTGCCCGCCGCGCCCAAATCTACCACTCGCCAAGGACTGAAGAACGTGTAGTTGTAGCCGATGTTGCTGCGAACGCCACTCGCGTACCGGCGATAGTTTTCGGGTAGCGGTCGCTGGGAGTACCCGGGGGCGTAGGCCAACGTGTTAGGGTCAGTCGCATGGTCGAGAATTCTCGCCTCTTCCGAGTTCAGCGGATCCATCGGATCAATCGTGATCTGACCATTCTTCACGTAGGGGTACATCTGTTGTGCGGGAACGGTATCGGGGGGGCCATAGCCCCAACCGGGTCCACCGATGCTGCCGCTGTTTGAAAGCATATAGCCACCGTCCACGTCGCCGGTGTACATGGCGACAGCGGTGCCAGCCTGCTTGAAGTTGCTGATGGCCTGGGTTTTCTTGGCGGCTTCCTTCGCCTGAGCGAAGACCGGGAACAGGATGGCGGCGAGGATGGCGATGATGGCGATGACGACGAGGAGCTCGATGAGGGTGAAGGCGTGTTTTCGGCGTGTCATGGATAAAGACCTCCGGATGGACTCACGGCATCCACTTTGAAACCGGTAGGTCTATAGTCCTATATAACCGGCGAATTTGCCAACACTTTTTTAACATTTTTTTTGATTGTCCCTGAACGATCATTCCCGTGAGCCGCGTCTCGTTTGCTCGCTTCGCGTCTTGCGGTCGAGGGCGCAGTCTCCGAGCGCTTGGACGACACCTCCGCTCCCGACGAATCGGGGGTGCCACAGCGCTACAGAACTCCATTCCTCCACGTCCCAGGCCCTGCGCGAGGCAGGCCTTGAGGGCGTCTAACGAAGTCCTCCGACGGCCCAGTTCGACCGTCGAGAACCGACGCTCGCCGGCTCGCTGGGAAAGCGGTCGCAAGCGCCCTCACTCTATCACGGAGCTCTGCCAGAGGCTCTAAGCCTCGTCGTCGTCTTCGACGAAGAGCTTCCTCTTCTCGGACGGGGGAGGCGCGAGAGGGGTCGGGGGCAGGGTCGGCGCCGCGGAGTGGGAGGCGGCGGCCTCGGCGGTCGCCGCCTGGAGGGCGGTCGACATCGAGCCCTTCTTCGCCACGACGATGGTGCCGACGAGCAAGAGGAGACAGACGGCGGTGACCGAGCCGGTGACGGCCAGCGGCAGAGGTTGGATGATGACCGCCGAGACGAGAACCGCCACGAGGTTCATCACCTTGATGAGTGGGTTCAGCGCGGGTCCGGCGGTGTCCTTGAAGGGGTCGCCGATGGTGTCGCCGACCACCGCGGCCTTGTGGGCGTCGGTGCCCTTGCCGCCGTGGAGGCCGTCCTCGATGAGCTTCTTCGCGTTGTCCCACATTCCTCCCGCATTCGCAAGGAGCACCGCCATGAGCGAGCCCGAGGCGATCGCGCCCGCGAGGAAGCCGCCGAGCGCCTGCGCGCCGGTGAGGACGTAGGAGCCGCCCGCGACGGGCACGGCGGGCTTGCCGATGGAGAAGCCGAAACCGACCGCGATGGGGAGCGCGATGGCGAGCACGCCGGGAGCGAGGAGCTCCTTCTGCGCGGCCTTCGTCACGATGGCGACGCAGGTGGCGTAGTCCGGCTTGCTCGTTCCGGCCATGATGCCGGGGTCGTTCCGGAACTGGCGGCGGACCTCGGCGATGAGGTCGAACGAGGCGCGCCCGACCGCGTCGATGGTGAAGGCGCAGAAGAGGAACGGCGCGGCGGCGCCGATCAGAAGGCCCAGGAAGATCTCCGGCACGTCGAGCCGGAGGCCGACCTCCGAGAGGTGCGCGCCCTCGAGGAAGCTGTGGAACAGCGCGACGGCGGCGATCACGGCGGTGGCGATGGCGAAGCCCTTGGTGAGGGCCTTGGTCGTGTTGCCCGCGGCGTCTAGCCGCGCCACGATGTGCGCGGCCTCGGGATGCTCCTCCGCCATTCCGGCCATCTCGAACACGCCCTGGGCGTTGTCGCTAATGGGGCCGAAGGTGTCCATCGCGAGCACGAAGCCTGTGGTGGTGAGGATTCCGATGCCGACGAGGGCGATGCCGTAGAAGCTCAGCGTGTAGCCGCCGTACACGCCGGGCGTGAAGAGCAGGACGGGGAAGAGCAGTCCCACCGCGATCGCGAGGACCATGTAGACGCTGCTAGTGAGCGCGTGGGCGAAGCCCTGGATCACCATCGGCGCGGCTCCGGCGGTCGCGACGCCGGCGACCTCCTGGGTGGGCTTCTTGTCGGTGCTGACGAAGTGGTCGGTGATGAACTCGATCACGAACGCGAGCAGGATGCCGAAGAGGACGCAGGTGGCGAACTTCCACCAGGGCACGGGAGCGTGCTCAACGACGCCGAAGTCGACGACGCCGGTCTCCGGGGGCGTGCTCTTCGTGCCCACCTGCTTGGCGAGCGCGTCGGGCGAGGCCTTGATGTACGAGGTCGGCGCGGGGCTGAGGGCGTTGCGCGCGCCCGCCGGAATGGTCCACGGGTGCGGCACCTGGGCGTCGATGCCGTAGGCCAGCCGTCCGTCGGGCGACGCGTAGAGAGTCACCGGGTACTTCTCGTCGAGCGTGATGGTGGCGGGGATCTTGTTCGTCGAGGCCTGCGAGCGGAAGTTTTGGAGAACCCGGTCGAGGTCGGCCACGGTCATCGGCACGAAGTACTCGGTGACGTCGATCTTCTGGCCCGCCTGGGGCGGGCCTCCCTGGATGCCCGGTCGCGCCGGAATGTCCGCGACGATGTGGACCTTGCCGACGACGAGCGCCTTGTCTCCCGTGCCGCCCACCACGTCCCTTACGGTCTGGTAGGCGCTGGTCGGGGGCGTCGGACTCATGGGATCCGGCGTCGCGGGGAAGGCATAGCCCAGCGCTGGGGAGTCACTCTTGGCGGGATCGATGGCCACCAGGCCGGCGAGTCCGGGCGTCTGCTCATCGGGACGGATCGGGAGGGTGAGCAGGTTGCCCACGAGCGTCTCGTCGTCCTTCTTGCCCCTTTTGAAGCCGGCTTGGGAAGCGCGGGGATCGCCCAGGATCTCGTCAACGGTGATGTCGGAGGGCTCTTTCTTGGCCTTCGAGGCGAGGTCGGTTCGGATGGCGCGGACGAGGCGGACGTCGTCCTGCTGGAACTGCGAGGCAGACTTCAGGCGGGCCGTCCGGATGCCGTTCATGGTGGTCGCGGAGATTCCGAGGACGCCGACGACGGTCACGCCGATCGCGATGTAGAAGCCGCGCTTCAGGTCTTTGAGCGCGTCCGGGTTCGGCCCCTCGCGTCCCGAGACCAGTTCGATGCCGATGACGGAGGCGAACAGGCCCAGGGCGGAGACGGCGAGGCCGAAGACGATCAGGCGGGGCCAGGTGGTCGCGTCGAAGATGGCGGCGGTGGCCGCGCCGAGGACGATAGCGGCGATGAGGGTGACCTCGTAGCTCTCGAACACGTCGGCGGCCATGCCCGCGCAGTCGCCGACGTTGTCGCCGACGTTGTCCGCGATGACGGCGGGGTTGCGGGGGTCGTCCTCGGGGATGCCCGCCTCGACCTTGCCCACGAGGTCGGCGCCGACATCGGCGGCCTTGGTGAAGATGCCGCCGCCGACGCGCATGAAGAGCGCGGCGAGCGAAGCGCCAAAGGCGAAGCCGACGAGGAGGCTGGTCGCGATCTTAGGCTGGAGACCGACGATCGCGCTCGCCCCCATGAGGCCGATGCCGACGGTGACCATGCCGGAGACCGCTCCGCTTCGGAAGGCGACGATGAGGGACTTGCGGTAGCCCTCCAGCGCCGCGTTCGCGGTTCTCATGTTGCCCGCGACGGCGATCAGCATGCCGACGGTGCCGCTGGTGTAGGAGGCGGCGACGCCGAGGACAAAGCAGAGGCCCACGCCGAGGGCGGTGCCCGTTCCCAGGCGCCAGTAGAGGCCGACGAGGCCGAGCGCGAGGAGGACGACGAGCGGGATCATCGTGGTGATCTGCCGCCGAAGGTAGGCGACCGCGCCCTCCTTGATCGCGAGACCGACCTCCTGCATGCCTTCGTTGCCCGGCGACTGGCGCAGGACGAAAGGGCGCAGCCGGAAGAGCCCGTACAGGAGGGAGGCGAGACCGACGAGGAAGGCGAAGAGCACGGTGCCCTGGCCCGTCCGGTCGAAGCTCAGGACGACGTTCTCGCCCTCGGCCGCGAGGGCCGGGGTGGGAAGGAGGGCAAGGCCGCCGACGGCGGCGAGAACGGCGACGGGGCGCTTCGCGCGCGCCAGGATACGATTGGACTCCATCGTTGGGGTTCAGACCTCAGGGAGTTCAACGCTTCCGCGCGTGGATCGCGCTTGGCCGTCTCACTTTTGCCGATGATTCTACCCGCTGAGCTTGATGAGGTTGAGACACGGCCCCACCCCCAGCCCTCCCCGTCGCCCGGTTAAGCGCGAGGATGTCCAACCCTCGTTCCCGTGGCGACGAGGAGGGGAGCTAGCCGACCGGCCTGGACTCGAGGGCGGCGCCGCAATGGGAGAACTCGGCCTTGAGCATCTCGGCCTTCTGTCGCGGGACGTTGGTGAGAAGCACGCTCGGCAGCGCGGTGAGAAGCTCTCGCACTTGGGCGCGGTTGATGCCGAGGCGTTCCTGAAGGGCGTCGGCGAGATCGTCGTGCCCCGGCTCGTAGGCGATGAGCACCAGCTCGTAAGGCCTAGCATCGTCCTGGACGGCGTACATCGGTGCGGAGCCGTCGGGGCGGGCGATGGCGATCTCGCGTCCGCAAGCCTCGCAGAGGAGGGTCTTCGTGTGGTCGCTGTACCAGTTCGACTCGCCGCACGCGCCGCACGAGATCTGCTTCAGGGGGAGGATCCGGCCATTCTCGATCGGAACGGTTCGGTGGCACCCGCGGCAGACGACGTCCGACGTGGGCGGCGCCTCGAAGCCATTGCTCGCGCCGCACATGGGGCAGACGACGGTGTGGGCGGAGACGCCGCGCGTCTTGACCAGGGAGAAGATCGCGTAGGCGAGGGTGCCGGACCCGATGAGGAGCAGCACGATCGCGAGGGGCAGGCCGGAATCGCCCCGGTTGACGAACATGAAAACTCCGCCGCCCAAGAACAGCAGGGCCAGAACGCCCGCGCCGATGGCGCGGGCCGCGTAGGTCTCGACGAGGTCGGAGCTTCGTTGCGGCATGGCTTCTGCGGGACAGTTTAGCCGGATATGCGGCGGTCGGTCGCCGCCTCGCGGACCGGGATGACGAGGACCTTTCCCTCCTCCTCCTCGACGACGGTGAAGCTGTACTCCTGTCCCATCGCCTTGAGGGTGTCGACGGGGGTTAGGCCGCGGTAGTCGAGGGTGACCTTGCGGTCGGCGAAGCCGGGAGCGATGGTGACCTGGAGGCCGCCGCCCTTGGCCACGAGATCGATCGCGGTCGTGAGGGCCGTGTCCTCGATGCGGACGTCGTGAGGCTTCTCGTAAGTCGGCTGTGGCTCCGGCTTGATCGCCTCCTCAGGAATGGGCAGTGGCTTAGGCTCCTCGTTGGCCGGCGGAGTCGCGTCCTTGAGCGGAGGCGCGGCCACAGTCGCGGGCTGGGGCCGGATCGAGGGCTCGACCGCGACGCGGGGCGGCTCGCCGCCGGAGGCGACGACGTAGGCCACGGCGCCGGCGGCGAGCACGGCCAGGCTCACGGCGGCGAAGATCGCGCCGCCCGACACGGGAGCGACCCTCGAGGGTCGGGGCGTGAAGGCGGGTCGGTGGGTCACGGGCTTGCCGGCCTCCCGAAGCTGGGCCACCATGCGGATTCGACGGGTCAGTTCGGGGCCATAGCGGGCATGGCGCGACTCGAACTCAGCCTGGGCGACGGGGCTGTTCTCCTCGGCGAGCCGCCACATGAGGTCGTCGATCTCCGGCGGGACGCCCTTCACTCGGACGCCTCCTCGTAGACGGCGCGGAACCGCTCGCGGGCGCGGTAGAGGCGGGTCTTGGCGGCGTTCACGTTGCAGCCGAGGCTCGCGGCCACATCGGCGAGGGAGAGCTCGTCCCAGTAGACGAGGGCGAGGAGGGCCCGGTCGGCAGGAGCGAGGCGGGCCATCGCGGCCTCGATGTTGGGACTTGGTGGCTCCGGCTCGTCGGGGGCCACCTGGGCAAAGGCCTCGTCGAGCTCGACGTGCTTGTTGCGATGGCGGTTGCGACGGGCTTCCTGGATCGAGCGGTTGACGGTGATCCGGAAAAGCCAGGTCGAGAAGCGAGCGCGGCGGTCGAAGCGGGCAAGGTTGCGGTAGACGAGGGTGAAGACCTCCTGCACCGCGTCGGCGGCCTCGTCGCCGTCGAGCAGGACGCCGCGGGCGATGGAGAGGACCTTGTCGTAGTACTTCGCGTAGAGCGACTCGAAGGCGGTGACGTCGCCCGCGAGGAACCGTTCGACGAGGACAAGATCCTCGTCGAACGCTCCCGACTTCGCCCGATCGACCGTCAATGCCAGCACGTCCTTTCCTCTTGACGTTCCGCCGGGGGCGGGGGTCACGGGAAGGGTCCGTTGTACCCCAGGGATTCGTCGAGAATTCGGGCGGCTTTGGTGTATTTGTCTCTACGGTTCGATGGCGATCCCGGCCCGTGTTTTGTGGATTTGGCCGAGTTCGTCAAAATCGGTCGAGAGCCATCTGCCGTCCGTGATCTGGTCTCGAACCTGAAGGGATGGCTTTAGGGGTTCGGTTCCTTGTGGATTCCGCGAAATGCGAATTCATGTGCGCATTCGGTGGTTTTCGATGCTCCTCTTCGCTCGGTTCTCCGCCGCTTGCGGCATGGGGCAGGAGGCGTGAGCCTCCCGCGCAAGCTTTATCGATTCCTCCATCCTCCATCCTCCAACGAAGAAGAGGTCAACCAGCCGATCCGGAGGTCATGTCCGCTTGGCGAACTCGGCGGGAAGGATCGAGCCGGCGAGGAGGGCGACGGCGAGGAGGGGCACCGCGATGGCGGCGAGGGCGATCTTCCAGTTGCCTCGGCCCAGGCGCAGGGCGCCCCAGGCGACGCCGACGGCGATGGGGCCGAGAGCGGGGAAGAGATAGCGGGCCTGGGACTGGAAATATTGCAGCGTGAAGCGCAGGAAGAGGGCCGCGACGACGGCGGTCGCGACGAGGCCGAGAAGGTGGAGCCGGCGTTCGTTCGCTTCGGCCTCGCGCAGACGGAGGAGCCAGCCGACGAAGGCGGCGAGCATGAGGACGAGCACGAAGGCGTACATCGTGTTCGAGCCTTTGTAGGGCGAGCCGGTGTCGTTCAGCCAGATGTCCATGTAGCCGAACGCGCCGATGAACGAGCGGGCGGTCCACCAGCCGAGCCAATGCACGAGGTAGCCGAGGAGGCCGAATCCCATGCCGTCGATGAAGGCGCTCGACTGGGCAGAGCCGGTGAAGGCGGTCTGGAAGGCTCGCAGCGCGAACGGCTCGCCGTACAGCGACTGGTTGCGGAGGATCCAGGGGAGGGGCAGGAGGAGGGCGGGAAGGAGAACGACGGCAAACTGTGGAACGGTGGGACGGCGGAGAAGGGCGGCGACGGCGAGGATCGGGAGGAGGGCGAGGCCGGTGGTCTTGGTGAGGACGGCGAGTCCGGCCAGGACTCCGCACAGCGCGGCAAGCTTCAGGGTCCATCCAGTACGGACGCCCTGGGCGGCGAACGCGACGGTCCAGACGAAGAGGGCGATGAGAAGCGGATCGTTGCTGGCCGCGCCGCTCAGAGCGACGTTCATGGGCAGGAGGGCGACGAAGGCGGCGGCGAGAAGGCCCACGTCGCGCCGGCCATAACCCTTGCGTCCGAGGGCGTAGGCGCCCCAGACGATGGCCCCGCCGAAGAGCAGGTTGATCCAGCGGACGGCCTTGCCCTCGGAAGAGCGGATCCGGTCGCCGTCGAGGCCGATGAGCTTCGCGTAGCCGACGGCGAGGCCGTAGTAGAGCGGCGGCTGGTGGCTCTCGTAACTTTCGTAAAGGTCGGGCGCCTTGGGGTCGAAGACGGGGAAGCCCTTGCCGTCGACGAGATGGGCGATGTAGTTGGCGTGCTGGCGCTCGTCGGGCGCGCCAATGTCCTCGACGCGCTGGTGGCCGTAGTTGAGGAGGATGCCGCCCTGGCGATAGGGGGTGCTCGTTCCGTACCAGAAGGCCAGCGCGAGGTGCACGACAAGGAGAATCGCCAGAATCGTGCGCGTCGCGCGCGAAGAAGGCTGATTTTGGGCGATCACGGGTTATAGTAGAACAAAGGTGTAGAAGCGCTCGGGGCAAACCCGTGTTTGCCCCGACGCCTCCAGACCTCCGGACCCGCTCATGCGTAAGACTCCCCTTTTCCTCACGCTCGCCGGACTTGCGGCGCTCGCCGCCGCCCGAATCGTTCCTGCCGCTCTCGGCGACTACTCCAAGGCGCTCCAAGACGCCAAGACCCTGAAGGCCAACTACACCGTTCAGACGATCGGCGGCGGCTCGGAGCGATTCTCGGTCGAGATGCAGAAGCCCAACCTTCTGCACGTTGAGACGCCGACGCAGATCGTCGTGTCGGACGGCAAGAGCCTCACGACGTTCGACAAGGCGGACCAGTCCTATTACCGACAGCCCTTGACCAACGACGCGGTGGCGTCGGTGCTCTCGCCCGAGGCGCTGAACGTCTGGGCGGGCTTCTTCGACCCCAAGGCGCTTTCGCCAGTCTCGGCCAAGTCGCTCGGCACGAAGACGCGGGGCGGGCAGCCGATGGAAGCGGTCGAGGCGACCTACGATCCGAAGGGCAAGCGGGTGGTCACGTACTTCCTCAGCGCCTCGGACAAGGTGGCGCGGCAGGCTCAGATCGATCTCTCCTCGGGGAGCGGCAAGACCACAATGATCCTGAACGCGAAGGATCTTCAGATCAACGGTTCGCTGGCCGCCGACGAGTTCGCCTTCAAGGCTCCGTCGGGCAGCCGCGAGACGACGATGGAGGAGATGAGCTCGGCGAAGTGGCTCACCGACCTTGACGAGGCGAAGGCGCTGGCCGCGAAGACGGGCAAGCGCATCTTCGTCGACTTCATGGCGACCTGGTGCGGGCCTTGCAAGATGCTCGACGCCGACGTGCTGCAGACCGACCGCTTCAAGTCGATCGCCAAGAAGAGCTTCGTGCTCCTGCGCATCGACGTGGACGCCCAGAAGTCGATCGCCTCGAAGTACAACATCGAGGCGATGCCGACCCAGATGGTCCTCGCCAAGGACGGTTCGGTGATCGCGCAGACCGTCGGGTACGGCGGGCCGGAGGCGTTCTACGCGTTCCTGTTGCCGAACGCGCGGTGATCCGTTTCCCTCTGTGCGACCCTTTTGGGGTCGCACAGAGAACTCTGCTGCCGTGGGTCTGAGACATGGCCGTTTAGATAGGCGACCGAAGAGAAACACAAGGACACAAAGCGCGCACAAAGGCACTTTGGGAACGCGGAGTTCGCGAGCAAGCCATAGCATATCTACACAGCTAAGAGTGCTAGGGACCGCTGGCTAGCCTCTAAGAGGTCGTTTCACAACCTGCGTTCCGCAACGAAGCCCTCTCCGTTCCAGGT
>CAXTOO010000023.1:3866-24950 GCA_964245875.1 uncultured Fimbriimonas sp. | reverse complement strand
AGATCACGGACCATTCCGCCTGGCGCCGCGCGATCCCCGGCATCCAGCGGCGCATCGCCTTCGCCGCGGTCGGGTAGTCCGTCCCGCTCCCCAGGTCGCGCCAGAGGCCGCGCCAGTCGCGGACCAGCGCCGCCGTCTCGTTCGAGCGCATCGGCTCGCCGTGGGCGAGCCGGTAGAGGGACGACGATTTCCGGCGTACGCGCATCCTCGCCTCCCATGCCTCGGTCCCCTCATTCCGCATCACGTCCAGCGCGAAGGCCAGCTCGGCGGCGTAGGCGCGGCGCACGTCGATCGGCGGCCCGAGGGAGGCCTCCACCTCGCGCGCCAACCCTTCGTGACGCGCCTCGCGCAGGGCGATCCGCCCTATCGCGACGCTCACGAGCGACGCGATGATCACCGGCTCGCGCCGCGTGAGGTCCGCGAGGCGGGCGGCGGCGAGAAGGTTCTCGCGAGGCCGCTCGCCCAGCCGCGCGGCCACGGCGAGGCGGCGGACGCCCCGCCTCAGATCGGAGTACTCCGGGAAGAGGGTGGCCATTCCGTCCTCCCAGCGACGCCCGTAGTCAAGGCGCGGGCGGAGAGACGCCGCGCGCCAGGCGGCGGTGATCGCGGGATGCGCGGCGAGGTCGCGCCGGAGGAGGGCGACCTGCGCCTTGAGGAACGGGCGGGCGGCCCCGTCCCAGGCGCCGACCTCGGGAAGACTCTTCTGAAGGGCGATCGCCCGCCGGATCAGGGGCGCGGCGTTCTGAGACTCGGGCACGCGCCCGGCGTCCTTTCGGATGTCGGACGGTTCGGTCCAGAGTCCCTCGCGCCGGGCGGCGGCGAACTCGCGGTCGAGCCCCCCGTGCGGAAGGGCGACGCCGATGCCAGCCACGCCAACCACGAGGAGAAGAACGATCGCCCATCGCGGTCTCATGTTCCCCAGTATAGGGCAAACGCTCGCTCGGGAACGTCCTGGTTTTCTCGGCCGTGAACGGCACGCGCCCGCGTCGGCGGAGCCGGGGCGGCTGAAGCTGGCGGCGTAGCCTCCGGCTTCGAGATGGTTCCCCTTGAAGCGAGGAACGAGCGGAAGGGGGAACCGTGGGGGAGGAGGTGCTTGCGACTTCCACCCCCTTCCGCTAGAATGGACCGCGATGGGGCTACGCAACGATTCGAAGCCCGCCGTTGAGCGGGCACGTCGTCTCCGGCGTGAGATGACGGCGCTGGAAAGAGCGCTCTGGTTTCGCCTGCGGAACGAGGCGCTCGGTGTGAAGTTCCGTCGCCAGTACCCGGCGGGGCCGTACACCCTCGACTCTTACTGCCCCGCCAAGAGACTGTGCGTGGAGATCGATGGACCGATGCACGACGAGGTCCACGATGCGCGGCGGGATGCCTACCTCTTGGCGGAGGGCGTCGCGACCCTGCGCTTCACGAGTCAGGAGGTCTACGACGACATCGAGCCGGTGCTGGCGAAGATTCGAGAGACTCTCGAAGGGCGGTAACACCCCCTCCCCCACGGTTCCCCCTTTCGTTCCTCAAGGGGAACCCTCTCCGGATAGACTCTCCCCATGTTCCTTCCCCTCCTCCAGGCGCCGACGCCCGAGGTTCGCGCGGCGGCGCTGGTCGCGCAGATGACGGTGCCGGAGCGCATGGCGCAGCTGATGATGGACGCGCCCGCGATCCCGCGCCTCGGCGTGCCGGCGTACCACTGGTGGAACGAGGCGCTGCACGGCGTCGCGCGCAACGGCGTGGCGACGGTCTTCCCGCAGGCGATCGGCCTGGCGGCGACGTGGGACCCGGAGCTGATGGGGCGCGTGGCGACGGCGATCTCGACGGAGGCGCGGGCGAAGCACAACCTCGACCCGAAGGGGATCTACCACGGGCTGACGCTCTGGTCGCCGAACGTGAACATCTTCCGCGACCCGCGCTGGGGGCGGGGGCAGGAGACGTACGGCGAGGACCCGTTCCTGACGGGCACGATGGGGGTGGCGTTCGTGCGCGGGATCCAAGGGGATGGGGAGGTCCTGCGGTGCGTGGCGACGCCGAAGCACTTCGCGGTGCACAGCGGGCCGGAGCCGCTGCGGCATCAGTTCGACGCGATCGCGCCGGAGCGGGACCTCTACGAGACGTACCTGCCGCAGTTCGAGGCGTGTGTGCGGGAGGGCGGGGCGCGGTCGGTGATGAGCGCGTACAGCGCGTTCAACGGCGTTCCCGCGACGGGCAATCCTTTCTTGTTGACCACGCTGCTGCGCGGGACGTGGGACTTCAGCGGCGCGGTGGTGTCGGACGTGGACTCCGTGCACGACCTGTGGGCGGGCCACAAGGTGGTGAAGGACGCGGCGGAGGCTTCGGCGATGGCGCTCAAGGCCGGGGACGACCTGTGCAGCGGCGACACGTACCGGGCGCTGCCAGAGGCTTTGAAGAGGGGGCTGGTTTCCGTCGCAGACGTGGACCGGGCGGCGACGCGGCTGTTCACCCTGCGGTACCGGCTGGGGATGTTCGACAAGACGCCCTACGACGACATCCCGGCGTCGGAGATCGACTCGGCGGCGCACGACGCGCTGAACCTGGAAACGGCGAAGAAGTCGCTGGTGCTGCTGAAGAACGACGGGGTGCTGCCGTTCTCTTCTGCGATCAAGAGGATCGCGGTGGTCGGGCCGACGGCGGACGACCTGGGGACGCTGGTGGGGAACTACAACGGGGACCCCTCGCACCCGGTGACGATCCTGGCGGGCATCCGGCGGCGGGCGCAGGGCGTCAGCGTGGGCTACGAGAAGGGATGCGCGCTCGCGCAGGGTCTCGACGACGGCTTCGGGCCGTTCCCCAGGGGATCGCTGTTCACCGGCGGGTTCTGGAACTCGGGCATGAGGACGCTCGGCCTGATCCGTCAGGAGTTCGTCGGACGGGACCTGGGGCCGCTCGAAAGCATGGATCCGGGCTTCCATAACGGCAGGTCGATGCGTGCCATCGTTCCCGTCGTGAACCTGCGGGGCCGTGGAAGCGCCGCGCCGACTACTGACTACTCGATCCGCTGGACGGGCACCTTCGTCCCGCCCGAGAGCGGCACCGCCACTTTCGGCCTCGCCGCCGACGACGGGATGCGGCTGTACGTCGACGACAGGCTCGTCATCGACGACTGGCACGAGGGCGCGGAGCGATCCCACACGGCGAAGGTCGCGCTGACGAAGGGCAAGCCGGTGCGCCTGCGCGTCGAGTACTTCCAGGCGCAGCAGGGCGCGTCGATCCGGTTCGGCGTCAGCCTGAAGGGCAACGGCTCCCTTCTGAGGGAGGCCCTGGAGACGGCGCGTGGCGCCGACGCGATCGTGCTTACGCTGGGCATCACGCCCGCGTTGGAGGGCGAGGAGATGAACGTGAGCGCGGAGGGGTTCAAGGGCGGCGACCGCACGGCGATCGAACTGCCGAAGCCCCAGCGGGAGCTGCTCGCGGCGATGCGGCGGACCGGCAAGCCCGTGGTGGTGGTGCTGACCGGCGGGAGCGCGCTGGCCTTCGCCCCCTCGGCCGCGAACGCGGTGCTGGACCAGTGGTACTCGGGCGGGCGGGGCGGCGACGCGGTGGCGGCGGCGCTGTTCGGCGACTTCTCGCCCGCCGGCCGGCTGCCGGTAACGTTCTACCGCTCGACAAGGGACCTGCCGCCGTTCGAGAGCTACGCGATGGGGGGCCGCACGTACCGCTACTTCGGAGGCAAGCCGCTGTTCCCGTTCGGATACGGCCTCTCGTACACGAAGTTCGCGTACGGCAAGCCCGTGCTGGAGCCCGGAAAGGACGGCTGGACGGTGCGCGTGCCGGTGACGAACGTTGGAGGGCGAGACGGCGAGGAGGTGGCGCAGCTGTACGCGCGCAATGCCAACCCACTGCCGGGCGACGCGCGGAAATCGCTGATCGGGTTCTCGCGGGTGTCCATTCCGCGCGGGGCGACCCAAGAGGTGGCGTTCACCGTGTCGCGATCACGGCTGCGGGTCTGGAACGTGGCGAAGAAGGGGTACGAAGTTCGACCGGGAGCGTACGTGCTGGAGGTCGGGGCGTCGTCGGCGGACGTGCGGGGCACGCTTGGACTCAAGGTCGGAGGATAGGACGGGGAACCTCTTCGCCGGAGGGGACGTTCCTACCGCCGTGCGTCGAGCGGCTCGCGTGTTGGTGTGGGCAGGGGGGATCTATGCGGCGACGTGGGCGTTCTACGTCGTCAAGTCGACGGCGGGCTTCGACCTGATCGCGCACGACGCGCCCGTGATCGGAGGACACCACGGGGCGTGGTTCCCCGGCAGCGACCAGGTTGTCGCGCTCCTGCGTCATCGCTGAAGGCTAACCATCGGCCATGAGCTTGGGCGCGAGGAACTCGTCCAGGTCGCCGCCGGGGAAGAGCAGTCCTTCGACTCCCGCCGCGCACCCGGCCTCGGCGTCGCCCTCCCGATCGCCGACCATGAAGGAGCCCTCGCGGACGAGCGGCAGAGACGCGAAGGCTTCCTCCAGCATTCCGGGCCGGGGCTTTCGGCAGGCGCACGCCTCGTCGGGGCCGTGGGGGCACCAGGCGATGGCGGACAAAGGCGCGCCGAGGGCGGCGAGGCGCGCCGCGAGGGCGGCGTGGAAGCGGTCGAGGTCGCCCTGGGAGAACAGGCCGCGACCCACGCCGGACTGGTTCGTGGCGAGGATCGGAGCGTAGCCCCGGGCGCGGAGCCGGCGGATGGCGGCGAGCGCGCCGGGAATCCAACGGATCCCCGCAGGATCGGCGAGGTAGCCCGCGTCCTCGATGAGCACCCCGTCGCGGTCGAGGAAGGCGGCGGGCCGAGGCTCGGTCCAGCTTTCCAGGCGGAGCAGGGGCATGGTCTAGACGGTACCTTTGGATCGTGATGATCGATTTCAACCCCCACCCAACCCTCCTCCAGAGGGAAGGGCTCAGAGTCCTCGTCACCGGAGCGGGAGGGATGCTGGGGCGGGCGGTCTTGGCGGAACTGGGGCGGCGCGGCCACGAGGCGGTGGGGCGGACGCGGGCGGAGTTCGACGTCGCGGACCCGACCGCGGCGGCGCGGCTGGCGGCGGGGGAGCTGGGCGCCTTCGGCGGGGTCGTCAACTGCGCGGCGTACACGGCGGTCGACCGGGCCGAGTCGGAGGAGCAGGCGGCCTTCGACGCGAACGGACTCGGGGTCTCGTACCTCGGGGCGGCCTGCCAGACGACGGGAACGCCGCTGGTCCACGTCTCGACCGACTTCGTGTTCGACGGCCTCGCGGAGGCGCCCTACGGCGAGGAGGACGAGCCGAACCCGCGCTCGGCCTACGGCCGGAGCAAGCTCCACGGCGAGCGCGCGCTGGCGGGAAACCCGTTCGCGCGGATCGTGCGGACGGCGTGGCTCTTCGGCGACGGCCCGTGCTTCCCGCGCACGATGGTGAACGCCCACCGGGCGGGCAAAGCCCTGCGCGTGGTGGCGGACCAGCGGGGAAACCCCACCTACGTGCCGGACCTCGCGCGGGTGCTGGCCGACCTTCTGGAGGCGAACGCATTCCCGGGCGTGTACCACGCGGTGGGTCCGGAGACGACGACCTGGCACGACCTCGCGGGGCGGGCGATCCGGGCGGCGACGGGGGAAAGCCCCGAGATCGCGGCGGTGACGAGCGAGGAGTACCCGACGCCCGCCTCAAGGCCCTTGAACTCGGCGCTGGCCGACACACGGCTGGGATCGCTGGGCATCGCGCCGATGCGTCCGCTGGACGAGGCGCTTGCGGACTGGGCGCGAGGACTCTAGGCCGCGCGCCGGGGCATCGGCCCGTCCTCGAGCTCGGCCCAGCCGCCGACCGGGTGGACGGCGAAGCGGGCGACGAGGCGGCGGGCGAACGAGGCGATCGCGGCCACCGGCGAGGGGGCGAAGCGAGCGTGGGCGCGGGGCTTGCGGGTTAGAGTCGAGTGCGTCATCACAATATCCTTATCGGGAAGAGGCTGGCGTTTTTGCAGGGAAATCTTCAGCGGCGCGACCGGCGGCGAAGCAGCGCGAGGGCGCCGAGGCCGAGCGCGGCGGTCGAGGCGGACTCGGGGACGGGGTTGACCTGGACGTCGTCCAGCACGAAGAACTCGGGGTCGTTCCAGAAGGAGAACGCGAGGGTGGACGTCGTCGAGGAGGCGACGGCGGTCAGGGTGTAGCGGACGAAGCCGCCCGGTCGGGGAAGGTCGGTGGCGAGAAAGCTGGCGGAGCCGAAGGCCGCGGTGAAGCGGTTGGCGGGCTCCTCCCCGTTGTTGGCGCTGCTTCCGAGATCGAACGAGAGGGTGTAGGCCGCGCCGGGGACGGTCATGACCGACTGCGAGAGGACCGCCGCGCCGTCGACGCTCTGCTGGCCGAACACCGCGCTGTAGCCGCCGTCGCTCGCGCCTTGGTCGCTGCCGACGTAGTTCGCGTTCTCGGCGGCGTTGTCGAGGGTCCAGCCGGAAAAGTCCGTGGTCTCGAAGCTGCCGTTGGCGACGAGACTGGGGTCGGCCTTGACGGCTTGGGAGGCGACGAGGAAGGCCAGCAGGGTGGCCGTGCGGGGGAAAAGGCTCTTGGTCATGGATGCGTTGCCCAGCTATTTATCGGGGGTAGGACGTGCGGTGGCAACTGGTATATTTGCGGGGCAGAACTTTTCGGCGCCTCTCGCGCGAAGGGTATCTTCGTGGCATGGCAAACCGGCGGGTGGCGGTCGTGATGGCCGGGGGCTCGGGCGAGCGCTTTTGGCCCCTCTCGACCGCGGAGCGTCCCAAGCAGCTCCTGCGGCTGACGCGGCCCGACCGGACGATGATCGACGAGGCGGTCGAGCGTCTGAGGCCGATCGTGGGCGAGGACGGGGTCTTCGTCTCGACGACCACGGCGCTCGCGGGACCGATCGGCACGGCCGGGGTGGTGGCGGCGGACCGCATCCTCGCGGAGCCGCTTCGGCGCAACACCCTCGGGGCGCTGGTGTGGACGGTGGCGTCGCTCGTGGCGCGGGGCGAGACCGAGGCGTCGGTGGCGATCGTGACGGCGGACCACGCCATCGGAGACGTGGGACGGTTCCAGGACACGATCCGGGCGGCCCTGGAGACGGCGGAGGCGACCGGCGGCCTGGTGACGATCGGCGTGACCCCCGACCGGCCGGAGACGGGCTACGGCTACGTGGAGCGTGCCCCGGACGACTCGGTCACGCTAGATTCGGGGCGGGTGGCGCACGCGGCGCGGTCGTTCCGCGAGAAGCCGGACGCGGCGACGGCGGAGGGGTACGTGTCCTCGGGGCGGTTCCTCTGGAACGCGGGGATGTTCTTCTTCACCGTGCCCGGCTTCCGGGCGGCACTGGCCGGAACGCAGCCCGCGGCGGCGGCGATCCTGGACGCGGTGGCCGCGCGGCTGTCCGAGGGGGACGCGGCGGGGGCGGAGGCCGCGTTCGCCGAGCTGGAGTCGATCTCGTTCGACTACGCGGTGATGGAACGGGCGGAGACGGTCCACGTGGTGGAGAGCGACTTCCCCTGGGACGACGTGGGGGCGTGGGACGCCCTGGAGCGGACCTTGGGGACGGACGCCGACGGCAACGTGATCGTGGGCCCGGCGGCGACGCTCGACGCCAAGGGCTGCGTGGTGTACAACGACACGCCGGACGTGGCGGTCGGGGTGTACGGGCTGGAGGGCGTGGTGGTCGTGGTCACCGCGTCGGGGGTGCTGGTGTGCCCGAAGGGCGACGTGCAACGGGTGCGCGAGGTGGGCCGCGCGGCGGTGGAGAAGGTGAGAGGACAGAGGGAAGAGGGGACAGGTAAGTAGGAACAAGGAACGGGCCAGAAGAGGGTTTCCTCGTCCCTCGTCCCCTCACCTCCGGTACGGCGCGCACAGGGGATCGCCGATCACGACGTCCTTCCAATGGATCACCGGCGAGGCGGCGTAGAAGCTGTCCGCGAGGTCGAAGCCCGACGTGTAGCGGTCGAGCAGGAGGTCGGCCTTGGCGAGGGCGAGGGTGTAGGGCTCGCTGACGTAGCCCTTGACGCCGGTGACGCCCTGCGCGACGAGGTCCGCGACGAGGCTCTGGCCGCCGGTGGTCGGGCGGAAGGTGCGCCCGCTGGTGGAGACGAAGGTCTCGCAGACCGCGCCGGGAAGGAACCTCAGGGCGCGGTACGCCTTGAGGTCGAACGCGCCGTCGTTGCTGCCCCAGCCCACGTAGCCCGCGAGCGGAACGGTCGAGGCGGCGAACGCCTTGTCCTCGTCCAGCCGGACCCCGAGGCCCTTGGCCTTGAGGAGGGCGGCGGCGCGGGGAAGGGTGGCCTGGAGCGCGCCGTAGCTCTCCGCCCGGCGGTTCTCGGCCTCGTCGAGGAGGAAGGGACCCTTGTTCGGCTTGGCCGCGAGGGATCGGTCGACGAGGGCGCGGGCGTCCGCGAGGGTGTAGCCGTCGAGGCGGCAGGCGAGATAGAAGCCGTGCTTCGCGTGGCTGAAAGGCTCGGCTTTGGCGAAGTAGGGGTTGGGAGCGAGGGCGCCCGCGCCGGGCACGTCCTGCGTGGGGACGCCTTCCGACATGAGCAGGGAGTCGACGGAGTAGCCGCCCTCGCGGACCCGCGCGGGCACGCCGCGCACGAGCAGGAGGTAGTCGATGGGGTTCTTCGTCCGCGCGAGGGCCGCCTTCACCGGGGTCTCGATCGTTGCGACGAACTCGGCCTGGCCGATCTCCTCGCCCGCGAAGGTGGTGACGAAGACGAGGTTGGCGGTAGGCACGCCGCGCTTTTGGACGTAGTAGCGGGCGAGGGCCACGGAGTCGCGGTCGGCGACGTTCGCGATCACGAGGACGCGCGCGCCAGGGCCGGTGGCCGCGACCTCCGCCGGGCGCGCACAGGCGAGGGGGAACGCCGCCAGGGCGAGGAACATGGCCTTAGTGTACGGCACCACGGGCGGTGCAACGCGCCGGAAGGTGGGTCGCGTTCCTGCCCCTCACCCTCTGCTCCCTCTTCCCCGGACGGAAGAGGGGATCCTTTGGAAGCGCGCCCCGCGGACGCCGCCCCGTCCACGGCCGAGCGAGTTCGTCCAGTAGGTCGCGAAGGCGAGATCGTCGTCGGACGCGATGCGGGTCGCGCCGAGGTTGGAGAGCGCGTAGACGCCGTTCAGGTTCGGATCGTCGCTGAGTCCCACGTAGGAGACCTGCGTCCGCGCCTCGTTGTAGCACGCGCCGAACTCGTTCACCGTCGGGGTGCTCGTGATCCGCTCGACGGTCCCGCCGCCCGAGGGCACCTGGTAGAGGTCGAACGAAGCGCCGTTGGCGTCGTCGCGGCTGGAGGAGAACAGGACCCACGCGCCGTCCTTGCTGAACGACGGAAGGAGGGCGTCGCCGCCCGTCGCGAGGCCGGTTCGGGAGCCCGTCGCGCGGCTCCAGACGTAGAGGTCCTCGACGCCGTTCGCGTCGGGCTTGGTGTAGGCGATCTGGGCCGCGTCGGCGCTGATGGCCGCGCCGTCGGCGGCGTCGATCGTCCGGATGGCGCCTCCTTCGAGCAGGAGAAGGCTCGTCGCGCCGTTCCTTCCCGCGACGATGATCACCGCGCCGTTCGCGCCCGCCTGGAGGGTGCTCACGTAGTCGTAGTTCGGCGCGGCGAGCTGCGCGTCCCGCGTAGGGTCGAAGGTGGCGCCGCGGTACACGCCCGACCGGCCGGCCACGGTCGCGACGTACACGTACGAGTCGAACGTGTCGGGATCGGGCACGGCGGCGACGACGTCCGCCGCGGCGCCGCCCCGGTCCTGGCGACCGGTGCCGTCGGCGTAGACCGAGGAGACCAGGGAAGGATCGTTCGCGTGGCCGAAGTAGATCGCGTTCGGGCGCAGCGGGTAGGGGCTCGGGACGGGGTCGCCCGTCGTCCCGGTGCCGGTGGTCCCCGATCCGGTGGTTCCTGATCCGGTGGTTCCTGATCCGTCGGTCCCGGTCCCGGTGCCGTCCGTCCCGGTCGTTCCCGCGCCGGACGTTCCGCCGGTGTCGGTCCCGCCGGCGTCGGTTCCGCCGGTGTCGGCGCCCGTCGTTCCCGCCTCCGTTGTGGTCGTCCCGCTGCCGGCCGTCGCGGTGCCCGTTCCGTCCGAGCCGGTCGTTCCGGGAGCGCCGCCTGTGGTCGCGCCCGTCGTGGCGGTCCCGGTCGTCGGGTCGCCGGTCGTGCCCGTCGGGACGCTCGTGCCGGTGGTCCCCGATCCCGTCGTTCCCGTGGTGGCGGACGCGCCCGTGGTCCCGCCGGTGGTGATCGCGCCGCCGGTCGGATCGACCGGCGCCCCGCTGGTCGCGCTCGCGGCGGTGCCCTTCGCCGCCCCGCCTCCGCCGCCGCACCCCACGACCACGGCGGCCATCGCCACGGCAAGCGCCGGAATGGCCCTCCGCAATCTCCTCAATCCTCGTCGCATTACCGAAGATTCTCGGCGGGCGGCTCGGCGTTCTTTACACGGGACTAGGGTATCCCACCCTAAACGCCACGGAATATTCGGCCGATCCTGTGCGGAAACCTGGTTGACGAAATCCTCCTCCCGCGGCGTTCCCCACGATGAGTCTCTCTTCGAACAAGATCGACGGCCTCGGACGGCGCGAGGCGACGACGGTGGCGACGGCCACGACCCAGCGGGTCTTCGCGTCCACGGGCCAGGGCGAGCCGCCCCGGCGCAAGGCGGTCAGCCTGAACAACCTCGACGCCGCGGCGGAGATCTACGTGAGCCTCGCGCCCACCGGATCGTCCGCACCGGGCGTCTCCACCACCGACAACGACGTGATCGTGCCGCCCCGCGCGAGCCGCCAGTTCCAGATCGGGCCGGGCATCGACCTCTGGCTCCGCTCCTCTGGCGCGGCGGCGGTGGCGTACACCGCGCTGGAGACCCTCTGATGGTCGGGACGCCCTCGTTCGTGGGCTTCCCCTTCCCCTCCTCGGGCGACAACCCCTTGCCCATCCCGACCGCCGGGCTGGCCCTCTGGCTCGACGCCACCCGCGGACTCACGCTCGACGGCGCGACGAGCCGCGTCGCGGCGTGGGCCTCGCGCGTCGGAACGGCGGTGGCGACCCAGGCCACGACCGCCGCCATGCCCGTCGTCTCCACCATGAACGGCCTGCCCAGCGTGGCCTTCGACGGCGCGGACGACACCCTCGTCGTGACGAACCCGCCCACCGTCGGCGGCGGCGCCACGACCTTCCTCGCGTTCCGACTCGCGAACACGGCGACCTACAAGACGCCGCTCACCGGGCCGGGAACGGCGTTCAAGCTCACGTTCCACAACGACAACAACCTGCGCATGGCGGCGGCGGACAACTCGTTCGACGTGGGCTCCGGCGTGCCGGGAGACGTGGCCTCGAGCGTCTCGACGCTCCTCTGCACGACCTACGACCGGAACGGCGGGTCGAACGGCCCCTGGGCGTTCCGCCTGGGCCGCGCCCTGCGGCGAAGCGGCACCGTCTCCACCCCGGCCTTCGGCGCGCCGACGAACCGCCTCGGCGGGACGAATGGCGATGCGTTCGGCGGCCTGCTGTCCGAGATCCTGGTGTACCAGCGCGTCCTCTCGGCGGCGGAGATCGCGGGGGTGGAGGGATATCTCGCCGCGAAGTGGGGAACCGCGTAGTGTGGTACCTCGCGGTGTTCGTGCCCCTGGCGGAAGTCGGCCTCGCCGCGTCGGTCTCGGCGGCGGTATGGCCGGACGACCCCGGGGCGCAGCTCTCGGTCGCGCTGGTGGACGAGGGCGGCGCGGCCTGGATCGGCGGCAACGCGGCGGTCACGGACGCGGAGATCGCCGCGCTCCAGGGTCTCGCGGCGGTCCCCGGAGTGCGGTTCTACCGGTACTCGCTGGACGGATTCCTGGGCAGCGCCCTTCCTGCGGGACCATCGGAGGGAGCGCGGTGGGGCTGGCCTCAGAGCGTCTCCGCGGCGGGGCTGAGGGCGGCGTAGAGCCGCTACTCTCCCGTCTCGTCTCCCGAGTCGGCGTGCGTCAGGGCGTTGCCCGCATCGGTGCCGCCGCCCGGATGGCGGTCCTGCCCGTGCCCGCCCTGGTCGGCCTCGTAGCTGGGGGGCGGCATCTCGGGATGCGGAACGGGATCGCCTTCGACGTGGCCCTCGCCCATGGGCTCGACGTCGCGCTCGTCGATCACCCGCGACTCGACCGGCGGACGCTCGTCCGGATTGGTTGACATGGCCGTAGGACGACCTCGTTCGAAGGAGAGTTCTCTCGATAGCTGCGATGCGACCCGTAGCCGCAGAATGCCCTTGTGCCCGCGCCGCGGAGCGGCCCCACAGGTTTTCACGTATGGCATAGTCCTCAAGTTGGAGACCTTAACGAAACGGGAGCCCGGTCCGTAAGGATCCGGGCCCCGTCGAGGGTTTTGAGGATGTCACCGGAGGAAACGGTGACCATTATTCGGACGCCCGTTCCGGGCGTCCGTTTCACGCGAGTGGGACCTTTGGCGGAAAAAATGGAAAATTCTGGGCGGAGCTTGTACACCCGAGCCTAGACCGGAACGAGGGGGCGGAACGGCCCGTCCGGAAGCTCCACCCGGATCGGGTTTCCCGCCCATACCGTCCCGCCCAGGATTCCTTCAAGGTGGGACAATGCCCACCCGAGAGACCGTTTTCGTCAACCACCTTCCGCGAAAATCGGTGGTGAGAAAGAAAAATCGTACGCTCATAGCGCCATAGACGTGCAGAAAGGGTCTAAGAGCGTCTAACAAAACTCCGGCTCCCCTCTCCCCTCCGGGGGAGAGGAGGGTCCGCCGGGGGATGCGCTCCGGCGCGCCCGAGGTGGAAGGGGGTGGGGGGTCCCAGGAACCTGCGGGCAGGCGGATCGGGGGGTGGGCGAGGAGGCTCTCGAGGCGCAGAAGAGAGCTTTGTTAGACGCTCTAAAACCTAAAACAGCGCGTCCATCACTGTCCGGTAGACGTGCGGGTTCGGACGGAACGTCTCGAAGAACGGCCCGCGCGTGCCCTCCAGCCAGCGCCACAGGGCGGCGGCCACCGCGGGCGAGCGCGACACGCCCGCGTCGCAGTGGACGACGATCAGTTCGAGACGCTCCAGGTGCTCCTCGACGAAGCGCCGGATCTCCCGCGCGTGGGCGGGCGTCATGGGCGTCTGCCCGCCCCGCTCGCTCCGGCTCGCGGCGACGTCGTGGAACGCCAGCCGGAGCACGCCCAGGCGGTGCGGCGAGTCGATCAGCGTCGGATGCGGCGCGTCGGGGTTCGCGATCGAGACCACGGCGTAGGGGACGCCGGGCGCGACGCGCTTGGCCTCGTTGCGGGAGAGGACCTGGATCCCGACGGTGCGGCCCTGGAGAGGAAGACGGTGGGCTTCGATAGCCTATTATGTGCCTTCTGTCGCACAATAAGAGTGTGCGGAGGCGGTGGACGAGCTTCGATACGCCGACAACCAATCGCGAACTGCTCTCGGTGCCCCAGCCAGATCGCCGTGCTCTCACGACGGCGATGGCGCGATAGGGCAATGGCTTGGAGAGTGGCTTCACGGTGAAGAGCTACGGAGGCGACCTCCTTATGATCAAAGCGACGAACTCGACCAGCGGACGTTGTCTCTTCTTCACCCCACATCGTGAGGGCGACGTGGAGACGCTTGTCGCGCTCATGTTCTACAAGAAGGAGTCGGACGACGCCCCAAGCGCCCTCTTGGACGCCGCCCGCGAACGCAGAGGGCGATACCTGGGAGAGCGATGAGCGAAACGACCGACTACTTGGACGAGGTGGTTCGTGTCAGCTGCGAGGACGACCCATCCTTTGCGGCGGATTGGCTTCCCCATGCCCTGATGTTAGAGTTGTCGGTCGAGCGCGTGCGGCTCGGCTTCTCGCAGGGGGAGGTGGCGGAACGCATGGGAATCGGACGGCCGACGGTGGCGCGAATGGAGAACCACCCGGAGGGCGTGTCGTTCGCGCGCATCGCGCGGTATGCGCAGGCGGTGGGCGCGACCCTGAAGGTCGTGCCCGGTGACGGAACGCCGAAGTCCGCGAGCGGCGTGGGGCGACCCGTGGCCGCCCGTACCAAGCGCCGTGCCGCCTAAGATTCTCGCCAGACTGACGAGGGCAGGCGGGAACTCCACGTAGAGTGATTCCGTGGCAGACCAGGCGGACATCGAAGCGCTCTGCCCGCACCGGCCCCTCGCGGGCCAGACGGCGATCGTCACCGGCGCGAACGGCGGCATGACCCTCTACCCCGGCTTCGCGGCGGGAGGCTAGCATGAGTCCCCTCTCGTCGCCTCGACGCAGGACTTCTGTCCCTTCCAATCTTGCAACGGGCGATGAGAGGGGGTTGGGGGAGAGCCGAGCGGCATTAAGCCTTTTTGCTCCACCCCTGGCCCCTCCTCATTTTCCTCGCGGTGAAGGATCGCGAAGCACGGCACCTCGCCGCCGCGGAAAGACGAAAAGGAGTGATGCGTGACCGAAGCCGACCGCCTCGCCCAGAACGACCACCCCGACGCCCCCTGGCACCGCTGGGGGCCGTACCTCTCCGAGCGCCAGTGGGGCACCGTGCGCGAGGACTACTCGCCCGGCGGCAGCGCCTGGGACTACCTCTCCCACGACCAGGCCCGCTCCCGCGCCTACCGCTGGGGCGAGGACGGCCTCGGCGGCTGGGGCGACCGGCACGGCATCCTCAACGTCGCCCTCGCCCTCTGGAACGGCAAGGACCCCATTCTCAAGGAGCGGATGTTCGGCCTCACGAACGGCGAGGGCAACCACGGCGAGGACGTCAAGGAGTGCTACTGGTACCTCGACGCCACCCCGACCCACTCCTACGGGCGGATGCTCTACAAGTACCCGCAGGCGGCGTTCCCCTACGAGGAGCTGGTCCGCCGCAACGCCGAGGCGGGCCGCGACGCCCCGGAGGTCGAGCTGGCCGACACCGGCGCGTTCGACGGCGACCGCTACTTCGACGTCGAGATCGAGCACGCGAAGGACGGGCCGTCCACGGCGGTATTCCGCGTGACCGTCCACAACCGAGGCCCCGAGGACGCCGAGATCTGGGTCCTGCCCCACGTCTGGTTCCGCAACGCCTGGACCCCCAAGCCCGGCGGCGGGCACCCCGCGATCCGTCTGGAGGACGGCCATGCCCACGTCGACCACCCGCGCTACGGCTGTCTGCGCTTCACCGTGGAGGACGCGCAGGAGTGGCTCTTCACCGAGAACGACAGCAACAACGCCCGCCTGTTCGGATCGACGAACGCCACGCCCTTCGTGAAGGACGCCTTCCACCGCCGCATCGTGGACGGCGAGGCGGAGGCCACGAACCCCAACGCGCAGGGCACCAAGGCGGCGGCGAGCCTGCGCCTCGTCGTGCCCGCGGGCGGCTCGGTCGCCGTGCGCTACGCCCTCTCCCCCGAGCGGCCCTTCATGGGCGCGGTCGACGAGGTGATCCGAGAGCGCCGGGAGGAGGCAGACGCCTTCTACGCCGCCCTCGCCCCCGGACTGCCCGCGGAGGTGGCGAAGATCCAGCGGCAGGCGTTCGCGGGGATGCTCTGGAGCAAGCAGTTCTACCACTACGACGTGGAGACATGGCTGAACGGCGACCCCGGCCAACCCGCCCCGCCGCCGGGTCGCGACCGGAACCGCGACTGGCGCCACGTCCACACCGCCGAGGTGATGTCGATGCCCGACGCCTGGGAGTACCCCTGGTTCGCGGCCTGGGATCTCGCGTTCCACACCATCCCCCTCGCCCTGGTTGACCCGAGGTTCGCCAAGGACCAGCTGATCCTGCTCATGCGCGAGTGGCTCATGCACCCGAGCGGGCAGGTCGCCGCCTACGAGTGGAGCTTCGGCGACGTGAACCCGCCCGTCCACGCCTGGGCCGCCCTGCGCGTCTACGAGATCGACGGGCGAAGGGACGTGACCTTCCTCCAGCGGGCGTTCCACAAGCTCCTGCTGAACTTCACCTGGTGGATCAACCGCAAGGACTCGCAGGGCAACAACGTGTTCGAGGGAGGCTTCCTCGGCCTGGACAACATCGGCGTGTTCGACCGGAACCGCCACCTGCCCGAAGGCTACGTGCTGGAGCAGAGCGACGCCACGAGCTGGATGGCGATGTTCTGCCTGAACATGCTCGACATCGCCCTGGAGCTGGCGCACCACGACCCCGCCTACGAGGACGTCGCCTCGAAGTTCTTCGAGCACTTCATGTATGTGGCGACCGCCCTCAACCGCACCCGCGAAGGCGGCACGAACCTCTGGGACGAGGAGGACGGCTTCTACTACGACACGCTGCTGCACCCGGACGGAACGTGCGAGCCGAACCGGGTCCACTCGTTCGTGGGCCTCATTCCCCTCTTCGCGGTCACCACCATCGAGCCCGAGGCCGTCGCGAGGTTCCATGGCTTCCGGGCGCGCATGGAGTGGTTCCTGGAGCACCGGCCCGACCTCACCCGCAACGCCGCGAGCATGGAGAAGCCGGGCCAGGGACGGCGCACCCTGCTCTCCGCCGTCGAGCCCGCACGGCTGGAGCGCATCCTGCGGCGTGCGCTCGACCCCGCCGAGTTCCTCTCCGCCCACGGTCTGCGCAGCGTCTCCCGGTACCACGCCGAACATCCCTTCGTGCTCTCCCTCGCGGGCGAGACCCACACGATCGACTACGAGCCGGGCGAGTCGACGAGCGTCTCGTTCGGCGGCAACTCGAACTGGCGCGGCCCCGTCTGGTTCCCGGTGAACTACCTCTTCATCGAGTCGATCCAACGGTTCGACTACTACTTCGGAATGGACTTCACCGCGCCCGACCCCGAGCCTCGCGGGCCGACGATGACCCTCGCGAACGTCGCCGCCGACCTGGAAGGAAGGCTCCTGAGCCTTTTCCTCCCCGGCCCCGATGGACGGCGGCCCTGCAACGGCGGCGACGACCGGCTGGACTTCGACCCCCACTGGAAGGACCTTGTGACGTTCAGCGAGTACTTCCACGGCGACACCGGTAGGGGCCTCGGCGCCGCCCACCAGACGGGCTGGACCGGCCTCGTCGCGAAGCTCGTCCAGCAGATCTACGTCACCGCCCCCGGCATGCGGTACGGATCGTAACGGGTGTGGAGTGCGGCGATTCATCGCCGCTCATTTCAGGAGCTTCAGATCCGTGGTCCCCTCCCGCTACCGAGCTCGGAAAGATGTCTTGTCGGGAGAAATCCTTCGACGGTTGACTTTTTCGCCCGTCCGCGGTGGGAGGATCGTGACCGTCCTGACCTTCCCCCCCTGATTCCACCGCTTCTCCAATCTGGACGAAAATTCTCCGTTCGCGAATCTTACGCCATCCCTGAACCTAAAAAAGTCGAAATTGATGGCACTTCAACCCCCGTTTGATAGTGCCCTACGCTTTTCGACCGCCCAAAGACGCAAGCCGGGCACAGACCTTCAAGCGCCCTGCGAAAGTACTGAACCCCCGCGCCTTCCGCACGTTATCCCCTATAGGAAAGAAATATGAACATCCTCAAGACCCTCATCGCCGTCGCCGCGCTGCTGCCCGTGGTGGCGATCGCCCAGAACCCCTACCACGCGAGCGCCAACAAGCGCCAGGCCGAGCAGCACCGCCGCATCGAGCAGGGCATCCACAACGGCTCCCTCACCCGCCGAGAGGCCAAGGGCGTCCGCCTCCGCGGGAGCACGATCCGCGCCCAGGAGCGACGCGACCGCTATTTCCACCACGGCCACCTCACCGGCCGCGATCGCGCCCGACTCAACCGAGAGATGAACCGCACGAGCAAAGGCATCCAGGGCCAGAAGCGCGACGGCCAGCACCGCCCGCGCTACTAAGGTCCGACCGGCCCAGCCTTCGCAGAAGGCCGGGCCTCTTCGCCTCGTAGAACCCATCGTTGAAGTTCTCGACCCTGTTCCTCCTGCTCCTCATGCAGGCCCTGTTCGTGGCTTACGGCCTCGCGGTCACGTTCTGGACCATCAACGAGTGGCTCGCCGATGAGCGGCTGAACGCCCTCTTCGGCGGCTTCATGGGATGGCTCTTCTTCCTTGTCCTCTGGCGGACGCTCCGCCGCTGGGCGAGGAGGCGCTTCAAGATCGGCGGCGGGCGCTAGATCCCGCCCCGACCGGACGCGGCGAAGCGCGACAGGTTCGTCTCGCCGTTCCGGCGGTTGGCGTAGCCCTGTAGGCTTTGGTACTGCCGCGCCTCATCGTAGGGAACCTGAATGCCCTGAGGCGGGGGTGTCACCCAATGGGCTTGGTGGTTCGCGTCGCGGTAGTACACGCGCCCGTTCTTCGAGAGGTAGTAGATCGGCCGGCCCTGCAAGGTTCCGGGGACGGTGCGCGAATTCGCCTGATGCTTGCGGTAGAGATAGTAGAGGGCCGCCGCGCCCGCGAGGAGCACGACCTTCTTCTTGGTCGTCATGCCCTGCGCGACCGCCGCGTTCGACGCGGCCCGCGTCGCGGTGAGCGCGTCTCCCAAGGGATCGAGGGCGAGGGCGGGGCTGGCCAAGGGCAGGACCAGGGCGGCGCAGACCGTCGCGGCGAGGGCGCGCCCGCGCAGTCGGCTCGTGAGGGTGGGGTGGCTCATGGTCGTTCTACGGGAAGGGGTTCTGAGAGGACGGAAAGGCGTCACGTCGGGTTCCCGACCGCGAGAAACGTGGAAAGAAGCCTACGGAGCCGCCCGAGACTCGGGCGCACCAAGCCCATGACGAGCCTGCAGCTATTCCTCTCCGACCGCGCCGACGACGCCCTCTGCCTCGGGGCGGTTCTCTTCTTCCTGTTCCTCACGGCGAACCTGCTCTACGCCGCGAAGTCGATCGCGGGGATCGATCTCCTGCCCGGCCACGCGGGCGCGTACTTTCCCCTGGGCAGCGAGATCTGTCGGGCCATGCGGTAGCGGGCTACAATCGCCTCCGTGGAACCGGAAGGAGACGAGATGGTCCTGGAGTTCGAGGGCCGGACGATCGAATGGCGCGGCCCCGCGCCGTTCGTGTTCGTGCCGGTTCCCCTCGATCTCTCGGCAGAGATCAAGGCCATCTCGGCCCGCCTCACCTACGGCTGGGGTGTGATTCCGGCGTCCGCGCGAATCGGAAGAACGGAATACACGACATCGCTCTTCCCAAAGGACGGCGGGTACCTGGTACCGGTCAAGAAGAGGGTCCAAAAGGCCGAGGGCGTGGGTGTGGGCGACACGGTACGCATGCGCCTCGGCCTCGCGCCTGAGCGCTAGGTCCGCCCCTAAGCATTGGTGGAGGCGGGGAGAGTTGAATTCTCCGCCTCTGGTTCCTTAGGTTCTTGCTTTCCCCTCACTGCCATTGTGGAGTACTCTGAGACATGTAGACGCACGGTCTGACTACAGGGCGGGGTGTAGTCAGACCGTGCGTCCGAGGATCCTCGAATAAGCATCGAGCGTAGTGACTAACGTTCCGCAAGGAACCAGTGCTTCTGAGGCGGTCCAGGAAGCTCGGGGGCCGGATTAGCCGCGTTGTTTGCCTTTCCTGGCATTGATGTCCTTCAGGGTTACCGAAGTCGGTGGACAGGCGGGGCGGACCTTTGACGGTTCATGCCAAAGGTCCGCCCTTTGGCCAAGTAGGGCGGAACTACCATCAATTGTGGTCGAGGATTCACTTGCTCCAACGTGTCGTGGCTCGTGCGGAGGGAGTGTGGAATGAGATAGTCTGTGCCGACGTTATAAGAGGCGGTTCTCCCGGTTTGAAATTTACCAACGCACCGTTGATCAGGGTAGTCGCGAAGGCGACGCTACGTGAGCCGCGTCCGCTGATGCCGGCTGTGGCGGTGAACCTGTGCGGTGGAATGATCAACAGGTTCGACATTGTCCAGGACCTGGCCATGTCCGAGCAACCCCCGGGACGCCCAGGGATTGTGGAATCCCCCTCCCAGATTCAAGGGCTGTTTTTCGGTTCGAAGGAACGGCCGAACTTCGCCACGATCCAGCCTGACATGGTGTCCTCTCGGTGGATGCGCCAGCCGGAGCGGCCAGAAGCCATTTACCCAGGTTACAGTGCTGTGGCCTCAGACCTGGACTTCACGGCGTCCGTCATCGCGGAGGTGTGGAAGATCGAAAAGCAGCTCGTGGCGTCGGTCGTCCAACTTGGCTACACGGATCTCGTTCTGGCCCCGGGCATGACCCTGTCGGAGGTAGCGTCCCGCTATCTCGCCCCTGAGCTTATGCCGCGGCCTACGCCTCGCCCCTTCTCGCTAGGCGACATGAACTACGGGTGGCGCGTGGGCGAGATCGATATGCGCCTCTCGATCTCGCCTGGGGTTATCCAGCCCGAGGGAACCAGCGAGGCGACGGAGGGGATCGAACCGATTCAGGCTTACTCGATGGACTGGATCGCCGGGAAGGATCTCAGCGAAGGGCAGAGCATATTGAGCGGAATGGAGCTCTTGCACCGCGAGATCGAGGACCTATTTGTCTCGTCTATAACTGAGTACGCTAAGGAAGAATGGGGATACGTTGAACACGACTGAATATCCAAAGACACAGACCGTGACCCGCCCGGCGAGTTTCGCCGAGTTGATGTCGGACGCGACGGTGATGAACGATGCCTCGAAGGCGCTCACCGTGGTCGCAGAGCGGCTCAAGGAGCTTCTGGATGACGCCTCCGCGCGCGCGCTTGTCTCGGACTATCCTGTTCCTGCGACGAAGGCGAGGCAGTTCGCGGCTACCATCCAGAACACGCTCGTCCTCGCCGCGATCGTCACTTCGGGAGTGACGCCGATGGATTTGGAAATCGACGTTTTCGCCGCTCAGAACGGCGGCGTCATCCTTACGGTAGATCATCGTGAAAAGAGGCTGACATTCCGCGTTGACCCCGGAGGACGGAGTGCATCTGTGTCCGAGATCGGCCCTGACGGCTTCCAGGATCGGGTGCGTGTGGACGGCGCCCAAGGAATTCTCCCTCTTTTCCACTGGCTCGTACGCGCCGCTTGAGTCGATGCAGGAGACGCGGGCCTTTCTGCGGCGGTTCCTGCCCGTCCACATTTCGAGCAAGCAAAAAGTATCTCCGGAGGCCTTCGCGTGCCGAAAGGACGAACCGGGCCTGTCTCTCACGCTCTACGCCGAAGATCTGCAGGTTCCCGGGGCATTGAAGCGTCATCAAGAGGAATGCGAACTGCCGTCCAGGGACCTTCCAGGCTTGTGCAAGACGCCCTGGGGAAACTTCAAGCAACGTGACCGAGTGAATCTTCGGCACGATCCTGACCCCGGTCAT
>CAXTOO010000023.1:1185-3856 GCA_964245875.1 uncultured Fimbriimonas sp. | reverse complement strand
ATCCGCGTCCGGACGACCACTTCTCGATCGACTGTCCCAATGAGGACCAGCAGGACGAGCTCGCGACCATCAGCAAGATCGAGATATATCCCGAGTTCGGTCGCTTGAGGCCCAAGCCCGAGCCGGAACCTACGCCCGCGGCTCCTGAAATTCTTGAAGAAAGGGCTAGAGCCTCCGGAATTGAGGAGCTGCGTCTCGCATTAAAAGAGACTTTCCGGCAGGCGATGAGCATGCTGAGGCGCAGCTTCACGAGGAATCGGAAGTAGTCACCGTGTTCGCTAGCCGATCCTCGACAACGGTGAGGATCGGCCACTAAGAGGCCTGCGGAACGGGGACCTGAAAGCCTTGGTCGAGCAGGTGTGCGCTGGATGTCCTGGTACCGCTCGGACATCCAGCGCGGCTCCTCCTGAGGCTCCTTGGTCACCGCCTTCGGCAGCTCGGTCAGTGGAACGAATCGCACTGAGGGAGACCATTGGCGTATTCTGGTTGTTCGACGGGCGCTTCGTCACGTCCTACACCTGACGCGGCGAGAGAACTTGCCCAAAGCTTAGTGTCATCATGCGGGTGCCGAGCATGAGGAGGAGAAATGGTCCTCCGATGTCTAGCATGTACGCTCCCTGATTCCCATTCGCACCACGATCATACATAGAAGGCACCTGCAACGAGGGCTCTGCTTCAATGTCGAATTCAAGTTCTCCGAGGCGAGCGCATCAATGATTTTCGAGACTGGCGTTAGCCACCGCACCCTCAATTCGACTCTGTTTGCTCAGCGTCCAGAGGATCCCGAATTCCCAAGTTGTCTCTCGAGACTTAACCGCTTCGGCAATGAGCCGGGAGAACGCCGCGCAAGCGGGGCACACGCCGCGCTTGCGGTGGAGACACCGGCCCTTCATTGCGGCGTATCCCGTTCGAGCTGGTCGACCTCTTCGTCTGTGAGCTCGTCGCCGAGGTCCGCGTCGTCCCACGCCCAGCACCATCGGCCCTCGCCCTTCCCGAAGCTCGCGACGATCGCACCGCCCGCGAGGAATGTGAGGCGCACGTCCCGGCTCTCGATCGCCGCGCGCACGTCGCGCTCCCTCGCCTTCGCCGCCGTCCGCTCGGCAGGCGAGGTGAGGTTGAAGCCTGCGACGGATTCGAGCGACTCCGCGAGCCTCTCCAGATGTACGAAGAGCGAGCGGACGGAGAGGCTTCCGCAGTTGGCGAACGGATCGGCAGGCCTCACCCTCGCCCCTCCATCGCATCGAGGGCGGCGCTCAGAAGGTCGCGCACCCGGCCCGCGTTGGCGACGACTCCCCAGGTCACGCCATCGGGGCCGACGCCGAAATGGTCGTCAACCCCTCGCCCGATGCGCCGGAGAAGATCCTCACACTCGCCGACGATAGGGACGAAGGCATTCACCGCCTCGGGGTTCGTGGCGGCGGGCATCAGCCCCGCCCCCACAGGCTCATCAGGCGGTACTCCTCGCGGGCTTCGGCCTCCAGGGCGAGAAGCTCGATGTAGCCCTCCCAGTCCTCCTCCTCGGCACCGAACGCGGCGGCGTTGGCCTCGCGCTCGTCCTCGGCCTCCAGGATGGGGAGAAGATAGATGACCCTGCCGACGACGGCGGGGGAAGGGGCGATCTCGGGTGCCCTGTGGGCGGTAGTCTGTTCCATGTGCGGTCACTCGCACCACGCTCCCGGACGGGCTCAATCGTCGCGGGGGCATTTCTTTTCGGTGCTACTCAGTAATTATACAAGACTTTAATAGTTTTTACAATCTCTTGTGAGGAATTGTGATGGATAATAAGGACGTGATCGCGAACGCGCTAGAATGTCCCGTGCCGAAGAAGAAGCCGGAAGACGAGAACCGGAAGCTCTCGACCTTCAGCCTCCCGCCCGATCTCGTGGAAGAGGTCCGCAAGCGGTCGCAGGCGACGGACGTTCCTATGTCCCGGCTTGTCGAGCGAGCCATTCGGGAGTTCCTTCGCGACGGCGACGACGCGGTCTAGAGGTCGGCTAGACTGGCCGCATGGGCTTCTATGGCGACGAGAAAGGCGATCCGGTCTACGACCCGAACGCGCATCAGTTCGTGTGGGCCTTCGTCGCGGTGATCCTGTTCTTCTACGTGAGGGGCAATTGGTCGACATGGCGACGATGGTGGATCGAGCCGCCGCCCTTCGCCTTCTTCCGTTCAGTTGCAGGTCGCTTCGCGTGGGGCGTCGCCGGGTGCCTCGCCTTCTTGCCGTTCGTGCTTGCCCTAACCCTGCACAGCCTCCTGTGTGTCGCCGTGGGCGTTGCCGCGTGGGCCTATCTAATCGTCGCCTCGGCATACGGCAAGCGCCTGGAGAGCCGCCCGCGCGACGTGTGGGAGAGCATCGCGCGGGGCAAGTGAAACCGGCAGGTTGTCCTCTACTCGCGACCTTGGGCGCAAAGGTCGTCTATCTCGTCGTCAGACAGCGCGCCTGACGCCTCAATGTCGAAGGCCTCCGCCTCGCCGATCATCGCCAGCACGTCGAAGCCGCGCGACTCCCCAGGCCCGCTCACTGGAGGCCCTCCAGAGGCGGCAGGCCGTGGTTCGCGCGATACTCGTTCACATCCGACCGGGAGAGCCCGCCCGTGGCGTCGCGCACCATCTTGTCGATGATCTGATGCCGGTACCTCGCCCGCGCCTGCTCGACCGTCTCCTTCCGCTT
>CAXTOO010000023.1:0-1175 GCA_964245875.1 uncultured Fimbriimonas sp. | reverse complement strand
CGACGCTGGCCGGCCTCGCCTCCGGCGGCGAGCAGCAGATGGCGGCGATCGGCCGAGCCCTGATGTCTCGCCCGCGCCTGCTCGTCCGTCTCCTTCCGCTTGCCGCCCCTGACTTTCTGCGCGGGCGCATCGAACGTCGTCGCCCCTGCGCCGAGCTCGGCGGCGATCCCGATCGCGATGCCGCCCGCCACGCCGTGCTCCCGCAGCGCGTCGTAGATATCCCAATAGCCCATGGGCACCACGAGGTCCTTGGCCTTGTCACCGGCGTCGAACGGCTTGCCCACCACGTCGGAGCCCTTCAACCAATCCACCGCGGCGCCGGGAACGGGAGCGAGCTTGGAACGCACGTACTCCCCCGCCACGCCTAGGCGATCCTGCCCGCCGAACTTCGGGTGGGCCAGGTCGTGCTCCGTGCCTGTGGTGCTCGTGCTCTTGCCCGCGATCTCTCGAATGAGGAGAACCGCCGGCTGCTGGAGACCGGCGAAAAGGTCGAGACGGGTGTTGCCCACCCTCACCTTCAGGAAGTCCGAGCTGGTCGGGTCGGTGCTCACCTGCGCCCCAGCAGCCTTGGCCAGTCCGACCGCGCCGAGAATCGCCACGGCGTTCTTGGCGTACTCCTGGGCGATGATGCGACGCGCCTGCCATCCGCCCTTCTGCATAAAGGGCTGACCGAGCAAGTACTCGAATCGCGACGCGGCGAAGCGTGGCGAGAAGAAGACCTGCGCCAGCCCTTCCGACGCCTTCTCCAACGATCCGGGCAGGTGCCCGCGACCGGTGGCGACGTTCACGTAGTTCGCGATCTGCCGCAGCTCGTCGGGACCCATGCCCTTGCCCTCGGTCAGACCATCGAACACGGCCACGCGCTGTGAGTTCAGATAGGCGCTGTAAGCCCTCTCCGAAGCCTCGGTGATGTGGCCCACGATCGGAACCTTGCCGATCATCCTCGACAGGAACGACTCCTCGTGCGCGCTCATGCGCCCGCCCTCCGCATCCGAGAGGAAGAGGCCTGCCTGCTCGCGCACCGTCGCCTTCGGCCCTTGGGTCAGCCGCGCCTGTAGGTCGTGAGCATACGGACGGTCGAAGGTCGCGCGGGCCATCTTCGCGAACGACTGAGCCGCCTCAATGGGATTGGATAGGCTGACGAGCGCGCCCTGCCGAAGAACCGCGCTCCAGTC
>CAXTOO010000022.1:0-25116 GCA_964245875.1 uncultured Fimbriimonas sp. | reverse complement strand
GTCGTCCCGGTCTTTCCAGGCGCCGAACACCTCGGAGTCCAACAGGTCCCGCCCTGTGCTCCGCCGGCGTTCGGCTCTCGGCACCACGACGAGCACGAACTCCGCCTCGTCCATCGGAACGTCGTCGGGAAGCGTAAACGCCACCCGGCGGTCGGCGGGCACGTTCGCGTCGAGGCGGACGGTGTGCGTCATGGTGCTTTCAGTCTACGCCAGGGGCAGGGCGACGGTGAACGTGGTGCCGCCTCCCACGCGGCTGGCGACCTCGATCGTGCCGCCGTGCGCCGCCGCGATCTCGCGGCAGATCGCGAGGCCCAGGCCGGTACCTCCGGTTTCCGAGGTGCGCGACACGTCGGGCCGGTAGAACCGGTCGAAGATGCGCGAGAGGTGCTCCGCGGCGATGCCCTCGCCGTGGTCGACCACGGCGACCTCGGCCGAGTCGCCGCGCCGCGCGAGGTGGACCTCGACGTCGCCGCCCGCGTACTTCTTGGCGTTGTCGAGAAGGTTGATGAACAGCCGCGTCAGCGCCTCGCCGTTGCCCTTCACGACCAGGGGGGGCGCGGTGCCGCGAACCTCGACCGGCATGGGCGACAGCGCAACCACCGCCGCGCTGACGGTGTCGGCCAGATCGACCGGAGCGGCGCGCGAGGTGAGGGAGCCGCCGTCGGCGCGGGCGAGGGTCAGGAGGTCGTCGATGAGGCCGCGCATCCGGTTCGCGGCCTCGTCGATCGCCTCCGCGCTCTCGCGGTCGTCCTCGTGCTCCAGGCCCTTGAGCAGCCCGGCGTGGGCCTTGATGGTGGAAAGCGGCGTCTTCAGCTCGTGCGAGGCGTCGGCGGTGAAGCGGCGCTGCTGCTCCACGGTGGCGGCGAGCCGCCGGGTGGTCGCCTGCTCCAGGCGGAACGCCTCTTCAAGGCGGGCGAGCATCCCGTTCAGGGTGGTCGCCAGCCCGGCGAACTCGTCGTCGCCGACGACGGGCAGGCGCTCCTCCAGGTTGCCGCCGCCGATGGTCTGGGCGTTCGCGGTGATGAGCCGGAGGGGGCGCAGCATCCGGTCGACGATGAAGAGGCTCGCGAGGGCGGCGAACAGGGTGCCGAGGGGAACCACCACGGTGGTGAGCAGGCGTCGGAGGCCCGCGAGCGCGCCCTCGACGTCGGTGAGCGGATAGGCGAGTTGCACCACGCCCAGCGTCTTGCGGTCGCGGACCACGGCCTCGCTGTACACCCGAAAGGGACCGTCCGCGCGGACGACGCGCGTGAGGGTCCATCCGCCGCCGGCGGCGGTCAGCCGACGGACGGCGTCCGCGTCGACCGGCGTCTCGTTGCGCCCGTCGGACCCGGGCGAGACGCGGATGAAGCGCGGGCGTCCTTGGTCGCGGTTCGCGCCCCTTGGGCCGAAGGGGCCGGAGCGGGGGCCGTCGCCCTCGGGACGGGGTCCACGCGGATCGGGTTCTCCGGGACGGCGCGGGCCGCGATCCGGACGGTCGCCGGCGACGTGGGTGAACTCGTGCCCGCGCCACCGGAGGTCGCTGTCGATGGTGCCCAGCAGGGTCCGTCCCGTCCCGATGTCGACGAGCAGGCCCAAGGCCATGAGCACCAGGGCCATGACGAGGCTGGTGGTCAGGGTGAGCTTCGCGCGGACGGTGCGAGGACGGATCATGGTGGGGAGGGGAGTAGTGGGTAGTGACAGGTGACTACTCACCGCTTCTAAGCACGTAGCCGAAGCCGACCTCGGTGTGGATGAGCTTTCGGTCGAACGGGGCGTCGACCTTCTTGCGCAGGGTTCCGATGAACACGTCGACGGTGTTCGAGAAGGCCTCGTCGTCGCTCCAGACGCGCTCCTGGATCGTCTCGCGCGAGAGCACGCGGCCCTCGTTCACGGCGAGCGCCTCCAGGAGGTCGTACTCGCGCCGGGTGAGGCTCACGCTCTGGCCGGCGCGGGAGACCTTGCGGGCGTCGCGGTCGATGGTCAGGTCGGCGACGCGGATGATGTGGCCCTTGTTCGCCTTGTCGCGCCGCAGCAGGGCGGCGACGCGGGCGAGCAGCTCGGCGGTCTCGAAGGGCTTGGGCAGGTAGTCGTCGGCGCCGAGGTTGAGGCCTTTCACGCGGTCGCCCACCTCGTCCATCGCGGTGAGCATGAGGATGGGCGTGTTGATCTTGGCGGCCCGCAGCCCTTCGAGGATCTGCCAGCCGGTCTTGCCCGGCAGCAGGACGTCGAGCACGATGGCGTCGTAGCCGTCCATGCGGGCCGCCTCGTAGCCCTTGTCGCCGTCGGGGGCCCAGGTCACGGCGTAGCCCGCGCCCTTGAGGATGCGGACGATCGCGAGGGCCAGGGGCCGCTCGTCTTCCACGAGGAGGATGTTCATACGTCTAGGCTACGACCCCGTCATGAGGAAAGGATGAAGGATCTTCACCTCGCCACCCAGTGAACACGCTTGTTTCGCCGTCGCTCTCGGGATGTCCGCCACACCTGGGATATAGTACAGGGATCGGGATTCGGGCCTCAAGGTCGAGGCCGTCGCCGACAGGACCGAAATATGAAATCCGTTCTCACCCTCGCCGCCCTCGCGGCGGTCGCCCTCGCCTCCGCCCAACTCTCCGTCTCCGGCTCCCTGACGACCTCCGACCCCCGGTTCAACCGACCTCAGTCGCTCACGTCGCTCTCGGTTGGGGACGGCACCGCCGCGGCCTACGACGTCTACACGTTCGTCCCCACCGCGACCGGCGTTTACGTCGCCGAGATGGACTCGAACGGCGCCAACGGCCTGAGCAACTCGCTCGACACCTACCTGCTCGTCTACAGCGGGACGTTCAACCCCGCTACGCCGCTGGCGAACCTTCTGAACGGGGACGACGACTACACCGGCGCCTTCTCGGTCCTCTCCGGCAGCTCGGGGAGCATCTACCGGGGGTCGCGGATCGCGTCGGGGGACGCATCGAACTACGCTCCCACGGGCCTCGTGCTCACCGCCGGATCGACCTACTCCATCGTCGCGACGTCGTTCAGCAACGCGACCGCCGGGGACGGTACGGGGACGTACCGAATCGGCGTCGCCCAGGCCGTCCCCGAGCCCGCGACGATCTCCGCCCTCGGCCTCGGCATCGTCGCGATGCTCCGCCGCCGCAAGCGGGCCTGATCCCCAGGCCCTCCTCTCCCCTACGGGGGAGAGGGCGACGCCACGAACCGTCGCGGGCGCGTCGATTCTCACCGATGACGAAGGCGCCGACCAGGCCGACGACGTGTGACGGCGACCCTTTGACAGGCCATCGCGCACTCCGCGCCCTTGAGGATGCGCACGATCGCGAGGGCCAGGGGCCGCTCGTCTTCCACGAGGAGGATGTTCACTTCCCGCCGCGATCCCTCAGAGCACGGTCGCGCGGTCGGCCATGAGTTCGGAGATCGCCTCGTTCTTCATCGAGAACGAGGCGTCGAGCCTGGCGGCTGTCGCGGTTTCGGCCTTCGCGGGCGAGGCGACGGCGAACTCGTCCGTGGACGCCAGCCTGCGGTGATCGTCCCTGAAGAATCCGGGGGGCATGGGATCGCCGGTCGGCTCGACCGACCGATGGTCGACCTTGAACGCGAGGTCCTTGGCGCCGCTCTCGTTCCGCAGGGCCGGGTGGTCGTTCTTGAAGGTCGTCTTGTCCTGCGAGGTCTGGGCCACGCGGGCTTCGCGCACCTTCGCGAAGGCGGCGGGGGACTTCGCCTTCGAGACGCTGAGGCTGCCGTAGAAGGAGGCGTTGAGGCTTTGTGGGGCGGAGAGGGTCATGGTCGTCTTTCCGGAGTCAAGGTGATTGTCGGACGGCCTGTCGCAGGAACTCAGTGTTCCTGCCGGTTTTCCCGGGCGCGGGGCTGGGCGAGGCCGGGTGGGTTTGAAGGCCGGATCGCGCAAGAAGCCGAGGATCGCGGAGAAGTCCCGTCGTGGCACCGAGGCTTTCCGTAGATATGAGGGGTGGGGATGAGGCTTCGAACGGCTCCGCCTGGAAGGCGGAGCGACGAGGAGCCGGAGATGCCTCCTGGAAGGAGGCACCACAATGGCCCTATGCTGCTCACCGGCCTCGACCGCCTCGTCGCCGAGGGCTTCGCCCGCCTGAGGGGGCAACGCCTCGGGCTGCTCGTCAACCAGGCGAGCGTCGACCGGCTTTACCGGCACGCCCTGGACCTCATGCTCGGTGCGGGACTCGACCTGAGGACGCTCTTCGGGCCGCAGCACGGCCTCTGGGGCCACACCCAGGACAACATGGTCGAATGGGAGGGCGGGACCTATCGCGGCCTGCGTCTCCACAGCCTCTACGGCGAGCATCGGGAACCCACCCCGGCGATGCTGGAGGGGCTGGACCGCGTGGTGATCGACATCGTCGACGTCGGTTCTCGGTACTACACCTTCGTCTGGAGCATGGCGCTCACGATCCGGGCCTGCGGGCGGGTGGGCGTTCCCGTCACCGTGCTCGACCGCCCGAACCCCATCGACGGCGCCACCACCGAGGGGCCGATCCTGGAGGAGGGATACGAGAGCTCCGTGGGCCGCTTCGCGGGGCTGCCGATCCGGCACGGAATGACGGTGGGCGAGATCGCTCGCTGGCTGGGCTTCGGCGAGGTCGAGGTGGTGGAGGTCGAGGGCTGGGACCGGACCCTCCACGGCGACGAGACGGGCGCGCCCTGGGCGATGCCCAGCCCCAATATGCCGACCGTGGACACCGCCGTCGTGTACCCCGGCGGCTGCCTGCTGGAGGCGACCAACCTCAGCGAGGGGCGCGGGACGACCCGACCGTTCGAGACGTTCGGCGCGCCGTTCTTGGACGGATGGCGTCTCGCGGAGAGCCTGCGGGACCTTCCCGGCTGCGTCCTGCGCCCGCTGGAGTTCATGCCGACCTTCAACAAGTTTCGGGGCGAGGTCTGCTCCGGTTGCTTCGTCCACGTGACCGATCGCCGCGCCTTCCGCCCCGTCCACACGTACTTGCGGATCATCGAGGAGGCCATCCGGCAGACGGGGCTGCACGACGCATCCTCACTCCCGGTGACCGAGAGCTTCGTCCACGAGGCGGCCGAGACACGGCTGCCCGGCTTCGCGTGGCGCCAGCCGCCCTACGAGTACGAGTTCGACCGGATGCCGTTCGACATCCTCATCGGCAACGGTCGGACGCGGTTCGATCTCTCCGGAGGCAGAGGTTCGTTCTAGGCGGCGTCTTCGTGACGCAGAGGGAGATGAGGCAAGGGTGAGGACCGTAGAGGGGGTGCGCCGCAGGCCGCGGCGCCTCGAACCGTTCGAGGCCCAAAAACGTCGTATTCTTGCGGGCGCGTGATGCCTCCTTCGTGCTGTACATTGCGGTGGGCGCGGGTTCCTCCCGACTTTCCATGAGCCGACTTCCCTTCCTTCTCGTCCTCGCCGTCCTCGGCTCCGTCGCGCGCGCCGCAGTCAGCACCTTCGACCATGACGACGAGGGCTGGACCACCTGCAACTTCGACTTCGGAGCCGATCTCGCAAACGGGTTCGACCGGCCGACCTACAATCCCGACGGGTACGTCTCGACGGGCGACGTCGACTTCTGGTGCTTCCTCGCCGCGCCATCGAAGTTCCTAGGCGACCAGTCGGGCGCGTTCGGCACGAGTCTGACGTACGACACCTCGGTCGACCTGAACGACGACATGGCGTACCCCACGGCGATCCTCCAGGGCGGTGGCCGGACGCTCTTCAACGTCGGCCACGCGCCCGGTGCCGCCTGGACGCCGACCGCGATCCCGCTTTTCGGCTCTGCGTGGAGCGAGTCGTTCCTGCCGGGCGGCGCTCCAGTGGGCGATGCGGCGCTGCGGGGGGTGCTCGGCGACCTCACCGGGCTGTTCATCGAGGCCGACTGGGTGGACGACCGGTCCACGAGCGAGACGACCCGGCTGGACAACGTTCGCCTTCAGGCCGTGCCGGAGCCCGCGCCGTTCGTCGCGCTGGAGGTCGGCGCGCTGGCGCTTTGGCGGCGGCGTCGCGCCTACACCCGGATGTCGAGCCGCTGGCCCTTGCCTTCGGTTTGACGCGCCACCTCGGCCACCTGCTCGCGCTGGGCCTGGAGGGTCTTCTGCATGAGCAGGGCCTGGAGCTGCGCCCGCTTCACGTCGGCCGTGGAGGCCACGGCCGCGGGCGGGGTTGAGGAAACGGGACGCAGTTCCATCGCCAATTCGATTGTCGGCAGGGGCGAGGGGCTTCTTTAGGGGCTTACGTTGCTCTCAGTGGCGGACGGTGGCCCGGAGCGACCGTCCGCCAGCGTAAGCTCCCCCATGCCAAACTCCCCTTAATGCGTTCCGAATCGCTCGACTTCTTCAAGGCCATCGTCAACGTCCCTTCCCCCTCCGGCTTCGAGGAGCGCGCCGCACAGATCTACCGCGACTACACCGCGCCGTTCGCGCACAAGGTCTGGACCGACACCCACGGCAACACGACCGCCGCCCTCAACCCCGACGCGCCGATGAAGGTCATGCTCGCGGGCCACATGGACGAGATCGGCTTCATCGTCGTGCACATCGACGACCAGGGACTCGTCTACTTCGCGGGCATCGGAGGCCACGACAGCGTCGTCCCGGTGGGCCAGCGCGTCTGGATCCACGGCGACAACGGTCCCGTCGCGGGGGTGATCGGCCGCAAGGCGATCCACCTTCTGGAGGAGGAGGAGCGCAAGAAGAAGCCCGAGATCAAGGACCAGTGGATCGACCTCGGCGCGAGCACCAAGGCCGACGCGGAGGCGGTGATCGCCCTCGGCGACTGCGTCACCTACCAGTGGGAGTGGCAGGACCTGCTCGGCGGGCGGGCGGCGGCGCGCGGATTCGACAACAAGATGGGCTCGTTCATCGTCGCGGAGGCCCTGCGCCTGCTCGCCGAGGAGGGCGGACTCGATCCCAACGTGGGCGTGTTCGCGGTCGCCACCGTGCAGGAGGAGATCGGCCTGCGCGGCGCGAAGACCTCGGCCTACGCCATCGGCGCGCAGACCGGCCTCGCGGTGGACGTGAACCACGCCATCGACACCCCCGGCCTGAGCAAGACCCGCTACGGCACGCTCGACCTGGGCAAGGGGCCGTCGGTGATGCGCGGTGCGAACGCGAACCCCATCGTCGTCAAGATGATCCGCTCCGCCTGCGACGAGGCGGGGATCCCTTACCAGGTGGACGTGACGCCCGGGGGCACGGGCACCGACGGCAACGCGATGCAGCTGAACCAGGCGGGCATGGCGGTCGGCATCGTGGGCGTGGCGCTGCGCTACATGCACACGCCGTGCGAGGTCCTGGAGCTGGTCGACGTGGAGAACTGCGCGAAGCTCATGGCCGCCTACTGCCGCGCGGTGCGGCCCGACACCGACTTCACGCCGCGGGTGTAGGGAACGTCACCCCCTCTCGTCGCCACGGGGCGGAACTCTCACGCTTTGCAGAGGTTCCACCGGGCGATGAGAGGGGGCCGGGGGGAGAGCTACTCCGGAAATGCCTTCCGCCCCGCACGCTTCTCACAGGCTTCCTGGATCGTCCGAAGCCACCTTGACGCGACGCAACCCGTCCCTTCGAAGAGGTCGAGGCTCGGCACCCGAAGGGTGTAGATGCCCCTCTTGCCCAGCCAGTCGTCCCTCGCCTCGTCCTGCGTCCGACGTTCTGCGTGTTGCTCGCCGTCCACCTCCACGCACAGTCTCGCCTCGGGGCAGTAGAAGTCCAGCGTGTAGGGACCCACCGATTCCTGCCGCTTGAAGCGAAACCCGAGCTTGTCTTTGCGAAGGCACTCCCAGAGAACCTTCTCCGACACGGACATCTCCCGGCGGAGCCGCCTCGCACGATGGAGCGCTTCGGACGAGCGGTTGCGGCTTCCAGGCTTCACGCGAAGACCTTAGCACGCTCGGGCTCTCCCCCCATCCACCTGGGGCGCGCTTTGCGCATCCCTCGGCGGACCCTCCCTCTCATCGCCCGTCCTGGCTGGCGCATGACGAAAGTCTCGCGCCGAGGCGACGAGAGGGGGTGACGGCGTTACCACACCTGCGGCAGGTTCTCGGGCACCGGCAGGCCGAACGCCCGGTAGAACGCGGGCAGGTCGGCCACCGGCCCCGCCGCGCGCACCGAATCCGGCGAGTGGGAATCCATGTTGATTCGCATCCTCTCCGACTCCGGCCGAACCTTAATCCGCCAGTTCTGGGCCCACGCCACGAAGAATCGCTGGTCGCCCGTCAGGCCGTCGCGCACGGGCGGCTCGACGCCGTTGAGCGACTTGCGGTAGGCGAGGTACGCGAGGGTGATCCCCCCGATGTCGGCGATGTTCTCGCCCTCGGTGAGCGCGCCGTTCACCGCATAGCCGCTGGGGCTCTTGTAGCCGCCGTACTGCGCGACGATCGCCTTGCCCTTCGCGTCGTAGCGCGCCTTGTCCTCCTTGGTCCACCAGTCGCGCCGCAGGCCGGTGAGATCGTACTGGCTGCCCTGGTCGTCGAAGCCGTGGGTGATCTCGTGGCCGATCACCGCCGCGATCGCGCCGTAGTTCGACGCATCGTCCGCCTTGGGGTCGAAAAAGCCCGGCTGGAGGATGCCCGCCGGAAACACGATCTCGTTCCAATAAGGGTTGTAGTAGGCGTTGACCGTGGGCGGGGTCATGCTCCACTCGCTCCGGTCGATAGGCTTGCCGAGCTTGACGAGGTTCCGGTTCCACTCGAAGGCGCTTACGCGCATCACGTTCGTCGCGAGGGAGTCGTCCTTCAGGCGGAGCGCCGAGTAGTCCCGCCACCGGTCCGGGTAGCCGATCTTCACCACCACCGTCGACAGCTTGGCGAGCGCCGCCTTCTTCGTAGCGTCCGACATCCAGTCGAGCTCCTGGATCCGCGTGTGGAGCGCGGCGAGCACGTCGCGGACCATCGCCCGCGCTTTGGCCTTCGCCTCGGGCGGGAACGCCTCGCGCACGTAGAGCTGGCCCAACGCATCTCCGATCGATCCGTCGACGGTGCGAAGCGAGCGCTTCCAACGGGGCTCCGGCGCCTGTTGGCCGGTAAGGACGCGCGAGAGCGCGAACGACTGCTTGAAGTAAGCGTCCGAAAGGTTTGGCGCGTAGGCGTTCAGCAGGGCGACCCGCAACAGGCTCCGCCACTCGGCCATCGGGCGGCTCGCCACCAGCGCGTCGAAGCCTTGAAGGGCTTTTGGCTGCATCACGTTCACCTGAGCGGGACGGACGCCGACCTCCCCGAAGTAGTCGTCCCAAGGCGTGTGCGGCGCCATCGCCTTCAGGGCCGAGAGCGGCATCCGGTGGTAGTTCGTCGCCGGATCGCGCAGCTCGGTGGGCGTGGAGGAGACCTTGGCGAGCGCCGTCTCGAGCGCGAGCGCCTGGTTCGCCGCCGCCTTCGGCAACCCGGCGAGGCCCAGGTACGCGCCCTCGGACTTCAGATACTGCGTCCTCGCCGCCTTCGCACGCGCATCGCTCCCGAGATAGAGGTCGCGGTCGCCCAAGATGGGCTGGGGCTGGCCGATCGCGTACAGCAGCCGCGTGGTGTCCTTGTCGTCCACGTTCGGTCCCGCGTTGAAGCCTGCGGTGACCCCGATCGACTCCAGGTGGGCGATCTCGCGCAGGAGGCTCTTGGCATCCTGGACCGCGTCGATCCGCGCCATCTCAGGACGCAGGGGCGCCGCCCCGAGCCGGTTGGCACGTCCTTCGTCCATCGCCAGGCGGTACATCAGGCCGACCTTGCCGCCCACCGTCGTGAGCGGCTGTCGGGCGGTGGCCTGGCGCTCGCCGATCCGCCGGAGGAGGGCGAGGTTGCGCTCATAGATGTCGACGAAGGAACCGACGATGGACTTGTCCGCCGGAATAGGGGTGTTGTCGAGCCACCTGCCGTTGGCGAAGCGGAACAGGTCGGCGGGCGACTCGACCTTCACGGAGCGGTCCATGGCGGCGAGGTCGATGCCGTGGCCAGGCAACGCGACGAAAAGTGGGAGGAACGGAATCACGCCCGTTTTTACCCGAACGAGCGCCCTACAGCGTCAGGCCGCCGTCGACCGTAAGCGTCTGGCCCGTGATGTACGCCGCCGCGTCTGAGGCGAGAAAGAGCACCGCCGCCGCGACGTCCTCGGCCCGACCGAGACGCCCGGCGGGGGCGGTCTTCTCGACATGGGCCTTGAACTCGGCGGGGAGGCCGTGGGTCATCTCGGTCTCGATGAAGCCGGGGGCGACGGCGTTGCAGGTCACGCCCCGCGCACCGAGCTCCTTGGCGACGGACTTTGTGAGGCCGAGGAGGCCGGCCTTCGAGGCGGCGTAGTTCGCCTGTCCCGCGTTGCCGGTGTCGCCGATGATGCTGGAGACGTTCACGATCCGCCCCGCGCGGGCCTTCATCATCCCTTTCGAGACGGCGCGGGTGCAGAGGAACGCCCCCTTCAGGTTCACGTCGAGCACCCGGTCCCAGTCCTCGTCCTTCATCCGCACGAGGAGGGTGTCGCGGGTGATCCCGGCGTTGTTCACGAGCACCGCGACCGTGCCCATCTCCTCCGCGATCCGGTCGAACGTGTCGGAGACCTGCGCGGCGTCGCTCACGTCGCAGGCGTAGGCCCGCCCGCCGACCGCGTCGGCGGTTGCCTGGGCGTTGGGCAGGGTCGTCGCGACGCACGCGACCTTGGCGCCCTCCTTGGCGAACGCCTCCGCGATCGCCCGCCCGATCCCCCGCGAGGCCCCGGTGACGACGACGACGCGATCCTGGAAGCTCATGGGAACAGTTTACTGGGAGCGCCGAGTAGCACTCGGCGAGAGCCTGCCGCCGAGTGCTACTCGGCGCTCCCTTAACCTGCCGAGAGCGCCATCCTCGTCGCCTCCAGCGAATCCACGTCCGACACGCCCAGCCCCTTCGCGTCGCGGTCGATCCGCCTCAGGAGGCCCGTCAGGACCTCGCCCGCGCCGCACTCGATGAACGTGCGCGCGCCGTCCCGCCTCATGTTCAGCACCGTCTCCGTCCAGCGCACCGGTCGCTGGAGCTGGAGCTCCAGCAGTCCCTTCCACGCCTCGACCTCGGTGACGGGCTCGGCGGTGACGTTCGCGTAGACCTTCGGGTTGCCGTAGCCGAACGACACCCCCTGGAGCGCCCGGCGCATCTCGAAGGCCGGACCCTGCATGAGCGGCGAGTGGAACGCGCCCGACACGTTCAGCGGGATCACCCGCTTCGCCCCCTTTGCCGAGGCGATCCCGCCCGCGCGGGCCACCGCCTCCGCCTCGCCCGAGATCACGAGCTGGCCGGGCGAGTTGTCGTTCGCCACGACCACCGTGCCTCCGGCCTCCGCGCAGGCCTCGTCGAGGGCCGCGTGGTCCAACCCCAGCACCGCCGCCATCGCGCCGCCCTTCACCTCGCTCATCAGCCGCCCGCGCTCCGCAACGAGCCCCGCGCCGTCCTCGAGGGAGACCACACCGGACGCCGCCAACGCCGCGTACTCGCCCACGCTGTGGCCCGCCGCCGCCTCGACCGCGCCCGTCGGCAGCCCGGCCCTCAGCACCGACCACGCTGCGAGAGACACCGTGTAGAGCGCGACCTGCGCGTTCTCGGTGCGCCGTAGCGTCTCCTCGTCGGTTTCCCAGCAGAGCCGCCGCACGTCCCGGTCCAATGCCGTTGAGACGCGGTCGAACACGTCCGCCGCCTCGGCGCAGCCCTCCGCCAGTTCCCGTCCCATTCCCGTCTTCTGCGATCCCTGTCCAGGGAAAACGATCGCGATCATGCCCCCATTGTGGCGCGGGCGCCTCGAACGCATCCCGGACGGCGCTCCGCGCCGGACAATGCGTCGAAGATCGCCATCGTCGTGGGCTTCGCCGGGCAGAGCGCGACCGCCTCCCGAATCTCCTTTTGCGTGTAGAAGCCGCCGTGCTCCTCGACCCGTGCAAGATTGCGCTTCCGACGACACCGATGCAGTCATCCCTCCATCCAGGGGGATGGGCCGCTATAATACGGGCGCCATGAACCGTTCGGCCCGCCTCCTCGCCCTCGCCCTTCTGGCCCTGCCCTGCGTCTCGGCCTTCGCGGGGAGCCTCACGTACTACGGCGACACGACGGGCGGTCCCAACTTCTACCGTCCGCAGCCGGGCACGCCTCCGGTGGGCCAGTCGTCGCAGTACGTTGCCTACCGCCAGATCTTCTTCGAGGTCGACATCGACGGCGACTACTCCTTCCTGAGCCAGGGCCTCGTCGGCACCTACGTAGACCCGCAAGATCCGACCGCCACCCCGACCTTCCGCAATGCGGACTTTCTCTACGAAGGCTCCTTGGCACCTGCCAATTTGCGCTACGGAAAATACTCGTTCGCCCCCTTCGACACCTCCGCCTTCACTTACACCCTGACCGCCGGAACGGTCTACAGCTTCGTGACCACGGGCTACACGAGCGACGACTTCGGCACGTTCCGAAACACGATCTCCGGCCCAGGCCGGGTCATCCCCCAGACGCCCGGCCCCGTCGCCCTCGCCTCCTTCGGCATGGGCGCGCTCGGCTGCCGTCTGCGCCGCCGCAAGTGGGCCTGACGTGGTGCCGCCATCCTGGCGGCATCTCCGGCCCCTCGTCGCCCCGGCTTCCAGCCGGGAGCCGCGCCGCGTAGAATCCCTTGATGGACGAGCGCGCGCACGACCTCGTCCGGCGGCACGGCTGGAACACCACCTGCTCCCAGATCCTCAATCCTGGCATCGAGCATTGGTTCGCCCCGGAGGACGACGCCATGGTCGGCTACGTCCGCGATGGGGGCGTCCGCGTCGTGGTCGGGGGGCCGGTCTGCGCGGAAGATCGGCTCGAAGAAGTGGTTGAGGCGTGGCACGCCGACGCCGACCGTGCGCGGGACGGCGTTTGCTACTTCGGCGCGGAGGCCCGCATCCACGGTCTCCTCGCGGGCCGCGAGGGGTTCGCCACCGTCGTCCTCGGCGCGCAGCCCGTCTGGAGCCCGGCGTCGTTCCTCGCCGCCTGCGAGGGCCGCCGCTCGCTCCGCTACCAACTCCAACGCGCCCGCAACAAGGGCGTGACCGTCGAGGAGTGCCCCGCGGGCTGCGCCGACGACCCGCGCCTCTGGCGCATCCTCGACGAGTGGCTCGCCACCCGCGGCCTCCCCGCCATGCGCTTCATGGTCGAGCCCCGCACCCTCGCCCACCTCGCCGACCGCCGCCTCTTCGTCGCGCGGCGGGGCGGCGATCCGGTGGGCTTCGTCGTGATGTCGCCCGCCCTCGCCCGCCGCGCGTGGCTTACCGAGCAGTTCCCCCGCGGTCACGGCGCGCCCAACGGCACCGTCGAGCTCGCCCTCGCGGAGGCGGTGCGCGCCGTCGCTCCCGACGCCGACTCGATCACCATGGGCATCGTTCCGCTCTCGCGCCGCGCGGGTGAGCCGGTCGACCACCCGGCATGGCTCCGCCTCGTCACCCGCTGGGCACGCGCCCACGGCCACCGCTTCTACGACTTCGACGGCCTCGACGAGTTCAAGGGCAAGTTCGCGCCCGATCGTTGGGACCCCATCTACGTGATCTCCCGCGAGAGGCGCTTCTCGCCGCGCACCCTCTGGGCGGTCGCGGGCGCGTTCAGCGACGGCTCGCCCGTCGCCGCCGTCCTCAAGGGCTTGGGCCGTGCGGCGCGCCAAGAGTGGCGCTGGCTTCGCAGTTGAAGGGTGCCAGGTGCAGGGATAGCCTCCTTTAATGTGGAAGAACATCCGCCTTTACCCATGAGCAGAAGGCATACGGGTTAGTCTCAAGGCATGAATCGACACCTTGGCCTCGCCCTGTTTGGGGGTGCGCTTATTGTCTGCTCCGGTGTGCCCTTGGTTTACTTTCTGCTCAACGATGGGATGACGATTTTGGGAGAGAACCGGCGGAGCGATCCCGAGTTTCAACGGTACTGTCTCGTGAGCCTGGGACCCCACATGGTCGGAGTGGTGGCGTTTTGGAAAGGTGTGACCCACCTTCGACGCAAACCGTAGCCTGGATGGATGACGAAGGCGCTAACCACCGCTCTACCCGTGTCACCCTGTGTTCAGCCTGACGCTAAGGGGTTCGACGAACTCCCGGATGGCTCGCGCCCGCTCGTCCGGATTCAAGCCCTCCGCATCGAGCATTAACGCCTCCGGGAATGGTCTCAGAAGCCGTCCGTACGACGCTTCCGAGTAGCCATCAAGCCGGTCCGCCCGGGCGCTTTCCCGGGTACGCACCGCCTCCAGGCTCAGCGAGAACTCCACGACGAAAACTCGCAGTCGCGCCGTCTCCCGCCGGAAGTCCTCCACCCACCCCTCCTCCAGAAAGCCCGTCTCGTACACCACGTCGTGCCCTTGGCGGGCGAGGTCCGCGACGAAGCGGTGCAACGCCGTCACAAACCGCTCGACCCCGCACATCGCCCGCCTCGCCTCGTCGGCGGGCAGCATCGCGCTCAGGGCGTCCATCCCCGTGTGCCACCAGGGTCCGGGCATCAGGGCTTGGAACGCCGTCGCCGTCGTGCTCTTGCCCGCGCTGCTCGGCCCGTTCAGCACCACGATCCTTCCGGGTTCCACGGAAGGAACGTACCTCCTCATCCACACGTCCTTAGCGGAGTGTTCTTCTCAGGCCCCGCGACCGTCGACGGCGTGACCTTCGCCGACCGCCCGAAAGTCGTCTTCGTTCCCCTCCGCGAGGTCGCCAACGACCTCCACCTGCCCTTCGGCAAGGCCAAGGGGAAGTTCGCCCTCGGCGGCGCGGCCCTCGCGGCGCACGGCCCGACCCTCGCCGACGGCACCCGGCTCGTGCCCATCGCCGGCCTCGCCAAGCTCGGCGTCCACGTCGCCTACGACCGGAAGACCGGGCTGACCCGCCTTGGGCGCAAGGGGCGGGCGATGTACGTGCGGCGCGGCGCGAAGCGGGTCTACATCGACGAGACGAAGCAGGTGCTTCGCGGCCTGCAGGGAACCCGCACGGTGATCCGCGCGCCCATCGGCTCCGGCATCGAGGGCAAGAACACGCCGAACGGCATCTTCAAGGTGCAGGGCTATCGCGCGAAGATGCTCCATTCTAAGCTCTACCAGGGCGCGCCGATGCCCTGGGCGGTGCAGATCGTGGGCAACATCTTCGTCCACGGATGGCCCCGCGTCAAGGGTCGCCCCGCATCGCACGGCTGCATCCACCTGCCCATGACCGGCGCGAATCCGGCGAAGTTCTTCTACGACTGGAGCGACACGGGAACGCCGGTGGTCATCACGGGGAAGTGGCGGGGCTAGGAAGCCCCCTTCTCGTTTTTCCGCGGGGTAGAAGCCTCAGGTCGCGGCGGACTCGAACGCGAGGAAAATGAGGAGGGGTTTGGGGGTGGAGCAAAGAGGCGCCACGCCGCTCGGCTCTCCCCCAAACCCCCTCTCTATCGTCCGACGTTCGCAGGCATTGGCCTTTGCGCCGTAGCCGAGGCGACGAGAGGGGGCTTCCGGACTACGGCACCGGCGTCGCTTCGAGATGGAACGACAGCCGCACCTCGTAGGCCCGCGGCCAGGGAAGCGAGATCGACACGTCGTCGATCCCCGAGAACGCGTACTGCTTCGTCCCGGCGAAGAACCGGCGCCCCAGGAACTGGTCCTGGAACGTCGCCATCAGGTGCGACCGCAGGTCGCGCTGGACGAACGCCTCCGCCTTCGCGAACGGCTCGCCGTACACCTCGTCGATCGCTCCGCCGTTGCTCTCGCGGATCATCCGGTACGCCGCCGGGCGCGTGATCTTGTGGTACGCGGCGTCGTCCACGAACCGGTGCAGCAGGAACTCGCGCTGCGCCACCTCGCGCACCAGCGGGTCGACCCGCAGCCGCCGCGCCAAGAGGTACACGTTGGCCGCCGGGATCGACGTGCCCATCGTGTTGCCCGCGGTGTTCCAGCCCGCGAAGGCCAGCAGCCGCATCATGCGCTGCCGCTCCTGCAGGCCCGCGAAGAGCTCCGGGTCGGCGGTGCCGTCGGCGGCGAGGTTGATGTCGGCGACCGCCACCGGGAAGCCCTGGTCCACGTCCTCCTTCAGCGCGCCGAGGAACCCCGCGAACCGCTCCTCCCGCCGCTTCGGCGTGTTCAGGTAGAGCGTGTAGTCGTACTCGTCGTTCGGCCCGGCGGGGCGCGCGCCGCTCGCGAGGAGCTGGTCGCTGAGCGACTCGCGCAAGGGCTTGCTCTCGAAGCTCGCGAAGGCGTCCAGCCCGTCCTCGTCGCTCGACACCACCCGCACCACCGGCGTCCAGCCCGCCTCGGCGAGCAGGGCGCGGCTCACCAGAACGTTGGCGTGCTGGTCGATCCCCTCGCAGAAGAACACGCTGTCCTCGATCCCCAGCGCTGCGGCGCGGCGCCGCAGCGCCGCGTTCTCGCCCACGTGCGGCCCAAACGGCCGCGCGTCGTCCTGGCCCACGATCATGTAGTCGATCGCCTTCGCCGCGACCATCTGGAGCAGCGCCGACTGGACGTACACGTTGCGCAGGCGCGTCTTCTCGTACGCCACGACCTCCCGCCTTGGAAGGGTCGGCAGGATGCGCGCCGCCGTCCGCGCCGCCGCCGCGTCGTGCAGGATCTTCGCCTTCGCGTTCGCCTCCTCGTACTTCGCGAGCTGCATCCGGTAGCGGCTCGCCGACCGCGTGGCCGTCGGGAAGAGCCGCATCGTGCTGGAGAAGGCGTACAGCCGGACGTGCGGCGCGGTTCGCACGACCCGGCTCAGCCGCCGCGCCCGCTGGAGCGCAAGCGCCATCGTCACCGTGTTCACCCGCGACTCGATGAGCCCGCCGTAGCACACCATGTCCGTGCTCGCAATGACGGCCGAAACGTCCGAGAGGTCCTCCCGCTCGAGCCAGTCGAGAACGCGGTCGGGCTGGCCGGGGCTGGTGAAGCGGCCCAGCAGCTCCATGGGCGGCAGCTCCACGTCCACCCCCGCCGTCTTGGCGATCATCTGCGCGAACTGCCCCGCGGCGGGGCGGCTGTCGAGGGGGATGAGGAGGATGCGCTCGGCGCGGGCGAGCACCGCCGCCAGGGCCAGGAGGAACGCGGCGAGAAGCCTCATCGACAGGCTAACAATCTACCCCGTGCTGCCTCCTTCCAGGAGGCATCTCCGGCTCCTCGTCGCCCCGGCTTCTAGCCGGGGACTACGACTCGTCTTCGGGGAACGTCACGCCCGCGTAGATCTCCGCCATCGGGATCTCTACCCCGACGGTCTGGAGCGTCGCCCCCAGCCCGACCGTCGCCGCCCAGCGCCAGCCTGCGTCGTCGCGGACGTACCGCTCGATTAAAGGAGAGTCCATGTGGACCAAGACGATTTCCTGGAGGGACGAGACCGATGCGTAGGCGTTCTTCTTAGGTCCCGTGTCGTACTTGACTGAAGAAGGCGAAAGCACCTCATAAACGGCGGCGGGATTTAGGAGCGTGTCGCTCGGGCCTTCATCCCGAAGTTCAGGATTGCCACACACCACAAGCGCGTTAGGGTACACGTATCGACCCTCGGACAATCCAACTCGCAGATCACTGCCGTGCGCACGGCAGGATCGCCCTTCGAGCGCCATGCCGATTTTGCCACAAAGGTTCGACGCGATCAGGCTATGGTTGTAGGCTCCACCCGCCATCGCGTAGACGAGAGCGCGGGTATCGATGATCTTTCCTTCGAAGAAGTCGAGCTTCGAGTCGCTCGCGTGGTCGGCGGCGAAGTAATCGGCCTCGGTGAGGATCTTCGGGGCGGCCATGCCCCTATTCTACGCCTACGGCCAAAGCCCGCTCAGGGGCAATCCCGTCGCGTCGGGCAAACCCAGCATCAGGTTCATGTTCTGGATCGCCTGCCCCGCCGCGCCCTTGCCCAGGTTGTCCAGCGCCGTGATCGCCACCGCCATCCCCGTGTGCGCGTCGTACGTCCCCCAGACGTGAGCCCCCGCCGTCCCGATCGTCGCCTTGCCCTTCGGCGGCGCCTCCACGACCCGCACCATCGGCTCGCCCGCGTAGGACTCCCGCAGCACGCCGAGCACGTCGATCTCATGCGACAGGGGAACGTGGACCGTCGCCACCATCCCGCGCGGAACGGGCACGAGGTGCGGCGTGAACCGCACGGGCCGCTTCACGATCATCTCGATCTCCGGCGTGTGTCGGTGCCCCGTCACCGCGTAGGCCTCGACGTTCCCGTCCATCTCACTGAACAGGTACGAGGTCTCCTTGCGGCTTCTCCCCGCCCCCGAGACGCCCGTCTTGGTGTCGATCACCGGCACCGCGCCCTCGGCCACGTAGGGCAGGAGCGGCGCCAGCGCGAGCAGCGACGCCGTGACGTGGCACCCGGGGTTCGCCACCAGCCGCGCACCCGCGATCCTATCTCGCGAGACCAGCTCCGGCAGGCCGTACACCGCCTCGGTCAGCAAGTCAGGGTCGCGATGCTCGAAGCCGTAGTACTGCACGTACGCCTTGAGATCCTGGAGCCGGAAATCCGCCGACAGGTCGATCACCCGGATGCTCCGCCTCCACAGCGCCCGCGCGTGGTCCATCGCGAACCCCGCCTCCTGGCAAAGGAACGCCACGTCGCACTCCATCGTCGTCGGGTCGAACGCGCTCAGCACCAACTCCGTGTCGAGCCACGGGCACTCGTCCCTGAGGAACCGCCCCGCCGACCGCGACGAGGTCGCCGCCACGATCTCCACCTGAGGATGCCCGGTTAGCAGACGCACGAGTTCGGCCCCGCCGTACCCGCTCGCCCCGACGATCGCCACCCTGGTCATGCGAATATTGTGGCGCGGGCGCCCCGCCCGCAGCCGGAGCGTTCCGATATTCTATGCGGCATGGATGCCGTCGACTGGTCCCGCCTGAAGACCCGGTGCCGGGGACGCCTCCCGCACTGGGAGATTCCGGGCATGACCGTCTTCGTCACCTTTCGCCTTCGCGACTCGCTTCCCCGGACGGTGCTCGACGCCTATCTCGCGGAGCGCCGCACCGTCGAACGTCTTCTCCGCTTCGAGCCCGAGAACGGCGAGCTTCACCGCGAACGCGCTCGACTGTTCGGCCACCACATCGACCGTGCCCTCGACTCTGGAACCGGTTCGTGCGCGCTCCGTGGGCCAGAACTCGCCCGGAAGACCCTCGACACCCTTAAGCACCGCGATGGCACGGACTACCTCCTCCACGCCGCCGTCGTCATGCCCAACCATGTCCACGCGGTTGCGACGCTCGCGCCTGAGATCGAACTGCGCCGGATCACGCACGCATGGAAGTCGATCACCGCGCACCATGCCGTCAAGGCGCATGGCGTCGTCGCGCCTTTCTGGCAGGAGGAGAGCTACGACCACATCGTCCGCAACGAGCGGGCCTTGAAGGCGGTTAAGCGGTACGTCGCCGACAATCCTCGTAAGGCCGGACTCGCAGACTGGCCGTGGATCTACGAGTGGGCCGAAGATTAAGGGCTGGGCTGCGGGCGAGGCGCCCGCGCCACCTTGGGTTCTACAGCGGCTCCAGCCACGCCGTCGCCGTCCGGATCGTCTCCCGGAACCACGCCCCGTCGCCCGAGACCACCGGCATCCACCACGCGCTCGGTCGCCGTTCCGCCGCCCGCAGGCCCCGCGACGACACCACCGCCTCCCGCACCAGCCGCGCTCGCTTCAGCTCCGCCTCCAGCTCGATCTCCCGCCGCCGCGCCCGCGCCTTCTGCAACCCCTCGCCGCGCACCAGTGAAGCCTGCCTGGAACGAACCTCGCGGAGCGACGCTTCGGCGGTGCCCAAGGCCCGGATCGCCGCCTCTACCGCCTCGCCCAGCCAAGCCCGCTCCGCCAGCGCCTCCGGCGTCGCCTCGCGCTCGAAGAGCTCCGCTCGCCAGTGCTCGCCCCGCGCCCATTCCGCTTGCGCCCTCGCCCGACGGCACTCCCGCAGTCGCGCGTACGCCGCGTCACGCTCGGCCTCAAGCGACGACGACGACGACTCCAGCGACTCCAGCGCGCCGTTCAGCCCCACGTACTCCTCCGACAGCCGCCGCCACGACCCGCCCAGCCGCCGGTCCAGCATCTTGATGAGGCAGTTCGACTTCGGGCACTTCGCCAACTCTGCGAGCAGCGCCTCCTGCTCCTCGCCCACGTCCTGCCAACGCTCCGCGAACGAGCCCGCCGGAAGCTCCTCCGTCCCGAACGCCCGCTGCAACACCGTCGGCAGCCGGAACCACGCATGGACCGGACGCAGGGCGTCCCATGTCGCGTACCGAACCCGCAGGATGGGATGGAGCACCGCCGTCCAGCCCGTCGTCTCCCGCAGCCGCGCGTGCATCGCCCGCGACACCTTCACATACGAGGAGGCCCCCTCGTGGAACGCGAACGCGAACTCCGCCCCCAGCATCCCGATGAGCGAGACCGCCTTCCCGACCAACGTGCAGCCCGGCCCGAACTTCGCCTCCACCAACGCCGCCAGCTCTGCCACCCCGCTCAGGGGCGCCTTGAACGACAGGAACTGCGGCACCGGCGTCATCACCACCGCTCCCCGGTTTCCGATTCGCAGGGTGCCCCGCCCCTTGCCGGGGATCACGAGGTCGAACGGCACCGCGCCCGTCCCAAAACGCCCGAGCGGAAACATTCCCGGCCCGTGCGCCACCGCCTCGTCGTACGCCGCCTTCGCCGCCGCCTTCGTGTCGGGCCGCACGAAGAGGTCCAACAGCCCAAAACGAGGAAGCCCGCAGGTGGAACGGTTGAACCGCAGTAGGGTCGTCGTGGAGGTCGTGTCGACGTCCACCGGCTCCCCCGCCGCAAAGGCGTATAAGGCGGGCAAAAGCCGCTCGTAGTACGCTCCCACCGAGCCCTCCCGCTCGTCCGCCACGTCGCAGATGAGCTTGCGCAGCTCGTCCGCCCGCGCCTCGCCCGCATCCTTCGCCTCGCCCGCGAGGCACTCCGTCGTCGCCCGCAGCGCCCAGTCCAAGGTCGCCTTGAGCTCCGGCAGCGCCGCCTTCACCGGCAGCTCCGACACGATCGGTGGCCGCTCGTCCGTCGTCACCACCCCTCGCCAGCCGAACGCCTCCGTCGCCTCGTCCAGGAACCCCGGCCGCTCCCGCTCGATCCGCGCCAGCCGCGTGCCCGCCGCCGCCATCGTCTCGCGCGTCACCACCGTCTCACCCCCAAAGAGCGCTGAGAACTCGCCCGCCGCGCTCCACAGCCCGCGCGTCGTCGTGTCGTTGTGCGGCACCGCCCGGAACCGCCCCCGCCCCGCCTTCGGCCTCGGCAGCTTCGCGAAGTAGTCCGTGTCGTGAGACCCCGCCACCAGCCGGCGCTCGGAACCCAACGCCCGCAGCCGCAACGCCAGCCCCGCCTTCATCGGCTCGTCCCAGAACGTCGTCTGCCCCAGCGCCAAGAGCGGCACGCCCGGCGCGACGCGCTCCAGCTCCAAGAGGGTCTCGTCCAGGGGCTTACAGTTCGGGTCCGCCATGCGCGCCTTTGCGTTCTACGCAAGCGGAAGGTACCCGTTCGCTCTAGGCGGGCGAACCTGAGCCGATAGAGTGCGCAGACAAAAAGCTTGTCGCATAGAAGGGAGCCAGCCGAAAAATTGGCGGCGATCTGACTCTCATCTCCCATGAGCCGCTCCGTGCTCCGCTTGGCTCTCCTTTCCTTCACCTTCGCCGCCCCTACGCCCGGCCCGCGATCCATCGCCCGCAAGATTGCCGACCCAGAGGATTGAGATATTGCGGTTGTCGTCTCAACAATCCTGCCGGGCGGCGGCAATGGGCGCACACTCTCCTTAGGTTCTCGGCGTCGGCTCGATCCCACGGCCGTTGCCCGAGAGGAAAGACTATGCCCGACTCCAACGCTCTCTCCCGTCGAGACGTGCTCGGCGCGGCCGCCGCGCTCGCGGCCCTGCCCCTGCTCGCCACCCGCGCCGAGGCGCAGACCGTCCGGCCCGGTCGCCTTCCCGTGCAGAAGTCCGCGGCCCGCGCCCGCCCCCGCTACCTGCACGCCGCGGTCGGCCTGCCGGACGGGCGCGTCGTCGTGATCGGCGGCTACGGAGTGAGCGAGGCCACCCGCTCACGGAGCGTCGCCGCCCCGACCTCCAGCGTCCAGGCCTACGACCCCCAGGAGGACGCCTGGACCGACCTCGCGCCCCTCGCGACGCCCCGCGCGCGGCACGCCGCCGTCCTGCTGCCCGACGGCCGCATCGCCGTCCTCGGCGGGATGTACGCCGCCCCCGTGACCTCCGTCGAGGTCTACGACCCGCAGGCCGACGCATGGAGCGCGGGCGAGTCGCTTCCCGTGCCGCTGGTCGACCACGCCGCCACCGTGTGCTCGGCCGGCATCCTCCTTACCGGAGGCAACGAAGGCTCCCCCGCGCGGATCGTCCCCATCCCCCTCTGAGACCCCCGAAAACCCACGACCATGGCCACCAACACCTACCTGAGCATCACCGGCATCCCCGGCGACAGTCCGTCGCGCGCCTTCCCCAAGCAGTTCGAGGTCCTGAGCCTGAGCTTCGGCGCCTCCCTCGCCGTCAGCTCTGGCGGTGGCGGCGGCGGCGGCACCGGCAAAGCCACCTTCACGTCCGTCACCGCGACCATCCGGGACTACAACCTTCCCCTCTTCCTGAAGACGTTGCCGGCCGGAAAGCACCTGCAGTCGGCCGTCTTCTCGCTCGTCGAGGCGACCGACGCAACGGCGACGGCCTTCGAGACCATCACGCTCAGCGACGTGATCCTCAGCGGGCTGTCGTACTCGCAGGCGGGCGACACGCCGATCCTGGAGCTGACGTTCGCGTACACCAAGATCGGGATCGCCTCGACGCATGCGACGCTGGCCTCCTACACCTACGACATCAGCCGCGGCACCGGCGGCTAGGCCGCGGCACCACTCCATGCGTCTTTCCCCACGCCCTAGAGGGTGGGGAAGGTGCTCCACGCCTGAACCCTCATGATCCTTTCCGCCCTTCGCCTCTCTCTCCTCGCCGCCGCCCTCGGCGCGGCCCTCTCCGCCCACGCCGGGCTCCTCGGGAGCACGGTGCACGTCGACCTCGACCATCCCGCCCAGGGCACCGTGTCCTCCGACCTCGGCGACGCCGTCGTCGGTCCTGCGGTGGAGTACACCGACAGCGTGGAGTCCCTGTCGCTCGACTTCACCGACACCACCCTCCGGCTCACGTCGGCGCTCAGCGGACCGTTCGTCATGGTGCCCTTCAATGGGTACGACATCAGCGTGGTGTCGCCCGGCCTGAGGATCACCGGCGCGAGCCTCGCCGCCGGAAGCGCGTTCGCGCCGGTCGTGACCGTGAGCGGCGGACACCTTTTCGTGAACTTCGGCGGGAACGTCAGCGCGGCCCAGAACGCCGTGGCCACGATCGACATCACGACCCAGGCCGTTCCTGAGCCTTCCGCCTTCGCCGCCCTGGGTCTCGGGACGCTCGCGATGCTCCGCCGACGTCGGAAGTAGCCGTGGTGCCTCCTTCTAGGAGGCACCTCCGGCCCCTCGTCGCCCCGCCTTCCAGGCGGGGAGGGATCGGCGCCCTCGCTTTCTCGCCTCCTTGCGTGACCGAGCGTGACAGAAGGCCCGAAGGCCGACGTTCTGCACCACCATCCTTTCGATGGTCCATATCCGTTCTCTCTCCGCGCTCGCCGTGCTCGCCGCCGCCGCCCTCTCCCGCGCGGGCACGTTCACCGACGGCTTCGCATCCGGCCTCGACCCGAGCCTCTACACCGTCGCCAGCGACGCCAACGCCGCCTACGCCGCGCCCGACGCGACCCACGGCGACGTGCGACTCGCCAAGCTCGCGGGCGGCAACGGCGGATCCACGAGCCAGTCCGTGAGCCTCCTCGCCAGCAAGATCGGCGGCCCCTTCGCCGGCGACTTCTCCGCCACCATCGACCTCACGAACTCGTCGGCCGCCGGCAACGGCGTGAACCAGATCGAGTTCCACGCGTTCTTCGACGACGGCTCGATCTTCTTCGACTCCTACAGCAACCAGGGCGGGACCGGCGGCGACAACACCGTCCACGTCTACAACGGAAGCACCCACACGTACTTCCCAACTACGGGCAGCGGCGGCACCTTCCGGATCGCCCGCGTCGGCTCCACCGTCAGCGGCTACTTCGGAAGCCAGCTCCTCTACTCCGAGACGAACGCCGCCGTGCTGTCGAGCCTCGCCTTCACCGTCCAGAGCTACACCGGCACCGATGCCGTCTCCGCGACCTACGACAACCTCTCCGTCACCGCGCCGCAGGCCGTCCCCGAGCCTGCCTCGTTCGCCGCTCTCGGCCTCGGAGCGTGCGCCATGCTCCGCCGACGGCGCAAGTAGCCGTGGTGCCTCCTTCGAGGCAGGCGTCCCCAGAGTCGCCCCGGCATCCTGCCGGGGAATGACGTCATCCACGATCTCTTTTCGGACAATCGCAGGAAATCCCACCCCTGAAGGGGCCCACTAGCACGGAAATTGCCCTAGAATAAGGCTTGGTGCAAAACACCGCCACGCTCTCGCTCCACGGGCCGTTCGCCGCCGTCGCCGAAGGGCGACCGGCGTCGTTCGCCGCGCGCGGGGGCGAGCGCCTGCTCGCCTACCTCGCCCTGAACGGCCCCACCGAGCGGGGTCGCGTCGCCCAGTCGCTTTGGCCCGCCGTCGACCGCGAGCGCGCCCTGTCGAGCCTGCGCCAGGCCCTGCGCGCCCTCGTCCGCACGGGCGGCGAGGGCTGGATCGTGGCGGATCGGACGACGCTCCGGCTCCACGAGCGCGTCGCCGTCCTGCCGGGCAGCGCGCCGATCCTCGAAGGGTGGGACGAGCCTTGGATCGACGCGCACCGGCCCCATCGCATCGCCGGGCCGCCCGTTGACGCTCTCTTCGAACTGCTCGCCTACTACCGCGAGCGCGACCCGGAAACCGCCCTGCGGCTGGCCAACGACGCCCTCTCGACGATCGGGGCCGCGCCCGCCGCGCGCGTCGTGCGCGAGCTCGCCCCGACCGTGGGCCGCGTCGCCCGCCTGACGAGGGGCACCGAGGACGTGGCGGACCTCGTGGCCCGCGCCCACTACCTCCTGGGACGCATGGACGAGGCCCACGACCTCTACGGACGCCTCGTCCACGAACTCGAGCCCGCGTGGGGGGCGGAGCGGATCGCGAACTCCCGACTCGCCCAGGTGGTGCTCCTGCGTGAGTCGGGAGCCGTGCGCGAGGCGGCGCGGCGTGCGGCGGTCGTGGTCGCGAACCACCCCGACAACGACTACTTCGCGTGGAGCCCCCGCTACCACCTGG
>CAXTOO010000021.1:0-25213 GCA_964245875.1 uncultured Fimbriimonas sp. | reverse complement strand
CGTGCAACTCGGTTGCGCCCTCATCCTGATGAGGGGTTTATGAGGTAGCTTCTAGAGTCAAGGCGCTTGAGGAATGCACGAATAAAAGTATCGTGGAACTCATCTTCATATAGCGCGACAAGGCTGACGCGATTACGCATCGATCCAGCCCCGCGCCAAAAGCTCTGGAAGCGGCAATCCCATTTCATCCGGAGGAAGAGGTGAAACCCGTGTTGGGGACGAATGGTCTTCCCGCGAGAAGTAGGCGACTCTCTCACGTCCCATCGTTTGGATGATCTCAGAGTTATGCGAGACCAAAATCAATTGCCCGTCTTCAGGCCGGTCATCCAGCATAGTCAGCAACCATGGTTGAAGTTCGAGAAGGGAAACGAAGTTGTCGGGTTCATCGATGATGACCGTAGTAGGCTGCTGAACACGCTGGTAGGCGACGAGAGCATAGAGCAGGATGAGGGTGCGCTCTCCGTCGGAGAGTTCATCGAAGTCTAAGACGATCTCGCCGGTTGTGTCCTGCGCGTTCTTGAAAACCGCACCCATCAGCATGGATCGGCCTTCCAGGGCGAGCTTCAAATAGTCGAACTCGTCCCAAACTTCCTCCAATAGACCCAACGAAGCCCGTGCATATGCACCGTTTGCGGTCTGATTCCAGTACCAGGCGACAAAGTTCTCAAACGAACGAGACGGACGAGTTTCGGGACGCTCGGTTTGTAGCCTGATCAAGGGTGGTACGGGGCGGACGTTGATGACCGAGGAGAGTGCATCCGCAAATCTGCGTGCGAAGCCAGCGTCAGGGTACGCCGACAATAGGGAAACGGCACTCTGTCGTAAAGGTATCCCTGAATTCCTTAACAAAGGAGACGTTTCAGCGTAACCCGCCGCGAAGATCAGTTCTTGATCCGTTCTCTTGAAGAATCCACCATTGGTGGATTCCAACGTTCTTCGACTTGAGACAATTCGTCCGTCCGTGAGGAGAAGTTATACGAGAGCGAGTAGGTGTAAATATCCCCAGCGATTTCAATATCTAACTCGAATCGAATCCACTCTTTGTCGAGGAAGCGACACCGACTTCGCGGTCCAAGGTTCTGGAAGAGGCGCTCCCAACCAAGATTCCAATTGCGGATGATCTCCAAAGCATCCAACGCCGACGTCTTCCCACTCCCGTTGTAGCCCAGCACGAGCGTCTCCTTTCCCGGCTCCCAGGTGAAGTCCACGAGCGAGCGGAAGTTATCGACGTAGAGCCGGCGGATCACCTCTCTAGTTTACTGACACCTTCCCCTGAGAACGTCCTAGGACCGGGAACGCGAAAAAAACGAGGATCGTTTCTATTCCCATCAGCATGAAAACCTCCACCCTAGCCCTCGCCGGAATCGCCGTCTTCGCGGGCGTGTTCGGCGCCCTCCAGGCTGACCGCTACCTCGCCCACCGGAACGTGGGCGCCAACCTCGCCTTCAACACCGGCGCGACCGGCACCCCCGTCGTCTACGCCCCGGCCGCCGGCGGAACCTCCGCCGCGCCCTTCGACTTCGCCGCCGCCGCCAAGAAGGTCAACCCCAGCGTCGTCAGCATCGACCAGTACCGCGCGATGGCGCAGGAGGACTTCATGGGCAACCGCGGCCCGACCGTCGAGCAGCAGGTGGGCCAGGGCTCCGGCGTCATCCTCACCGCTGATGGCACCATCGTCACCAACAACCACGTCGTCCAGGGTGGCAACCGCTTCGTCGTCCACCTGAGCGACGGCCGCACCCTCGAGGCCAAGGTGGTGGGCCAGCCCGACGAGCGCAGCGACCTCGCCGTGCTCAAGGTCGACGCCAAGAACCTCGTGCCCGTCGAGACCGCCTCGATGGACTCCGTCCAGGTGGGCCAGTGGGTGCTCGCCGTGGGCAATCCCTTGGGCTTCAGCAACACCGTCTCCGTGGGCGTCGTCTCCTCCCTCAAGCGCGACCTCCCCGTGGGCGAGGCGGGGCTCGTCAACGCGATCCAGACCGACGCCGCGATCAACCCCGGCAACTCCGGCGGCGCGCTCTGCGACGCCCAGGGTCGCCTCATCGGCATCAACTCCGCGATCGCCAGCGGGAACGGCGGCAGCGTCGGCCTCGGCTTCTCCATCCCCATCGACCGCGTGAAGCAGGTCGTGCAGGACATCTCGAGGTTCGGCTACGCCAAGTACGCGGGCCTCGGCGTCTCGCTCTTCAGGGACGACCTCGCCAACCCCGGCGTGCGCGAGAGCCTCGCCGAGAGGGCCAACGCCGGCAACGTGCCCCAGAAGGGCATCATCATCCAGGGCGCCCCCGGCGCCGCGGGCCGCGCCGGACTGAGCACGTTCGACGTCGTGACCGCCATCGATGGCACCCCCATCGCCCGCTACTTCGACGTCAACAAGGCGCTCATGGCGAAGAAGCCCGGCGACCACGTCCAGGTCGAGTTCTGGTCCAAGGGCCAGACGAAGACCGCCGACGTCACCCTCCAGGACCTCCAGCCGCAGAGAAGGCTGTGAGGAAGTTGGGGAGTGAAAGGGATTTAGGACGGAAAGGGGTTAGGAATTTAGGATGGGCCACCCATCCTCTGGAGCGAACTCCCTAACTCCCCACCATCGCCAGCGCGCCGGCGATCCGGCTCCGCAGGTCCGCGTCGCCTCCCGCGTAGGGCTGGACCTCCTCCAGCTTGCGCCGAGCCTCGCGCTTCGCGGCGGGGTCGTCCGACTGCCCCGCGTTCTCGGCGTAGTACACCGCCAGCCACGCCCCATAGTTGCCCTCCTGGGCCTTCTTCGCCGGGTCGGTCTCCTTGCCCCAGGCCTCCAGGTACTTGTCGCTCCCCTGCTCGTACAACTCCCCTTGCTCCCTGGAGCCCGCGGGAAGGGCCTTCGCCTGCTCCGAGTACAGGTAGCCGTGCGCCGCCAATAGGTCGGGGTTCTCCTTGCCGTAGAGCATCGCCTGCGTGTAGGTGAAGTCGGCCCCCCGAAGGTCGCCCGCTCGCACCAGATCCTGGCCCAGCTGGATATAACGCTCGACCAGCGCCTTGTCGATCTCGGTGGTGTCCGCCTGCGATCCGAGCTTGCTCCGCATCTCTTGAAGCCTCGTGATCTGGTCCCTGACCGGCAGGCTCCGGTCGATGCTCGGGATCGAGTCGATGATCGGCTTGCCCTCCGTGTTCGCGTGGATCTTCGTGAGCTGCAGCATCAGGGCCCAGACGCTCACCAGCACCAACGCCACGAACGTGCCGCTCACGATGATCGCCACGATCGTCTTCTTCACGAACGTCGCCGTCTCCGGCTTCATCAGCGGCCGACGCGGGGGCGGCGGATAGTAGATCGGGACCGGCGTGCCTGGCGGCGCCATCGTCGGCCCCGGCCCGCCGTACGGCGCCTGCGTGTAGGGGTTGTACGCGTAGGTCGGCGGTGGTGCCACCGGTGCGCCGTACGGGTTGTACGGCTGGTTCACCACCGGGGGCGCACCGTAGGGATTGTAGGCCGGCGCGGGCGTCGACGGCACCGGCGGGTCGTAGACCGGAGTCGGAACCGGCTTGAGAGCCTCCTCCAGGGCCTTCGACATCCCCGCCGCGTCGTCGAACCGCAGGTGCGGCGTCTTCTCCAGCGACCGCCGAACCGCCTCCCCCAGCGCCCAAGGCACCGAGTCGGGCAGCGCGTCCGGCTCGCGGTTCATGATCGCGTAGGTGATCGCGACCACGCTGTCCCCCGCGAAGGGCTTCACGCCCGTGAGCATCTCGTAGAGCATCACGCCCACCGAGAAGAGGTCCGAGCGCGGATCGATCTCCTTGCCCACCACCTGCTCCGGACTCATGTACGAGGGCGTCCCGAACACCTGCCCGTCCATCGTGAGGTTGGGCTGGAACGTGAGCCGCGCGATCCCGAAGTCCGTGATCTTGATTCCCCCGCTGGAAAGGATCTGCACGTTGTCCGGCTTGATGTCGCGGTGCACGACGCCCTGCCCGTGCGCGTGCTCCAATCCGGCCAGCACCGCCCGCGCGATCTCCACCGCCCGCGCGGGCTCCAGCTTGCCCTGGCCGTCGATCTCCGCCCGGAGCGTCCCCCCGTCGAGGTACTCCATCGCCATGAACAGCCGTCCGCCGTCCTCCTCGACGTCGTACACCGTCATGATGTTGGGGTGGTTCAGCCGCCCCGCGGCCTGCGCCTCCCGCTTGAACCGCTGGATCCGGTCGTCCGCCTGCTGCGGCGTCGCCCCGCCGGGCATGTTCAGCTCCTTCACCGCGACGCGACGCGTCATCTGCGGGTCGTACCCCTCGTAGACGATGTCGTTCGAGCGGGCGATCTCGCGGATGATCTGGTACTTGCCGAGGGTGCCGGGCGGGGAGGAGCTCACGCGCTTGCCTATAGTCTATATGGGTAGACGCGTCCCGCGCCTGTAGCATTCGCGCGACCTTTCAGAAGAGGGTTGAGTGATGATGGGGTACTCCACTCTACCGTTCGAGGACGAAGGGGCCTCGTTTTTTGTGGATTTGGGGCGCGTTTCGATTTTTGGGACTCGTCGTTTCCGGCGTTGGCTCTCCCTTTTTGAACCTGGATGGCCTCTGCTCAGGGGAGTTTTCGAGGGGCGGGATGCTTGCGGCCTCCTGAATCCTAAAGCGTTGAGTGGCGATTTCGTCAACCATCCTCGCGCCGTGTGCGCGAGGTATCGCTGTTCCTCAAGGCGCTCGCCTTCACCTCACGCGTCTGGTCCCGGCCCTCCCCATCCAAGCGGTGGCATTTGCGCACGAGGGCTCGGCTTGACGCGCCGCGCCTTTCGTGGCAGAATACGCGGTGCGGGAGGGCCATGGGGCACGTCCTGCCATTAGGCAAGGATGCAGACCTACGAGATCATGGATCGCTCCGCGTGGGGCATCGGCAGCCCGCTCCACAACAGGCTCGCGGAGGGTGATCGGCCAGTCCACGCTTGGTACCGCTTCGTGCTCAGTTTCCCCCCGCACCTCGTCCGGGAGTACCTCTCGAAGTTCGGCGTCACGGCGGGCGACGTCGTGCTCGACCCGTTCTGCGGCACGGGAACCACGCTGGTCGAGTGCAAGAAGCTCGGCGTTGGCGCGGTCGGCTTCGAGGCCAACGACATGGCGGCCCTCGCCACGCGGGTCAAGACGAACTGGACCGTCTGGCCTTCCGAGCTGAGCCGGGTAGCGCGATGGGCCGCCGAGAAGGCGCAGGCGGAGATCGCCGAGACCCTCGTCGAGAAGCCTCCGATGGAGAAGAAGCGCGTCCGCGAGCAGCTCGACCTCTACGGTCTCTGGACGCTGGACGCCGAGGCCCACAAGCTGCTTCTAACCGACTCGATCAGCCCCAAGCCCCTCCACCGCGCCCTGATCCTCAAGCGCTGGATCGCCGCCGCGCCCTCGGCTCTGGTCGAGCCGCTCCAACTCGCGCTTGCCTGGACGCTCGTGGTCCACGCGGGGAACATCCGGTTCGGCCCGGAGATCGGCATCACCAAGCCCAAGGACGACTGTGACGTGGTGGGCGAGTGGCTCGCTCAGTGCGAGAGGATGGCCACGGACCTCGCCTCCTACGCCGACCGCCAGAACATTCCGAGCAAGCTGATCCACGCCGACTCGCGCGACGTGTCTCAGCTCGAAGACGGCTCGATCTCCGCCGTGTTCACGTCGCCGCCCTACCCGAACGAGAAGGACTACACCCGCACCACCCGCCTGGAGTCGGTGGTCCTCGGACTCATCAAGAGCAAAGCCGACCTGCGCGCCCTCAAGGGGGGTTGCTCCGGTCGAATACCCGGAACGTCTACGTCGCCGACGAGGACGATCGATACATCAGGGATGTCCCGGAGATCGAGGCCATCGCGCAGGAGATCGAGGCGAAGCGGATCGCGATGGGCAAGGACTCGGGGTTCGAGCCGCAGTACCACCGAGTGACAAGGCTGTACTTCGGCGGCATGGCGCGGCACCTGAAGAGCCTGCAGCCCAAGCTCCGTGCCGGCGCGATGCTCGGCTACGTCGTGGGCGATCAGGCGTCGTTCCTCCAGATCCACATCCCGACGGGCCAATTGTTGGTGAAGGTCGCCGAGCGGCAGGGCTACGAGGTGGTCTCGATCGACCTGTTCCGGACCCGCATCGCGACCGCCACGAAACAGCAACTCCGGGAAGAAGTCCTTGTGCTCCGGTGGCCGGGCTGAATCGATGGCGACCACCAAGACCGCGATCATCGAGGCGATCTTCCGGGGCCGTCTCTCGCCAGACGGCGCTCTGTCGAACTCCCTGGTGACGCTCGCAGAGGTTTCCCGCCGCGATCGGGGAGCACAACGAGGCCACGGGCGACGCCATGAGCACCCGCAACCCGGCGAACTTCTTCAAGGACTTCGTGCGGGTACGGAAGAACGCCAATGCGAACTGGCCGCCCTCGGTGTTCGTGGCGGGGTACACCGCGAGGCAGGTGACCCAGGGCAACGCCTGCTTCGAGTTCGTACGGTTGGAGCCGGGGCAATCTGAGGCGTTTCCCGCCTCCGAATCGGTCGCTCCCACGGCGTCCACGCCCCGCCACCTCGTCGAGAGCGTCAGCCTTCCCCTCGCCTCTCGGCGGCTGGGCAGGAGCGACGAGCCATGGCTCATCCAGGTGGTCACGAGGTTGCGCATCGTGGAGGCTCACTTCTCCCTTGTATCGAGGCGAACCGTACGGCAACTCGACCTTTTGCAGCTGAACGTGAAGCTTTCCGGAACGGAGATTGACGCCCTGTTCCTCGCTCAGGAAGAGGTGGAGCCAGGTCGGTTCGAAGAGGTGATCGTCACCTGCGAGGCGAAGGGTGTGCGCGACGACATCTTGGAGGGCCAGATCCTCAAGCAGGCGAAGGCACCTTTCTCGATGGCGGGGATCACTCAGGACCGCGTCATCCCCATCGCGATCAAGGCCGTCGGCCCTTCCTTGATCTTCATCGTCGAGTTTCAGAAGCTCGAACGTGAAGGCCATCGGGACACGGCGTCGATCGTCGTCGCCTCCGACTCGCTGTTCGAGATCAGACCGCCCGTGCCCGGCGTCGGACAGTAGATTGTGGGAGAGGCCTACCGCCCAAAAACACCCGCCAACAGTCCCCGGCGGTCCAGCCCCGGCAGCTTGGCGAAGGGCACCAGCACCGTGCGCGGGCCTTCTACGCCGGGGCCGAGGTCGTACTGATCGAACAGGAACAGCACCCCGAGCTTTCCGACCACGAACCGGTTCTGCTGCGCCGTGGTGAGCCCTTTCCAGGTGCCGTCCTTCACGTAGGACGGTGGCTCTTTATAGGCTTTGAGGATCGTCACCAACGCCCGCGACGCCACTCCCAGCGCGTCCTCGCCCGGCCGGAACAGATCCTTCAGCCCGAACGCCCGCGCCCTTCCGTTGAAGAGACCCACGTTCACCGCTCGGAACGACGACGAGGGGTGCGCCCCGCCTTGGTACTCCGAGACGTCCACGTACCCGCTGGCGACCGTCGCGCGGTCCAGCAGTCGGTGGGGCGTCGCTTCCAGGAACCAAGGCGCGGCCGTGTCTGCGGACTCCTTCCGCGCCGCCGTCAGAAACTCCCGGTAAACCTCTCGCTCCCGCCGCGAAGCGAGGGCGTTCGCCACCCTCGTCACCGCCCCGCCCGCCGAGAAGCGGGGATACCGGACGGAGATCGTCCAGCGATCCGCGCGGTGGGCGCTCACCTGCGCGGACGAGAGAGAGGCGAGGGCGAGGAGGGGAAGAACAAGACGACGCACTCCGTTATTGTAGCGATCGAGGCTCCCTCCCCTTGGGGAGGGGCAGGGACGGTTTCGCAATCTTTGACGGCCTGCACCTCCGCCAACTCGGCCAACCAGTGCGTCGCCCGGTTCCGTCCGGCCGCCTTGCTGCGGTACAGCGCCTCGTCCGCCGCCTTCACGAGGCTCGGCGCGTCCTCCGGGGGTCGCCCCAGTGTCGCCACCCCGAAGCTCGCGGTCACCGCCCGCAGTCCGAACGGCGCCGCCGCGAGCCGCTCCCGCACCCGGTCGGCCATCGCCAGCGCGTTGGCCGCGTCCAGCCCCGGCATCACGATCACGAACTCCTCGCCCCCGTAGCGCGCCACGAGGTCCGAGTCCCGCACCGACCGGCTCAGCAGGTCGGCCACGTCCCGCAGCACCGCGTCTCCCGCCTGGTGCCCGAAGTCGTCGTTGTAGGACTTGAAATGGTCCACGTCCAGCAACGCCACCGAAAGCGGCATCCCCAGCGCCCCGCACTGCTCGATCCTTCGCCGAAGGAAGTCCTGGAAGAACCGGTGGTTCTTCAGCCCCGTCAGCCCGTCGGTCGTCGCGAGGTTCTCCAGCCGCCCGTTCGCCGCCTCCAACTCCCTGGAGTACGCCTCGATGCGACGCTCCTGCGCCAGCCGATCCGTGATGTCCACGAAGGACGCCACGACGTTGCGAGCCTCTCCGTCTTCGTCGCACAGCGGCGACGCATTGACCTCGAGCCAGCGGGTCGTCCCATCGGGCAGGTGGACCCCCATCGTGGTTGCCGCCTGCCGATCGCCGGTCGCCAGCGCGCGCGTGGTAGGGTGGTCGTCGGCGGAATAGAGCGATCCGTCCTCGTGGATCGAACGCCAGAAAGGGTTCGTCGGCGTCCGACCCGAGATCTGATCGGGGGTCAGGCCCAGGATGCGCTCCGCGCTCTCGTTCCACAGCACGATGGCTCCGCTCGCGTCCTGGACCGTCAGCCCCTCATAGAGGGAATCCACGACCGTGTGGAGGCGCCCCTCGCTCGCGCGCAGGGCCGATTCCACCCGCTTCCGCTCGGTGATGTCCACGTTCGCGCTCACCGCCCCCACGATCATCCCGGCGGAGTTCCGCAGGGGGAACGTATTGGTGAGCAGCCAACGGGTCTCCCCCTCCGAGGTGGCGATGCACGACTCCTCCGCCTCCACCGACTCGCCTGCGAAGACGCGCGCCACCGTGGCCCGCTTCGCCTCCCGGTTCCGCTCGCCCATGATGTCGTACACCGAACGGCCGAACGCCTCCGCCCGGGACAGCGACCACAGCTTCTCCGCCGCCTCGTTCCAATCGACGACCGTCCCGTGCTCGTCGTGCGTGTAGCACGCCACCGGCAGGCCGGCGAAGAGCGGCTTGAATCGAACCGCCTCCATCGCGGCCTCCATCGCCGCCTCCGCGCCCTCCAGCGCCTGCGACAGCTCCACCTTCTGTCGGCGCATCGTCTCCTCGTTCTCGCGCTGCGCCGTGACGTCGATCGCCACCCCGCCCACCCACGTCTCCCCCTCGATCTCCAGCGGGAACTTGTGGACCTTCCACGCCGCCGGCGTGCCGTCCGGCAGGAGCATCACCTCTTCGCACTCGATCGTCTCGCCCGTGCGCCGCACGTGGTCGTCGTGCTGCCGCAGCCTCTCCGCGAAGGGCGTCGGCATCCGCTCGTGGTCCAACGTGCCGACGATCGCGCCCTTCTCGTACCCGAACGCCTCCGCGTGGCGGCGGTTCGAGTACCGCATCCTCCCCTCGCCGTCCTTCAGGAACGTGAGCGTCGGCGAGTGGTCGAGGAACGCCGCGAACCGCCGCTCGCTCTGCTCGAACCGCGCCTCCCGCAGACGAGCCTCGAAGAGCCTCGAGGCCTGCGCCGCCAGCGCCGCCAGCGCCCCGATCTGCCGGGCCGCGGGCCGACGAGGCCGCAGGTCGATGCAGCACACCGTCCCGACGGGCTGGCCCTCCACCACGATCGGCGCGCCGGAGTAGAACCGGATGCCCAGCCCGCCCGACACCAGCGGGTTGTCCGCGAATCGCGGGTCCAGTCTCGCGTCCGGCACCACCAGCGCCTCGTCTTGAAGAATCGTATGCGCGCAGAACGCGAGGTCGCGCGCGGTCTCGGAGACGTCCAGCCCCACCCTCGCCTTAAACCACTGCCGATCCTCGTCGACGAGCGACACGAGCGCGATCGGCACGTCCAGCAGCGTCCGCGCGATCTCCACAAGGCCGTCGAACTCCCACTCCGGAAGCGTGTCGAGGACCTTCAGCGAGTATAGAGTGGCGAGCCGAGCCTCCTCGAAGGAGGGGTTTGAAGCTTTCACATAACAATTGTCGTCCCGCCTTTATTTTCTTGAACGAGGATTATCGTCATTGTGGAAGCAAAATTCTATCGTCAGAGTATCCGGTGACAAACCGAAGCGATGCCCCATTCCCTAAAGGCGGCACGGCCACGCGACCGTCGACCCCCAACGATCGGGTTCCCGTGCCCGCGCCGCGAAGCGGTCCGACAACCCGGCAGATGAACCTTGACGAGGTGCTGGCGTTTCGCCGCTTCTACCGGAGCGAAAGAGGCCGTTCCCACAAGATTGTCAGACGGAACGAGTTCTTATCCAGAACTCCCGACTCTCCAAGCTGCTCCATCTCGGACGCGCGCACGACGTGGCACGAGCCTTTATTGCAATCTATATACATAAAATTGCGTTCACCGTTCGTTTTTCGGATGCTCCGATCAGCCCGGTAGGCGACGGTCGGCGGCTCACTTCAGTCCGGTGTTCGCAATGCCCGAAACGAAGCTCTTCTGGCATAGGGCGAACAGAACCACCGCCGGAACGACCGTCACGACCGACGCCGCCATGACTAGCTGCCACGGCGTGCCTTGGGCCGTGGCCGCGCTCCCGACGAAGTTCACGAGCGCCACCGGAAGGGTCATCCGCTCCTCGCGGTGCAGGTAGACCAGCGGCCCCCAAAGGTCGTTCCAGGAACCGAGAAACGCGAACACCGCGACGGTGACCACTGCCGGGCGGGCGAGCGGAACCGCGATCCGGACGAGGATCGCGCCCTCGCTCGCGCCGTCGAGCCGCGCCGCCTCCATCGTCTCCTCGGGCAGCGTGCGGAAGAACTGGCGCAGGAGAAAGATCCCAAAGGCGTTCGTGCCCAGCCACGCGGGCAGGATGAGCGGCGCGTAGGTGTCGATCATGCCGAGCGAGGCGAAGAGGCGAAACACGGGGATGATCGTGATCTGCCCCGGCAGCATGAGCGTGCCCAGCAGGCCGAAGAAGACCCAGTTGCTCCCCCACGCCCGGAGGCGGGCGAAGGCGTAGGCCGCGGGAATCGAGGAGGCGAGGGTGCCCAGCACGGTCAGCGCCGCCACCAGGGTCGAGTTCCGGAACGAGCGCAGGAAGTCGAACGTGCTCAGGGCATCCGAGTAGTTCGCGGCGCGCGGCGCCTTTGGTACTAGCGAGAAGCCGCCCTTGAGGATCTCGTCGAACGGCTTCAGCGACGTCGAGAGCATCCACGCGAGCGGCGCGAGGCAGACCGCCAGCCCGGCGAGCGTCATAAGCAGGGCCGGAAGCAGACGGGGCCTCACGCGGTCGCCTCGTCGTGGACCCACCGCTTGGACAGCCGGAAATTGAGGAACGTGAGCGCACCGATCACCCCGAACAGGAGCCACGCCATCGCGCTCGCCAGCCCCATGTGGAAGTTCCCGAACGCCTTGCCGTAGAGGTTCAGCACGTAGAACAGGGTCGACCGCGCCGGGCCACCCACGCCCGCGCCGTTCGACTGTCCGAAGGCGAACGCCTGGTCGAACGCCTTCATCGCGCCGATCATCCCCATCGTCAGGTTGAAGAACACCGTGGGCGTCAGCGACGGCCACGTGACGACCCAGAACCGCTTGGCGGCGCTCGCGCCGTCCAGCGCCGCCGCCTCGTGCAGGAAGCGCGGCGACTCCTGCAGACCGGCGAGGAAGATCACCATCGCCCCTCCGTAGCCCCACACGCTCATGAGGATGAGGGCGGGCAGGGCCCAGCTCGGCGACTGCGTCCAGGCCGGCCCCTTGACGCCCGCCTCGAGGAGAAGCCGGTTCAGGGCGCCGTCGGTGGGCTGGAAGATCCAGGCCCACAGCACGCCGGAGACGGTCGCGGGCAGGAGCGAGGGCAGGTAGTAGAGGGTGCGGAACGCCCCCCGGAACGGAACGTCCAGATTCAGGAGCATCGCCACCGCGAGAGCGGCGAACAGACCCAGAGGAACGCTTCCGAACGCGTACAGCGCGGTGACCTTCACCGACACCCAGAACGACGGGTCGGCGGTGAGCAGGTAGCGGTAGTTCGCCCCCCCGACGAAGCGCGGCGTGGAGACGACGTCGTAGTCCGTGAAGCTCAGCCACAGCGAGGTCAGCATCGGCCCGATCGTGAAGACGAGCAGTCCCAGGGTGACCGGCGCGATCATGAGCCAACACCATCGCGCCTGGCTGCGGCTCACTTCGGTCGCCCTCCGTTCGTCGCCTTCAGGAAGGCGTTCGCCGCCCGCGTCGCGTCCTTCGCGGCCTCGGCGGGGGGGACGTCCTCCGTGAGCATCCGGTCGATCTCCGGCTGCACGAGATCGAGCGCGATCTCCACGAAGTCCTTCGAGCTCGGAATCGACTCGGCGCTCTCCAACGCCCGCTCCAACGCCGAGCGGTTGCGCGGCGCCTTGCCCGCGTCTCGCCGCTCCGCGGCCACGGAGCGACGGATCGCGACGTATCCTTGGTCGACGTGGGCCTGGATGCTCTCCTTGGAACTCATGAACTTGAGGAAGCGCCACGCGGCCTCCTTCTCGGGCGAGTCCCTCGAGATGGCGAGCGCGTTGAGCGAGATCTCGCCGCCCCTCCGCCCGCTCGGCCCCTTGGGCAACGCCTCGATCTCCCAATCCAAAGAGGGAATCTGCCGGTACAGCGCCCACTTGCCCACGTGGCCGCCGTAGTCCATCGCGATCTTGTCGCTCGCAAAGTCCGTGGTCGGCCCCTCGCCGGGCGCGGGCGCGAAGCCCTCGCGGATCGTGTCCCGGTAGAAGGTCAGCCCGCGGATGGCGTCCGGCGAGTCGAGCGTCGCGTGGGTGATGGCCGGATCGAACAGATCGCCGCCCGCGCCGTGCACCAGCGTGAGCCACTCCCCCCACCAGCCAGTGGTCACGGTGCTTCCCCAAACCCCGTTCTTCGTCAGCCGCCTCGCCGCCGAGGCGTAGTCGTCCCAGGTCCAGTCGGGGGTCGGATACGGCTCGTGGGCGGCGTCGAAGATGCGCCGATTGTAGTACAGAAGCGAAACGTTGAACCACTGCGGCATGAAGTAGATCCGACCGCCGGGCGTCATCGCCCGCTGGACGCCCGGATAGAAGTCCGCGAGGTCGATCTCCTTTGCGTCCCGCTTGGCAAGCTCGGTCAGATCGGCGAGGAAAGGCCTGAGATACGCGAAGAACACGTCGCCACACACGAACACGTCGGGCGCCTCGCCCGCGGCGACGAGCGTCTTCAGCTTCGTCTGGTACTGCGATCCAGGCACCGAGCGCACGTCGACGTGGACGTCCGGATTCTCCTTCTCGAACGACGACACCAGACGAGTCGTCATCGCCTGCGATCCGGCATCGACCGGGTAGAGCCAGATCACGGTGTGGCGTCCGAGCGGATCGATGGGACGCTCGTGCGCACAGCCGGAAAGCAGGCTCTCGCAGAGGCACAGAGACGCCAAGAGCCGCACGGCCCCTTTGTGGCTCCGTGCCCTCGTGAGACTCCCCTTCACCGCAGCACCAACGTGCGCGAGTCTCTGTCGAAGCCCGTCGGACGGGTGTAAGGCTTGCCGTTGAGATACGCCTGGTGGCGGAACGAGCCGTCCGTGAGAAGCGGCTGGCAACCGATCCGCGAACCCGACCGCACGATATTCGCTAGAGGCTCGCGCGTGCCGTACGCCCGGTACAGCTCCCGCCAGCTCATCCGACCCTCCACCACTCGGTCATGCGCCGCCGCCGTGCCCGAGGTCGCCGCCGAGAACGCCGAGTCGGGCAGGTCGTCCGAGTACGTCAGGTCCGTCCGACCCGTCGAGCTCAGACCCACCGTGATCTCCGGCACCTTCGTGAGCGCGAAGCCCTCCCGGCTTGGGTCGAGCGCCAGCTCGAAGTGGTCGAAGTCCCACCGGTGCTTCACGAGTTCCGCCCGGCTCGGCGCCTCCGTGTTCTCGCTCCCCGCCGCCCGCTGCTCGAGCCGGTAGTACAGAAAATCAGGGTCCCAGGCGAAGCGCAGGTCGGCGCGCATCGTGCCGCCGCTCCCGCCCGCCATCGAAATCGGATCGGACTTCGCCCAGTCGACCTTGCCATTGACCGCCCGCGTCACCCCGACCGCGACACTTAGATCGGCTCGAACCCTCTTCGAGGGCGAGGGCAGCGCCACCCGGCCGTTGTTGAAGTCGATGGGCATCCCGGCCACCAGCGTCCGGTTCCGTTCGTACGCAAGCGCGCCCCCCGCCGGAGCGCGCACGACCTGGACCGCCTGCTTGGCTCGAAGAGGGATTCGATAGACTCCCTTCACCGCCTTGAGCGACAGGAACCGGTTCGTCACCGCGTCGTAGGGCCGCACCGGACGCGGACCCAGATCAAGCAGCACCGTCTTCGGCACGTCGTAGGGATTCCAGAGGAGGTCCGTGGGACATCCCTTCGCGGGCAGGAAGTCCGTCGACCGCAGGTCGATCCGCAGGATCTCCGGCACGTTCGTCGGATGGACCAGCGCCGCCAGCAGACCGACGTAGCCGCCGCCGTACAGCCCGAAATCCTCCTTCGCCCAGCCGTTGCGCTTGGCGTCGCCCGCCGCATAGGGACTCTTCCCCTCCCACGTCTTCCGGACTCCCTCGTAGGCGATGCCCGCGTGGGGGTCGCCCGGCCAGCCATGCCCCGACTGGTGGTCGGCGGGAAGCGAATCCTTGTAGAAGAGCCGCGCGGCGGTCGTCGCGTTGAGCACCCACTTGCCCATCGACGCCGAGAAGCGGTCGTCGTACCGCGCGACCGGCGCGAGCGTCGCGAGGTTGACGAAGGTGTTCATCGCGAACGCATAGCCCCCGCCGTCGCTCACCGAACCCATCAGCCCTCCCGCGTCGTACTCGCCCCAACGCCCCACGACCATGCCCCAGCCCACGCGGTTGGGCGAGGTCGGATCGAGGCACCAGCTCAGAAAGCGCGGCACGTCCCACCGGTCGCCGCGCGTCGCGTTCAGGTACGCCGCCGACTGCGCCCCGAAGGCCGTCAAGACCTCGTAGGTCGGGTTGTCGTCCCGACGCTCCATCGAGCCCAGCGCCCTCCGGCTCGCCTTGACGTACCCCTCGTCGCCCGAGCGAAGCCCTTCGAACAGCTCGAGGTACGCGACCGCCCCCGCCGCGTCGGGCTCCTTCCACTGGCCGTTGTCCTGTGCCTTGCGCCCGTCGTAGTCGTACGACGTGTGGTCGAAATCGGCCTTGAGGTCGTCCAACCCCTGGCGCCAGGCGTCGGCGATGCCCCGCGAGATCGTCCTTCCGCGCCCCCACGTCGGGTACTTGGAGGCAAGCTGCGTGAAGACGACGCTCGGCATGAGGTCGTACCAGAAACTCCCGCTCCCCTTGCTCCCCACGTTGTTCAGCACCCGGCCCTGCCCCGCGTTGAGGTGCTCCGGGGTCAGCTCGAGCCAGGCGCGCTTGTCGATGCCGACCATCGTCGCCCCGAGCAGCGACCCCAATGCCGCCACCGACTCGCCCGCCTGTCCCCGCGTCTCCTCCTTGCCCACGTACGAAGGCACGCCGAAGCCGGGCCGGTCGAGGTTCGGTGCGCCGGGAACGCGCCACACGAGCGGAAGGTACGGCGCCTTCGCCGACTCGTCGAACACGACGCGGTCGTACTCGCGCGCGGTGCGCGTCCAGTCCCGGAGCACGTAGGGCGAGGGCCGGTCCGGCAGGAGGCCGACGCGGGGAACGACGATCTGGCTCCCGGGCGCCAGTGCCAGGGCAAGAAGTGGGATCATGGTTTGTGGGTCCAGGTCTCCCCTTCCCCCTTGTGGCTCGTCAAGGGGGAAGGGGTCGGGGGATAGGGAGCAGAAGGAGCGACGCCCCCACCCTGCCCCCGTGGCTGTTCAGCTAGGCTTGGCCGAGTCGTCTGCAGGGCTTTCCCCTGTGCTCTCTGTGCCTTCTCCGTGTCTCCGTGGTTTCTCCGGCGAGCCTCGCCGAGAAGGGATCAAACGGCGATGCCCCTGCCCCTCTCCCGGAACGAACCATCCGTGAGAGGGGCTCTTCACGCCACGCCCGCGACCTCCCGGACCCGCGACTCCAGCGCGGAGACGAGGTCGTCGAAGCGAAGGCGCGCGGCGAGGATGTATGAGTCGCCGCCGCCGTACACCAGGTACAGCCACCCCTCGTGGACGTAGGCGCCGCAGGCGAACACCACGTTCGCCACGCTGTCGTGGAACGGCCCCTTGACCTCGAAGTCCGTCTCCGGACCCATGAAGCCGTCGAGCCGCGCCTTGACCAAGCTCTCGGGACGCGCCGGGTCCCACCCGTTGAAGTCGTAGAGGAAAGCGTCGAGCACGTACTTGCGACGGAAGCCCGGATAGAAGTTGCCGGTGTGCTCGATGGAGACGTACCGCCCGTTGCCGAGAGGGAGGGGCACCGCGCCCGCGCCGGTCCAACTCGACTCGAACTCGGGGTGCCGCTCCGGACCATGGACCGTACCGAGATCGACGTACGGCCCTTCGGGCCGGTCGGCCCAGGCGATCGCCGTATCCCAGGTATCGATGTCGCCTGCCATCGGGCGGTGCAGCATCACCGCCTTGCCGTCGATCCGGTCGGGAAAGAGGACGCCGTCCTTGTTGCTGTGCGGTCGCGAACCATCGCCCGCGAAGCCTTCGGCAACGCCGCACTTCTCCCACTCGACGAGGTCGCTCGAGCGGGCCAGGCACACCGAACCGAGCCACGCCTTTTCGGGGTCGGGATCCTCGAAGGGCGAGACGCCGCAGTAGGCCATCCACCACGCGCCGTCGAGTCGGGTCACGCGCGGATCCTCCGCTCCGAGCACGTCGGGCTCACCCTCGTAGCCGGGACCGAGCACGGGCCGCTCGAACCGGTGAATAGGAGTGAGATCCGGCTCGTGGACGGAAAGCCCCACGTACGAGCGGGTGTGCCGAAAGCCGGGATCGCGCTTCGGGCGTGCTCGGTAGTGGAGCACCACGATCTCGCGCGGCGCTTCGTCGGGTCCGAGCAGGGCGCGGATCGTCGGCAGGTTCTCGGGCGTCGGCGAAAGCAACACGGCCGCCGTGTTGAAGGTGACGCCCGACTCCCACGTCTCGCCCTGCGGCGAGAGGAGGGGACGACCGTCGAAGAGGCGCTCGATAGTGAGGTCGAAGGGCATGGGCATGGGAAGGGGCAGGAAGAGAGGACAGATCGAAGTAGCGGCAGACGCACCCCTACCGACAAGGCGGCGCCGTCGACTCGCGCACGACGATCTCCGTCGGAAGACGGTCGACGTGCGGCACCTCGCCGCCCGACACCAACTCGCGAAGCCGCTGGACCGCCCGGTATCCCAGGCGCGGGATCGACTGGACGACCGCGGTGAGGGACGGATGCATCTGCGCGGCCACCGGGGGGTCGTCGAAGGTGACGACCGAGACATCCCGAGGAACGCTCAGCCCGAGATCCCGGAGGCGGCCGAGGACCGCCAACGTCATCATGAAGTCGCAGGAGACGACGGCGGTCGGAAAATGGTCCGGACGAAGCCAGTCGCCGAGGCGCTCGCGGAACCGCCCCGGATTGCCCTCGTGGGCGAGGCACACCCACTCGGGCCGCACCGCCATCCCGCGCGTTCCGGTCGCCCGAAGGAAGGCCGTGAGCCGTTCGAAGTGGTCGGGCACCGTCGCGGTGAGGCCGACGAAGCCCACGTCGCGGTGGCCCAGGTCGCAGAGGTGCCGCACGGCGGCTTCCGTACCCTGGGCGTTGTCGGCTGAGATCGAAGGCACCGGAAGCTCGTCGAGAACCCCCGGCACGAGCACGGCGGGCACCCCGGCGGCGTGGATGCCTTCGATGACGCTCGCGTCGGCGTAGTCGGGGCGCACGACGACCAGCCCCTGCGCGCCCTTGCCGTGCACCAGCTCGGGCCAGGTGTGAAGCGGAGCGGCGCGGAAGTGGACCTCCAGCAGATGCTCCGCGCACGCCTCGCGGATGCCTCGGAACAGCAGGTCGAGGTAGTCCCCGCCCCGCCGCTCCTGGTCTTCGGGCCAGTTCCAGAGCACGCCGATGGACGTCGTCGCGACCTCCCGCTCGCGCACGAGGGTCCGCCGCCCGCTGCCGCTGTCGATCAGGCCCTTGCGCGAGAGCTCGGCAAGGGCCTTGTCCACCGTGGCGCGGGCCACGTCGTACGTCTCCGCAAGCTCCGCCCGGGTCGGCAGAAGGCTCCCCGGCGCGAGCTCGGCGCGAGCGATCCGATCCTCAAGATCCGCAAGGATCCTCTGGAAGGGGGTTTCGCGCCGTTCGTCGCCGGGGTTTCGCATGGCAATCCTAAGGGGTGCTGGGCGGGTTGTTCGGGGAGTTGGGCGTAATCGGCTTAGCCCCGTTTTCAGTCTTCGAAGGCAGGAACTTGTTAGGATCTGGCTTCGGCGCGGTCGATTCTCCGACGTTGCATCCACTGAGCACAACGCCGGACGCGGCCACGACGAGAAGGAAAGCTAGCTTCATCAGATCAGTCGACGTCCTTGGTGTCGTCAGCCGGAGTTGCGGAGTTGCCCGCCACACCGTTCGCGTCCTCAGTCTTGAGGAACCAATCGAGATCCATGCCGTTCTTGCCCGTCGCGTTGCGCTTGTGGTCCTCGACCCCGCCGGTGTAGCCGGCGTTCAGGTTGTAGCGCAGATGACGGAACTGCCCTCCCCGGAGCTTCTTCGCGTGGCTGTCCATGAACACCACGTTAAGCGCGAAGTTGCTGAGCTCGGCCGCTGGGTAGGAACCCCAGATGTGGTACTTGGGATCGGTGCTCCATGCCGCATACTCGTAGTTGACGAAGTTGTTCGCCGGGTTCGCCGCCTGCGTGTCGGAGATCGGGCCGCCCGCAAAGTCTGAGCGAGCCGCACCGCCGTAGGCCTTGCGGTACATGTACTGCACGCCGTTCTTCACCTTGGCACCGAAGTCGTCCGACATCGTCTTGAACTGCGCGGGCGGGGCACCGCCGCACCAACCCCAACTGCCCTCGCCCAGCCAGTACGGCTTGGTCGAGGCAGGCACCGAATAGATGTCGCCGTTCTTGGTGTACGGGTACACGAGGTAGGCCCAGCCGCCAGCAGCAGTAACCCATTCCATGCCGTTGATGCAGCCACCGCCGTTCCCGAGGTCGCTGCCGTAGACAGGATACACGTCGTCCGCGTCGCCCGAGTAGAGCTTGAACGACGTCCCGATCTGCTTGAGGTTGGAAAGGGAGGCGATGCTCTTCGCGGCCTTCTTCGCCTGCGCGAACACCGGGAAGAGGATGGCGGCCAGGATCGCGATGATCGCGATGACCACGAGAAGTTCGATAAGCGTGAATGCCTTTTTCATGATTCGCTCCGTTGCAAAGTCGGTCCCGGGCGATAAACCCAGAGGATTAGCCTATTCTACACACCCATTCGGGATTTGGTAGGCATTACCCCGATAAATTCCGGAGAAAGTCCAAGCGGCCTAGGCATTTGGCGACGCGCCATAATACGGACATGATGCCGGACTGGGCGCTCGGCCCGTTTACCAAGCTCGACGCCGCGAACCCCGTGCTCGGCCCCTGCGAAGAGTCGAGCTGGGAATGCGGCCTCGGGGGAACGGTCGCCTGGGAGGCCAAGGACGTCTTCAATCCCGCCGCCGTCGTCAAGGACGGCGTCGTGCATCTGCTCTACCGCGCCGAGGACCGCGTGGGCAGGCACCTCGGAACCTCGCGCATCGGCATGGCCCGAAGCGCCGACGGCCTAACGTTCAAACGCGAGCCCGCACCCGTCCTTTTCCCGGCCGACGACGCGATGCGCCCCTACGAATGGGAGGGCGGCACCGAGGACCCCCGCGTCTGTGCCACCGAAGACGGGGGCTGCGTCATGACCTACACCGCCTACGACGGCGTGAAGGCCCGGCTCTGCGTCGCGACCTCGCCCGACCTTCGCACCTGGACGAAGCACGGACTCGCCTTCAAGGCCATGCCCGAGCTGTGGGGCAAGGCCGGCGCCATCGTCTGCCGCGTCGAGGGCGAACGCCTCGTCGCCACGAAGCTCCGCGGCAAGTACTGGATGTACTGGGGAGAGTCGTACGTGTTCGCCGCCACGTCCGACGACCTCGTCGACTGGCAGCCGGTCGTCCACCCCGCCGCCTCGGCCAAGTCCAACCAGGTCGGGATGCCCAGCGCCCCCGACTACGCGCCCCGCTGGCAGGCCCACGAGTTGGGGAGCGAGGCGAGCGAGCGCGAGGCGCTCGTGGCCGTCGTCCGCCCCCGCCGCGGTCGCTTCGACAGCGTGCTCGTCGAAGCCGGACCGCCCGCCGTCCTCACCGACCACGGAATCGTCCTCCTCTACCACGGAAAGAACTCGCCCACCGACGGCGACCCGCGCTTCCCCGCCTACACCTATGGCGTGGGACAGCTGCTTCTCGATCCCGAAGACCCCACCGCCGTCCTGGGTCGCCTCACCGAGCCGTTCCTCTTCCCCGACCGCGACTACGAGATCACCGGCCAAGTCGGAAACGTCTGCTTCGCCGAGGGTCTCGTTCCCTTTGGAGATCGCTGGCTGCTGTACTACGGCACCGCCGATTCCAAGATCGCCGTCGCGTCCGCCGTTCGCAAGGCGGTTCCCCCGTGGGTCTCCCAATCGTGAGAGACGAGGGCTCTCACGATTGGATTCTTCGAGGGGCCAACAAAAACCCGCTTTGGAGTGCGGGCGCCTGCGACCGCCTTCCCCCGCGAGCCTACAAGCGACGAACCCCGAGGCGGGCAGAGGGTTTTGTCCCTCGCTCTTAGGTTCAGATGTGCCTGAAAGCTCTTCTCCAAAGCGGAGGCGGCTGTCCAGAGCCGATGATGACGAACTCCATTGCTTAAAATTAATTTTAAATTTTATTTCTAATGCTATGGTGCGCCACGGTGATCAGGGAGAAGCCTCGAACATGAAGCGGAGAAGATCGGAGCGCGACCATCGCGATCCTCCGGAACGCAAGATCAAGCCTCGCGCAAGCGCCGAACCTTCCCGGGGGATTGCGGCTCGCCGGTCTCGGCGCTGCGCAGCGCCGCGAAGCAGAGGGCGAGCGTCCTGAGATTGTTCCTCGCGGAGTTTTCCGGCTCGCGGTCCTCCTCGATGGCGCAGAGCAGTTCCCCCATCGTTCCGTGAAAGCCGTCCGGGAACCACTTCCCATCGAGACGAGGCGTCGACACCCCTTCGGCGGTGGTCAGGGCGACGGTCTGGCTTCCGAGGTCGGGTCCCGTGCTGCGGAGGGTGCCCTTCGAGCCCACGACGACCGTCGAGTCGAGCGTTCCGTGCGGCGTGAAGGCGTCGAAGACGAGGGTCGCCTGCGCGCCCTCGTACTCGACGAGCGCCTGCCCGAGGAGCGGGGGCTTGGCGCTCTGACCCTCCGCCCGGGCGACGGAGGCGAAGACGCGGGTCGGCGCCCTCTCGCCCATGAGGCACGACAGGATGTCGAACCAATGGATCGCGAAGTCGTACAGGACGACGTGGCGGACCTCGTCGAAGGGCGTTCCCGCCACCCAGTCGTGGCTCCAGTGGACCCCGAGATGGGCGGCGTACACGTCGCCGATCAGGCCGCTCTCGACCGCCCGGCGCATATACGAGAAGTGGGGCGACCAGCGGCCGTTCTGGTTGACGGCCAGCTTGCGGCCCACGCTCTCGGCAAGGGCTACGAGGCGCTCTCCCTCGTCAAGGTCGGTGACGAAAGGCTTCTGGCTAAGGACGTGCTTGCCGCTCCGGAGCGCGGCTTCGATCACCGCCAGCCTCTCGGCGGGGTGCGTCGCGACGTCCACGACGTCGATGTCGTCCCGCGCCAACAGTTCACGGTGGTCCGCGTAGACGCTCGCCTCGGGGTAGAACTCGCGGCGGCGATCCTCCGCCCGGTCGCCGATCCGGTCGCACAACGCGACGACGTCGTAGCCCGCGTTCACGTAGGCGCGAAGGTGCGTCTCGGTGATGCCGCCGCATCCGATCAGGCCGATCTTGGGCCGGTAGGCCTTGGGGTCGGCGGGGCGGTAAGGCAGGCGCGGCGCTTCGATGGCGGCGGCGCGCTCGCCGGAGTCGATCTCGTAGTTCTTTTCGGCCATGGCTAGGGGATCAGGGGCAGCGTGCGCTTCTGGGCGGCGCTCTCGCGGGCGGTGTCGACGATCTGCTGGCCGATGCGGGCGACCCTCGGTGAAAGGGGGCCGTCTATGGGGTGGCCGCGCTCCAAGCGGTCGAGAAAGTACTCGATGGGGTTCCTCTCGGGGAAGGACAGCTGATCGACTTCCACGTCGAAGCCCTCTTCGCGTTCTCGCGTCTGGAGGCGCACCGTCGGCTCGTAGTCGTAGGAGGCGATGGTCCCCTCCGTGCCGACCAGCACGAAGCCGCACTTGGGCTGCGGCTGGAGCTTCCAGGGGTCGGTGAAGGCTCCCCAGCGGGTCTCGAACTTGCTCAGGCCGCAGGCGTAGCGGCAGACGGCAATGCTGTGCTCGTCCACCTCGAGGCCCTTGGGAGCGTCGACGGTGGCGGTCACCTCGATCGGGGCGCGACCGTCCATGAACCACGTGCCGAGGGTCACGCCGTAGCCCAGGTAGTCGAGCATCGAACCGCCGCCCGCCGCCCTTTGGTACCACCACGACCGGCCCTTGGCCGCCGGATCGCTCTCGGGAACCTCGACCTTGTCCATGAGGTGGCGCAGGGGGCCGCGGTTGCCGTCGTAGTAGTGGACCTCCGTCACTTCGCCGATCCGCCCCTCGTCGATCAGCCGCTTGGCGGTGACGTGCGAGGGGTACCAGCGGAGGGGCCAGTTGACGGCGAGCTGCCTGCCCGTCGCGTCGAGCGCCGCGATCATGCGGTCGGCCTCGGCGAGGCTCGCGGCGAAGGGCTTTTCCACCAGGACGTGGACGCCGTAGGGCGCGACCCGCTCCGTCCACTCGCCGTGACGAGCGGGGGCGGAGCACAGGATGACGACGTCCGGTTTCGTCTTTTCCAGGCACTCGCGGTAGTCGCCGTAGGCGACCGACTCGGGGATGCCGAGGGCCTGCATGACGGGCCGCATCCGTTCAGGCCGCTCGTCCGACACGCCGACGATCTCGGCGTGGGAATGGTCTTGGACCATGCGGAGCAGATCCCCCATGTGCATGTGGTCGAAGTCGATGCCGGCGATCTTCCAGGTTCTTTCCATCTCTAGGGTCTCGGCGCGCCGAACGAGTACGCCTGGGCAGGGTTGTGGACGAGGATATTCTGGAGGAGCCCTTCCTGAAGGCCCGCCTCGCGGAGAGCGGGGACGAACGAATCGACGAGGTAGGCCAGCCCCGGCTCGCCGCCGAAGCTCCGCCAGTAGGCGGGGCGGGCCGCGTCCATCCCCAGCACGAGGGCGTCGGGGAACTCGGGCGCGAGGGCGAGGATCAACGCTTGGGTTCGATTCTCGCGGACTCCCCAGCGAAACGCGGAGTCGAACTCGAGACGGACGCCCGTCGAGAGGACCTCGCGGTGGTAGGCGAGATCGCCGTTGCGGTCGAGGTGCGAGAGGACGACGTGAGCGGGGTCTGCGCCGGAGTCCTGGAGGATGCGCACCTGCTCCAGGGCGGCGGTGCCCCCTTCGGTGTGGGTGAGGATCGGGCATCCTGTCGCGCGCTGCGCCCTCGCGGCGGCGCGGAAGTTGCGGCGTTCGAGGTCGGTCAGCCGGTCCAGGCTTCCCGCGACCTTGATGACGCCAGCCCTTGCGCCGGTCGCCTCCATCCCCTCCTCGATCTCCCGCACGAAACGCTCCGCGAGGGCGTCCTCGTCGATCGTGTCGACCCAATGATCCGGCGGATAGTACAGCCGCAGGTGGAGTCCCGTCGCGGCGACGAGGGCCATGCCGGTGCGCTTCGAGACCTCGATCAGATCGACGGCGGAACGGCCCGCGTCGGTCGGCATCGCGTCGATCATCGTCCCCACGCCCCTGCGGCGCAAAGCCTTCAGCTCGTCCGTGATCGCGTCGAGGTCGTCGAGCAGGAACTCCGGGAAACGCTCCGCGACGAACGGCCCCTTGATGACGACGTGCTCGTGGGCGTAGACGATGCCGAGACCCTCGGTCGGGACATCGCCCCGCACGGTGCGGACGAAGCTCACGCGGCCACCCTCCAGGTCTTCGTGTCGGCGGTTCGCTCCGGCGTCTCGAGGATCGCTCCCTCCCTCCGCAACGCATCTTGAAGCGCAGGGATCGAGAGTCCCATCGCGCCCGAGTCCTCCTCGACGCACAGGGCGGCGGCGAGCCCGGCGGCCTGGCCCATCGCCATCGTCTGGCCCATCGAGCGGCAGGATGCGTGGGCGTCGTGGGTCGCGCTGAAGCAGCGACCGACCGCCCAGACGTTCGCCCGCCCCTTGGGGACGAGCGATCCGTAGGGCACGTCGTAGGCGGCGCCGTCGGGGACGTAGGCCCAGGCCGTCTCCTCCTCGCCCGCCGCGCCCATCCGGTGGTCCTCGATGGGCGCGCCGCAGAGGAGGACCCGGTCCTCGAAGCGCGCCGCCCCGAGACAGTCCTGGCGGGTGAGGCGGTACTCGCCGTAGACCCGGCGCGTCTCCCGGACGCCGATCCCGACGCCAAGGCCGATGATCCGAGCCTCCTCGTAGCCCGACACACTCTTCCGGAAGAACTCCTCGTACACGAAGGCCTGCCGCCGCCCCTCGGCCTCGGCGGCGCTGAGGGCGACGACGTCGGTGGCGTCCACGTCGGCCACACGCACGGCGACGGTGGCGACGCAGCCGTCGACGACCATCGCGTGGGCGCTCCCCTTGGTCCGCGGGAGTCCGGGCGCGGCCTTCATCCGCTCCTGCATCATGGCCTTGCCGCCCTCCCGCTCGAAGCGGGCGAGGTCGACGTTCGCCATGCGGAAGGTCGTGGTGAGGGTCTGGGCGGGCTCCAGGTCCCCGGCCTTCTCGTACTCGTACCCCGCGAGGTGGCACAGGTCGGCGTCGCCCGAGGCGTCGATCCAGAAGGGCGCTTCGACCCGCAGGAAGCCGGACTTCGAGGCCAGCGTGGCCGCTCGAACGCCACCGTCGGGGGCTTTTTCGACCTCCACGAGCAGGACGTGGTGGAGGACGCGGACTCCCGCCTCGGCCATCAGCTCGTCCCAGATCCGCTTCAGCCGCTCGGGGTTGTAGGTGACGCCCGTTCCCGCGCCGTAGGTGTTCGGGCGCAGCATCGCGCTCCCCTCTCGGTGGAGTCGGTCGACGACCTCGGCGGGGAGGCCACCGACGACCTTCCAGGGCTCCGCGCCGGGGGTGAAGAAGCCGTAGAACGTGTCGAGAACCGCCGTGCTGGTGCCGCCGAGGAAGCCGTA
>CAXTOO010000020.1:24937-25917 GCA_964245875.1 uncultured Fimbriimonas sp. | reverse complement strand
CCGAACCCTCCATAGCCTTTCAGTTTGTCTGCCGCGAGGCCTACCGGATGAACCACAGAGACACGGAGGAGGCACAGAGATCACATAGGGAACCCCTGCAGACGACTTGGCGTTCAGACTATCTGAGCCGTTGTGCCCCGGCTCCTCACTCCCATGCTTGTTCAGATAGGCGGTGGAAGAGAACACAAAGACACAAAGCACCTACAAAGACACTTTAGAGATCACGGACCTCGCGAGCAAGCTACAGCTTAATCTAAACAGCTATGCCCCTCACCCCTATTCACCTGGGGCGAGCCGGAGCGCATTCCTCGGCGGACTCTCCTCCTCATCGCCCGACGCAACTGCACATAAAGCGGAACCGATACTCCGAGGCGACGAGGAGGGGTGACGTAATTAGCGGAAGTACTCGCCGCTCGTCCAGGCTTGCTCGCCGGCGAGGTCGCCGCCGGTGAACTTGAGCCTTACGACGCCGAACGGGTCCTTTCCTTCGAGCGTCGCGCCGGTCTTTGAAGGGATGCGCACGCCGCGGTCGGTGGCCATGATCGTCTGGACCTCGATCTCGTCGCCCTCGTCCTCTGCCTGCGCGATCTCCTCGTAGGCGGCGCGGGTTCGTCCCGCCGCGACCGAGCGGCCGGTGGGATTCGTGACCTGCCCCTTGCAACCAATCTTCAGGGCAACGATCCGCTGGAGGTCGTCGGCGATCCTCTCCTGGCGGGTTTTGGGCTTCGGCGGCTTTGGGGCGAGGGCACGGTAGCCTTCGAAGCCCACCGCCACCACCACGAGGGTGAGGAGGCTCGAACGCGGATCGAAGCGCCAGGGGGCCTTGGCCATCGTCTGGAGTTTAGCCGCTCTTCGGACCCGCGATCCTCGGATCGGGGCAAAGGCGCGAACTCCCGGAGAATCCTCTGGTGGTCTGGATTCGCCAATGGTGGTCCCTATTGCGCAGGGGCGATCTCGGTGGGAGAGGCGCCTCCTCAGCG
>CAXTOO010000020.1:1573-24927 GCA_964245875.1 uncultured Fimbriimonas sp. | reverse complement strand
GACAGTACAATGGTCTTTGCGCTGGGTCCGCGACGACCCCTTGGGAACATCATGACCTTTTGATGACCCAGCTGACCACCCAGTCGTCGGTGGGCTCGATCCTTTTCGCGCCGGGCTCCACCGCCGTGTCGGGCAATCTCAAGGTGCTGTCGTACGACCAGAGCGTCTGGTACACGCTGCCGTACACGCAGAACGCGAACGGCCTCTACGACTTCGGCGCGGAGACGAACCCGATCCAGCTGAGCGGCGGCCTGGAGGGCGCGGTGTACGTTCCGGCGGGGAGCGCGCTGTTCCCGCAACCCTCGGTGCTGGTCTCCGAGCACGGCACGGGGAACGTCGTCGCCTACACGCTGGACGCCAACGGCGATCCTGTGGCGGGCAGCCGCCAAGTGTTCATCTCGGATCTCAGCGGCGCCGAGGGGGCGTTCATCGATCCTTCGACGGGCGACTTCCTCTTCTCGACCTTCGGCGGCGGCAACCAGGTGATCTCGGTGCGCGGCTTCCAGGCGGTGCCGGAGCCGGGGAGCTGGGCGGCGCTGGGCCTTGGCGCACTCGCCGTTCTGCGGCGGCGCCGCCGGGGCTGAACCTTCGGGGTGGGGAGGCCGCAATGCCGTGGTTTTGGCCTCGCCAGCGACGACTTCCCTCCTTGGGGCTGGAGGAGTTGCCGCGATCGGGATGTTCCTTTGTGGCGTAGGCGTCCCACGGTGTCCAGCCCGTGGTGGCCGTCCTAGATCGGCACGTTCCGGTTGTCGATCTGGCTCGCGAACTCCGCTTCGGCGTCCTTGGAGAGGTTCGTGTAGAGGAGCGATCCGCCGTGGTGGGCGAGCTCAGGCAAGACCCGGTCGAGGGTGGCGTCCTGGAGCATCATGAAGAGCGCGGCGGAGCCGGGCTGGATGTCGTTCGCCAGGCCCTTCATGAAATCGTCGGAGATCCCGTAGTCGGTGAAGGCGCCGCCCGCCGCGCCCGCCGCGCCGCCCACGACGAGGCCGATGAGCGGGTTCATGAAGAGGAGTCCGATGAGGAGGCCCCAGAACGCGCCGCCCGCGCCGCCCGCGAGGGCGGTGTTGAAGGCTTGGTGGAGGTGGGCCTTGCCTTCCGCGTCTCGGGTGACGATGCAGGCGTCTTCCAGCTTCGCGAGGTAGCCGCTCTGGGCCTTGGCGACGACCTCGAGGGTCTCTCGGGCCTGGGCCTCGGAGGGGTAGGTGATGGCGATGAGGGTCTGCATCGGAGGGTTAGGCGAGACGCGGCGCGGGCGCGTTCCACCGCAGGGATCTCGGAAGCGCGGCTCTTGGCGCCCGTTCGCGTTCGAGCATCGTGCAGCGCGGTTTTTCCGGAGCGTGGCGAGTCGGGCCGCTACAGGGAGCCTTTCCCTCGAAGGACGAGGGGTGGGGTAGGCGAAGCTCGGCCGCACGGCGGCGGGCTTCGCCTGAACCTTGGGGCGGCATCCGCCGTCCGACAGGGGCTTTGCGAACCCACGCCTTCCTCTCCGCCGCCCTTCTCGCCCTCGCCGTCCCGACCCTCGCCCAGGCGCCGAAGTGGACGACCTTCGCCGCGCCCGGCGACGGCTTTTCGATCCTCATGCCGGGCAAGGCACAGCTCACCAAGCAGAACACCCAAGGCGTGGTCACGAACATCTACCTCGCCTTCGGGCCGCCGTTCGTCTGCGCGGCGAGCAAGACGATCCTTCCCGCGGGCGGCTTCAAGGCGAGCGACCTTGCGCAAATGGAGAAGGCGATGAAGAGCAGCATGCTCGCCTCCTCCCACTCGACGTCGACCGGCGAGCACCCGGCTACGTACGCGGGAATCGCCGGGCGGCAGATGGAGTTCCGCACGGCGAACGGCGGCAGCGGCGCGATGTGGATCGGCCGCACGTCCCGGGCGGTCTACTCCCTGACCCTCGCCAAGCAGACGCCCGCGAGTCCTGCCGAGGCCAAGCGTTTCTTCGGCTCGTTCCGACAAGGCTAGGGGTGCTTCGTTACGGGTTCGCCCATCCCGCTGTGCGGGATGGGCCGCGGAGACTCGGAGGAGCCGCTTGCCGGCGACTCGGTCCTCGTGGACGGGCGAGCCGCTTCGCGGCTATGGGTGGGGCGACGTTTAGAGGTGGTCGGACTATCGGCTTTACGCAAGGCCGAAAGTCCGTGGGGGGGTCGAAAGAGATCGCCCGAACCTATCGCTTTCCATGCGGAAACTTGTTGCTTTTCAACCTTAACAAAGCCGTTTGCCCCGGAGATGCGCGACCGGACGGATACCATACATCCTGATGGGCCTCTCCCGACGCGATCTCCTCGCCGCGAGCGGCCTCGCGGCGCTCGGGGGACTGCCGGGCCTGGCCGACGCGGCGAAGAAGCCCGCGGCGAAGCGCCGCGTCCTGCGGATCGCCCACATCACCGACCTGCACGTCCAGCCCGAGCGCGGTGCGGCGCTCGGTATGGAGCGTTGCCTGGAGCACGCCCAGGACCAGAGGCCCGACCTCGTCTTCATGGGCGGCGACCAGGTGATGGACTGCCTCCAGACGGACCACGCCCGCGTGAAGCAGCAGTGGGACGTCTACGGCTCGGTCCTGCGCGCCAACCTCGGCGTGCCGATCGTCCACGCGGTCGGCAACCACGACGTGTTCGGCTGGGGCAATCCTAGCCGCTCGCCCAAGGAGTCCGGCTACGGCAAGGCGTTCGCGCTCGACCGGATGCGGCTCGCCCGCGGCCACCAGAGCTTCGACCGGGCGGGCTGGCACTTCGTCGTGCTCGACAGCATCGCCCCGAGCCGGGGCCGGGGCTACACCGGAAGGCTGGACGAGGAGCAGTTCGCGTGGCTCGCCGAGGATCTCGCGCGGGCGCAGGGACGGCCCACGCTCCTCATGTCCCATATTCCCATCCTCAGCACGTCGGCCTTCTTCGTGGGCGACAACGAGCGCACGGGCAACTGGCACGTCCCCGGCGCGTGGATGCACATCGACGCCCGCCGCATCAAGGACCTCTTCGCCCAGCACCCCACGGTCGTCGCCTGCATCTCCGGCCATATGCACATGGTTGACCGGATGAACTACCAAGGCGTGCGGTACTACGGCAACGGCGCGGGCTGCGGCAACTTCTGGAACGGCCCTTTTCAGGGCGTGGGCAACGGCTACGGCCTGGTGGACCTCTTCAGCGACGGCACCGTCACCAACCGGTACGTCGAGTACGGCTGGAAGCCTCTGGCGTAGTCTTTTCCCTCGCATCTGCCCCATAATTGGTCGATGCTCGCCTTCGCGATCGCAACGACGCTCCTCGCCACCCAGACCGCCGCTCCCATCCAACTCGGACGGCGCGTCGACGCCGCCCGCCTCGATCTTCGAACGTCGAGGGCGGGCCGCGTCGTCGCGCCGCTATCGAGCGCGGAGATCAAGGCGTTCCTCGCCTCGACCCCGGCGTCGGACAAGCCCTCCGGCAGCGTCGACGAGGGCATCACGTTCACCGGCGGAACCCCGGTCGTGCCCTACAAGGGCATTCTGAGGGTCCACGGCACGGTCAGCCCCAACATCGACGGCACCGGGACGGTCGAGATCGAGGGCAAGGACTCCTCGGAAGACCCGGAGTCGTGCCTGCTCACGCTGTACCTCAAGGCCAAGACCTCCTACCTCGTCGTGGTCAACGGCACCCCGTCGGGGGGCAAGGCGGCGAACGTCACGCTCACCGACCAGACGATGAAGCAGACCTTGGCCTCCCAGCTCGTGCCCGGCTCGGGCCACGCCGCGTTCGTGCTCTCGCCCTCCCCGTCCGCGAGCCGCGTCCTGTGGCTCTCGACCGACCTCGCGAGCGGCTACGTCTCCATCTCGTCGATCCAGATCCACGAGTTCAAGTGATCCCATGATGGCCGTCCTCTCCTTCGTCCTCGCCGCCCAGGGCCTCGCGACCCTCCAGCCGCAGGCCGGCGGCGCCATGCCGCCGCGCGCCGCCGTCGGCGCCCGCGTCCGTTCGCTCGACCGCTCCGCTCTCCAGCGGCTCCTGGGCGACGCGAAGGCGGGGGGCGACGCCGATCCCGTCGTGTCGCTCTCCACGGCGCAGATGTCGGTCCCCGGCCGCGCCTCGCTGCGCTTCTACCAGCCGAACGAGGTGGACGCGGAGGCGGGCTTCTTCGGGCTCGCGCCCTACGCCAACCATCCCTCGTCGGTGACGGTCTACCTGAAGGGGCTGAAGAAGGGGACCTCGTACCTCGTGGTGATGAACTGCGACGTCGCGAACGTGCGCGAGCGCGCGGCCTATGGCACGCCGGACCAGGGCTACGGGACGCTGGAGCTCGACGCGCCCGACGGACCGGCGAACATCCCCTGCCTCTTCAAGGCGACCGACAAGGAGCAGATCTTCACCATGACCTTCGAGCAGCGCACGAAGGGAGGCGCGAGCAAGGTCACCCTCTGGTCGGTCGACGTCCACGCCGTCAAGTAGGCTGTCGGGTTGAGGCGCAGAGCTTTCGGCAAGCACGGGTTCGGGGCGTGAGCCATCGGCGGAAGCGGGGGTCCCCAGGCGGAAGGCGGCTCGTTCGCCGCGATCCCCGGCCTGCGCAACGCCGCCCAGGCGGGAGGCCAACCGCGCGGTGAGCGACCTCCCCGACCTCCTCGCCCGAGCGGCTCGCGAAGTTGCGAAAGCACAACTGGCGGCGCGCCTTCCGGTACGGGGGAAAAGGGTAACCACAGTCTCAGCCCGGGTTGCTACGCGCACAGTATCCTAACCGTGTGCGCGCCCCGTCCCTTCTCGCCGCCCTCGCCCTCGCCTGCGTCGCCGAGGGGGACCGGCTCATCACCGTGCCGACCGCGCGCAAGCTGCTCGACGGCACGTTCCGCGCGGAGACCCTGCGGCAGTTCGGCGAGGGCGGCAACGCGATGGACTACTTCGCCGTCGGCTTCGCGCAAGCGTGGGAAGCCGAAGGGCGCACCGTCGAGCGGAGCGGGCGCGACCCGCGCCTCACCGGCGACCTCACCTACAACGTCATCGCGCCCCTCGCGGGGTTCTCGCCAGGCTTCGCGTTGGGCGTCCAGGACCTTGGCGCCGTCACCACCCCGGGTGTCCGCGGCTTCGCCTGCGCGACGTTCCGCAACGAGTTCGCCCACGGAAGCACGCCGTTCGACGTCACCTCTGGGGTCACTTTCGGCCGCCAAGTCCGCCCCTACGTCGGCGCCGCCGTGCCGGTCTACCGCTGGCTGCGACTCCTCGCCGAGAACGACGGCTTCCAGGGCCAAGCCGCGCTGGAGGCGCTTCCCTTGCGTGGCCTCCGCCTTCGGCTGGTGGGCGGACGCGGTCGCGCGCTGGGCTCCGTCGGCTACACCGCGCGGTTCTAAATGCGAAGCGTTTGTAGCCGCACCCTCCGTGGGTGCGCTTCGGCTATGCTCACCTGATGAAGAGGGTTGGCTGGGGAGTCGTTGTCCTCTCGCTTGTGTTCCTCGGCGTTATCATGCCCGGCTTCACCGACAGCCTTGCCGTTGGATCAACGCGAACTGGAGTCGTAGGTTGGGTTCTGATCGGGACGTTTCTGATCATGTTTGTCCCAGGTGTCTGGCTCGCGCTCTCGCGAGAAGGCTAAGGGGTCGTTTCACAACCTGCGTTCCGCAACGAAGCCCTCTCCGTTCCAGGTTCTCGCAAGGGCGCGAAGGCGCAAGGGGGAGGCACAAAGCCAAGTTGTGAAACGACCTCTAAGGGTGAGGCGCACCCATGGAGGATGCGGCTACAGCCCTTCGGGCTAGGAAATTGAAATCGATGAACCATACCACGAGCGTTCGAGCGATCTCCAGCGATGCCGACCTTGACGCTGCCTTTGCACGTCTTGACGAGATCTTCCACGCCGCTCCGGGCACTCCGGAGGGAGACGAGGTCGAGGTGCTGGGGGCTCTGATTCAGACCTACGAGCGTGAGCACTTCGAGCCGCTCGGCTCCTCCTATCCTCCTGAGGTTAGATGACGAGAAAAGCTCAGGGGCACCCGTCACTACTCATCCATCACTACTCACTCTCCAACGCCACCCCTCCCTCTGAGGTCAGGGCCAGCACCCGCCCCCGAAGCTCCGCCAGGAACCGCTCCCGTCCGTCCCGCCCCTTCCCCGCCACGTCGTCGAAGAGGAACGGCTCGCCGGCCACCACCGTCACCCGGCGTCTCGCGCCGCCGCCGCCCGCAGGCATGACGAACTGCGTCCCGCAGATCCCCACCGGAAGCACCGGAACGCCCGACTTCCTCGCCAGCAGCGCCACGCCCGGCTCCAGGGGCAGCATCGTCCGACCGTCGCCGCGCGTCCCCTCCGCGAACACGATCACCGCCTCGCCGCGCTCCAGCAGTTCCAAACACTTGCGGACGCCCTCCGCGTCGGCCTCGCCCCGCCGCACCGGGAACGCCCCGATCCCCTCGATGATCCGACCGAAGACGGGGTTCTTCCACAGCTCCTCCTTCGCCATCGCCCGCAGCCGACGACCCCGGAACGCCACCGCCATCGCGGGCGAGTCGAGGTGGCTCATGTGGTTCGACACCACGATCAGCCCCCCCTCGGCGGGCACCCGCTCGGGATGCAGGACCTCCACGCCGCCGTGCGTCGGGAAGTAGAGCCGCCGGAATATCCCGGTGGCGAGGCGGTAGATCGGGGGGAAGCGGTCGGGCATAGGAGGCTTACAGTAAGCGAACGATAGCTCACAATGGCGAACCGTTGCCCCGGAAAGGCCATCGTCGGCAATCGTGAGCCACCGTTAGCGCTTCCTTCCCGAATGTTCCGCCCGCTTTAACCGTCATAATGCGCAACAAGGGAAACCTGCACCGATGAGCGTCCTCCTCTTTGCCTCCGCCGTCCTGGTCCTCGCCAAGGCCCCCCTTACCGTCTCGCTCAACGCGAAGGACGGCGAGACGTTCCACGGCGAGCGAACCGTAAGGGTCTCCGTCGCGTCCGACACGGCCATCAACCAGGTCGAGTTCTACGTCAACGGCGAGCTGCGCGACACCGACACGAGCACCCCCTACGAGTTCAAGCTCGACACCGTCGCCGAGGCCGACGGCCCGCTCAAGCTGCGCTTCAAGGCCTACACCGTCGAGAGCAAGACCGCCGAGAAGAGCCTCTCGATCGTCGTGGACAACGGCCTTTCAAAGGGCGCGGACTTCCACGTGGGCAAGGCCAACGATCTCCTCACGGACGGCAAGTACGCCGACGCCCGCGACGAGGGCAAGATCGCCCTGAAGATCGACAAGAAGAGCGCGGGTGCCCGCCTCGCCCTCGCCCGCGCCTACCTCGGCCTCGGCGAGCTGGACCAGGCCCAGCTCCAGGCGGAGGAGGCGAAGTCGGCCATGCCGAACGACCCGGCGACCCTCAGCATCCTCGCGGGCGTCGACGCGCGTCGCGCCTTCGCGATCACCGCCAAGCCGGGCGCCGACCGCGCGGAAGTCCTCAAGCAGATCAAGGACGCCCTCGGCGCCGCCGCCGAGAACCGCAAGGCCGCCCTCGACGCGAGCGTCGACGCGACCAAGCTCGACCCGGCCAACCCCCTCCCCTACGCCGACGCCGCCCTGCGCGCCCGGCGGTACTCCGCCGCCATCGCCGCCCTCGCGCCCGCGTTCGACAAGGACCAGAAGAACCCCGCCCTCGCCGACCGCATCGCCTTCGCCCAGCTCCGTTCGAACCGACGCCAGGACGCCCTCAACACCCTCAACATGCTCGCCCGCGCCGGTGGGACCGACGCCTACGCCCACGGCCTGAAGGCCGCCGCCCTCGCCGCGGGGGGCGACGACGAGGGGAGCGACGCCGAGATGCGCGAGGCCGTCCTCGCCGACTCCGAGAACCTCGGCGTCCGCACCGCCCAGGCCTACATCGCCCTCAAGCGCAACAAGGCCGACGTGCTCGCCCGCCTGAGCAGCGACCTCCAGAAGGAGCAGGGACAGCGCGCCGACGTCCGCTATTACCAGATGGCCGTCGCCGCCCGCGCCCAGAACTACAGCCAGGCCGAGAAGGCGTTCCAGGTCGGCGTCCTCGCCGAGCCCGCGATGGCCGACCTGTACGTCGAGTACGCGAACAACGCCATCGCGATCACCCAGCGCGCCTCGATGGACCCCAAGGAGAAGAGCCAGCACTACGCCGAGGCCCGCGTCTACTTCGAGACCGCCCTCATCGCCCGCCCCGAGGCCTCCGAGGCGCTCGCGGGACTCGCGATGGTGTCGGCCTTCGAGGGCAAGGCGGGCGAGGCGGTGAAGTACGCCAGCGCCGCCGTGGCCGCCGCGCCCAATGATCCCGGCGCCTACTACGCCCTCTCCGCCTCCCAGGCCCTCCTCGCCACCGCCCTCCGGGCCAAAGACTCCGCTGGGGCCGGACGCGCCACCGCCGCCGCCCAGGCCGCGAACGACCGAGCGGGGCGCCTCGACGCCAAGTACCTCGGCGGTCGCCAGATTCCCGATGCCGCCGCCGTGTGGCGCTACCTCGGTGCCTCAGGCCGCCCGGTCGTCATCGCCGCGCCGTCCGTCTGAACAGCACACAGCGCCTATCATTTTCACGGAATGAAGATTCTTCAGACGGTCTTCATTCCGTTGGAGGACAATCTTTCTATCGAAGCCCCCGAGGGCACCGATCCAGAGAAGACGATGAAGATTCCCCGATTCCACACCAAGCGACTCGCCACCGTCGCCCTGCTGGCGACCTTCGCCGCGGCGGCCCTGGCCCAGGGTCCCGACGGGCAGGGTCCCGGTGGACAGGGCGGACCGCCTCGAGGCGGACGCCAGGGCGGCCCGCGCGGAGGGCGCATGGGCGGCCCCCAGGCCCCCGACCGACTGCCGCCCCTCGCCCAACTCGCCCTCCGTCCCGAGGTCGTGGCCGACGTCGCGATCACCGACGAGCAGCGCTCCGCCATCGAGGAGGCCATCCAGACGACGCGCGAGTCAATGCGCCCGCCCCAGCCCGGCAACGACGGCGAGCGCCCCGATCCCCAGGCGATGCGCGCCGCCCGCGACAAGGCCGAGGCCGATCTCGACGCGAAGGTCAAGACCATCCTCAGCGCGGACCAGGCCAAGCGGTTGGCGGAGATCCAGATCCAGAGCATGGGCCTCGCCGCCGCCCTCGTGCCCTCCGTCCATATCCGGCTGGGCCTCTCCGACGCCCAGAAGGCGAAGCTCAAGGCGCTGGCTCCGGCCCGCGGCCAAGATGGACCCGGCGGGCCGGGAGGCCAAGGCGGTCCCGACGGACCTCCGCCCGCAGAAGGCGGCCCGGACGGACCTCCTCCCGGTGGCCCCGGCGGCCCTCCCCAAGGAGGGCTGGACGGTCCTGGCGGGCAGGGTGGTCCGGGCAGAGGACGCAACGACGCCCGGAGACAGGCGATGGAGGCGAAGATCGCGGCGATCCTCACCGCCGACCAGAAGGCGACCCTCAAGGCCCTCGGGGGCCGGACGATCAAGCTGGCCGGACCGAACGGCCGCGGCGGTCCGGGCGGTCCTGGCGGCGAGATGAACACGCCCCCGCTGGTGGGTTAGGCCATACCCCGCCCTTCCCTCCTCAAGAGGGAAGGGTTTCCAGGAAGCGGGGCGTTCCCGGGGCCGGTCCTCCTCGGCGGGCGTCCCGCTCTCTGGCCGGGCAGGCCGCCCGGTGCCAGAGGCACCCGGAAGGTCTATCCAAGCCTCGCCTGCTCGGCGACGATCGCCTTGAAGTCGGCCTCCAGCCTCCGCATCGAGTCCAGTCCCTCGGAGAGGCACTTCGCACGGAGGGAGATTACTCCCGTCGGCGGCGCAGGAGGGCCAGAGTGCCCAGCCCGAGGGCGGCGAACGACGCGGGTTCGGGCACGGGGTTGATCACGCCGACCCCATCGAGGTCGAAGCCGCCGCTGGCGAAGGGGGTGCTGTAGGGATCGTTGACGATGCTCCCCAGCGAGTCCCTCCGAGCGTAGAGCGGATCGATGCTGCCGACGACGTCGACGACCCGCACGTAGCCGACGTTGTTCACGTCGAGCAGAGGCGACCGGCCCGCCAGTTCACCAAGATCGAATCCCGTCCCCTGCCCGGAGACGAACTGCCCCGCGAGGTTGTGGACGTTCGTGGGGTCGGTGATGCCAAAGCCGCCGACCTGCGTGGTGGTCTGGGTGAGCGAGACCGAGTCGAAGCGGAAAAAATCGGTGCCGTTCGAGCTGACCTCGACGAAGCCGAGTTCGGCGAACACCCCGCCGCCCGAGGCGAAGCTGTTCTCGAACACGGCGAAGTCTGGACCGGCGCCGTTTCGAATGACTTGGGCGAAGGTCAGGGTGATCAAGCCGCCGTCGCCGAGGCTCACGACGCCCGACGAGCCCCCCGGAGCGCCCGCGACGGGACCGAGGGCGTCCGCGGCGGCTCCCACGGTAGCGTACGGCCCCGTCGGATTGGCGATGTTCTGGAGTCCGCGCGTCAGATTCGACACGCCGGTCGCCCAGCCCACGAAGCCCGCGCTGGACGAAGCGATGCCTGTCGCGTCATAGGGTCCGGCGAGGGCGGCGGACGGCGCGAGCGCGGCGAGGAGCGCAAGACGCCTCACTTCGCGCCTGCCTTCCGGCGGCGGGCAACCGCGGTGAGCCCGAGGGCCAGGGCGGCGAGGGTGGCAGGCTCGGGCACCGCCTGGGTGCGAACGTCGTCGAGGGCGAAGTAGGTGGGCGTGTTGATGCCGTACTGGCCGACGTCGCTGGAGGCGTACGAGAAGACGACCGAGGTCGCCGCGCCGAGGCCGGAAAGGTCGAAGTCGGTCCAGGCCTGGAGGACATAGTCCTGGGCGGGGTTGGAGAAGCGATAGTCGGCGAGCGGAATGCTCGCGCTGCCCGTGGCGGCGCCGTTCGCGTAGCCCGTGGCGGTCAGGATGAAGTAGTCGCCGGTGGTAAACCGCCTCGCGAACTGGTCGCCGTTGAGGATCGAGAGCGCGGCGTAGGTGGTGTTGGTCACCTTCATGCCCGTGATCCGCCCGCCCGCCGGAAGCGAGATCGTCGCGCCGTCGCCGTACGAGACGCCGTAGTTCGTCCCGCTAAAGGCGCCGCCCGCGTCGCTCGCGTACTGGTTGCCGAAGCCGGGCGTGCTCGCGTCCTGGACCCTCGAGTAGGCGAAGCCCGAGAAGCCGTCGTACGACGCGTCGTACTGGTTGGCGAAGCCGAGGTCGCCGCTCGCGAACGAGGGCGCGCCGCCCAGGTGCGCGCCGTTCTCGTAGGCGAAGCCGTTAGCGAAGGGGAGGTCGTCGAAGGTGGCGGTGTTCGCGGCGGAAACCGCGGCGAGGGCCACAAGGGCAAGGAGCGTGAGAGTCTTCATCGGAGGTCGTAGGCGGAGTCGTCGGCCGAGAGGGCGCCGAGGCCCGGTTCGGCGCGGTCGGGAAGGAAGAGGGCCTTCGTCGAGCGGGCGTGCCCGTCGGCGTAGGCCACGTTGGCGGCGTCGGTGTGGCGGAAGTGCGCCTTGCCGATGCCGAAGAAGGGGTCGCTGGGCGCACGCAGGTAGTTGTGGCCCTTGACGGGATTGCCGTAGGCGGCGTCGGCGAAGAGCGCCGTGCCGGACGGGTCGGCGATCGTTCCGAGCGCGCACTCGGGAAGGCCGGAGAGGACATCGCCGCCGACGTAGGAGGCGTTGTAGGCGTAGCCGGTGAAGGGACGGCCGTTGGCGTCGCCCGCGAAGTCGGGGCAGGCGTGGAGCGCGCCCGACCTCGTGTAGGGGCCGAGCAGTCCGAGCTCGGCCTTCTCGGGCTTCGGCGACGTGCCGGTCCAGGTAAGGCGGAAGTCCCACGCGGTCTCGACCACGAAGTCGGGCGAGTAGTGGTAGGAAGGGCAGGCGCGCTCGTCGGCGTCGCCCGCGTACATCGTCCAGGCGAGGCCCAGTTGGCGCACGTTGCTCAGGCAGGTCGTCTTCTTCGCGGCCTCCTTGGCCCGCGCGAACACGGGGAACAGGATGGCGGCCAGCACCGCGACGATGGCGATCGCCACCAGCAGTTCGATCAGCGTGAATCCCTTCCTCATGCGTCCCTTACGGACGGACGCCGAGGGGCAAGGAGGGACGAAGGGGGCTGCGCGGCCCGCTCCGACCGCCCATGCACGCAGGCGAACGTCGTCTTGATCGACAGAGCGGGCATTCGGGCTGGAAGGGGTTGTTGGTCTTTGGTCAAGGGTCGTTGGATGGAGACCAACAACCAAGAACCTCTAACCAACAACGCCTTCTCACCGTTGCGGCACAGCGCCGGTTTCTCACCGGACTTTCCCCGTTTTCAGCCCGCCACGACGACGAGCCTCTGCTTCGGGAAGGATGTTACCCGGAACGGCGTGGCTCGCCACGCCGCTATAAGGACGCCGCCTAGTCTCCCGCATCAGAAGTCACTTCTAGGTCGTGTGCGGTGGATCGAGATCGTCCCTATGCGACCCCCGGCTGCTTTCTGGGACCCCTCCGGGGTCGTGCCATCGGGCACCGTTCCGACCTTGCCGGGATTCGCCGAACACCGCCTAGGCCTTGTCCGGTGAATCCTCTTAGGGGTCCTATCCCTTCCTGCCGTCGCCCGCACCCTCGGGCGCACGGCGCTCGTCGGGTTCCCGGTCACCCTCTCCTCCGGAAGGGAGAGGGTGACCGGTTCGCCGGACAAGGCCTAGATCTGCAGCAGTTCCTCGATCCGCTTCTTCAGCTCGGGCGTGAGGCCGGGCGAGAACTCCTCGACGCGCTCGGGGGCCGTGCGGTTGGGGGCGCCCTTGGGGGCCTCGTCCTGGGTCTCGACCTCGCTGCCGTTGTTCTCGGGCGAGGAGCCCTTGAATATCTTCGAGAGGCCGGAGCCGTCGAGGTGGAAGTGGTGCTGGCGCAGGTGGAGCCCCTGGTCCATCAGCTCCTTCACCTCGGGGTACTGCGTGGCGTCGAAGTTCGGGATCGGCAGGGTCTTCGCCCAGTCGATGCCGAGCGTCTCCAGCGCCTTGGCGAACACCAGCTCGTGCCCGTGGTCGCGCACGATGAGGTACGAGACCGTCGCGCGGAACGCCTTGTTGTCCGACATCTCGTAGATGCGGCACTTCTGGAGCCGGCCCGTGCACTCCAGCATGAGGTTGTTGATGAGGTCGAGGGTCAGGTTGCCGCTGTTGTGGACGTACGAGCCCGACCATGGGTTGCCGGCCGCGTCCACGGGGAGCGCGGACTGGGCGCCCACGATCCAGTGGTGAGCGTTGCCGCCCTGGAGCGCGACCTCAAGGGGCGTCGATCCGTCCGCCGCCGCCACGTCGCCGGTCTTGCCCTGGTAGCGGGGCGAGCCGTCGAGCAGGCGCGAGACGGTGGTGGCGATGAGCTCCAGGTGCGAGATCTCCTCGACCGCGACGCTGTGGATGAGGTCGCGATACGGCTTGGCGTCGCCCCGGAAGTTGAAGCTTTGGAAAAGATACTGCATCATCGTGCGCATCTCTCCGTACTGGCCGCCGACGCCCTCCTGAAGGGCGTTCGCGGCCTTCGGATCCGGCTCGTCGATGGGGATCTCGTTGATGAGGTTGTCTACCGCGAAGTACATGGTCTTTCCTTTGGTTTCGGGCGCCGTGCCCGGAACGCGGCTCTAGGACCCAGCGATCCTGCCGGGGGTTCGCGAAAATCGGCGACATCGGTGGGGCGGCGAGAAGAATTCCGGCGGCTTCTCGGACGTATCTCAAAGGGTGCCCGAAGCGCGTTGCGAGCTCTGCGAGCGGGAGGTCCCCCGCACCACCGTCCACCACCTGACGCCGAAGTCGACCGCCCGCCGACGGGGCGAGCGGATCGCCGAGCTCCCGACCGCCGAGCTCTGCCCGCCCTGCCACCGCCAGCTCCACGCGCTGTACCCGAACGGCGAGCTGGCCTTGCGTCTGGGTTCGGTTCCGGCGCTCCGGGACGACGAGCGGGTCGCCCGGTTCCTCGCCTGGGTGCGGAAGCAGCCGGGCACGAAGGGCGTCCGGGTCCGAAGATAGCGGGACCCCTTTGACGGCGTGCCCTTGAAGGGCTACACTCAGAGCAGGCTAAAGCCTGCGCGCCTCGTGCAGGATGAATCCTGCGCTCCTATGGCTGTCGCCCCCTCGATCCCCGTCTGGAAGCGCACCGCGGTGTGGCGGCTGTTGCTCGTCGCGCTCTTCGCGGAGATCGGGTACGCGGTGATGAACATCTCCACGATGCCCATCTACCTCGCGGCGACGCCGGTGAAGCACGGGCCGTTCGCCGAGGGGCGCGGCCTGGGCGAGAGCGTCATCGGCTGGATCGTCGTCGCGTTCCTCCTGAGCGAGGCGGTGCTGAAGAGCCCGATGGGCACGCTCGCCGACCGGATCGGCCCGCGCAAGCTCATGCTGTTCGGGCCGATGATCACCGTCTTCACGTCGGTCGCGACGGTGGTCATCCCCCTGAGCTGGGGCGTGTGGGACGTCCCGATCCTCATCCTGCTGCGCGTGGCCGACGGCGTGGGCGCGGCCATGCTGTGGCCCGCACTCTTCTCCCGGATGGGCCACGTCGTGGAGGATGGCGACCGCCAGGGCGCGATGGGCCTCCTGAACCTCTGCTATCTGTGCGGCATCGCCTTCGCCCTGCCCATCGGCGGCGCGGTGAACGACCTCACCGGCCACAAGTACGCGAGCCTGCTGCTCGCCACGCTCCTCTTCGGCGTGGTCTGCCTCACCGTGTGGCTCGGCATGCCGAAGCGGGAGCTGCACGGCGACGCATCGCCCGTGCCCGAGGCCGGCCACTCGCCGGCGGTGAGCGAGCTCATCGAGCCCGACGCCCATGCGGGGCCGGGGCTGGGAGAGTTCCTGCGCTCGGTCCGCGAGATCCCGGCGTACCTCCTGCTGGCGGCGGTCACGTTCATGGGCATCGGCTTCCCGATGGTGGTCGTGAAGAACTTCGCGCTCCAGGAGTTCCAGCTGAGCGAGACGCAGTTCGGGGTGCTCGTGTTGCCGGGCGCGCTCGGCATGGCGGCGTTCTCGGTGCCGCTCACGAGGTACGGCGAGCGGATCGGCCGGTCGAGCGCGGTCCACCGCGGGCTCCTGCTCTGTGCGGTGGGCCTGGGGCTGATCGTCCTCGGCGCCATCATCCCCGTCTTCCACACGCCCTGGGCGCTCGCGCTGGGCGGCATCCCGCTGGGGGTGGGCTTCCTGCTGACCATCCCCGCCTGGACGGCGGCGGTGAGCGACATCGACCCCAAGCGGCGCGGCAGCAACGTCGGCGCGGTGATGACCGCGCAGGGCCTGGGGGCGATCGTCGGCGCGCCCATCGGCGCGGCCCTGTACGAGAAGCTCCAGCCGCTCGCGGGCGAGCGGATCGCGCACTACAGCCCGTTCTTCGGCTGCTTCGTGTGCGTCGCGGCGGGCTTCGTGCTCAGCCTGAAGCTGCTGCCCTCGCCGAAATCGGCGGTCCTGTAGCTCAGGCCGCCTGGGCGTAAGCCGGAGAAGACGCGCCCGCGTAGGCCACGACCGCCCGGCGACCGTCGGTGAGGGCGAGCGTCTGTCGGCGGATCTCGGCCTGGCCGCGCTGCAGGCTTGCGAGGATGCGAGCGTCGATGTCGTCCACCTCGCGCGGCACCGCGTAGGCCGGAAGATCCACGAGGAGTGCGTCGCGGGCGGCGAACAGGTCGTCCGCCTCGTCCCAGGCCTCGCGGCCCAGCGCCTCCTCCAGCGCGAGGGTGATGCCGATGAGACGATCACCCGTCGCCGGAGAGGGCTTCGCCCCCCCCACCCCCGACCCCTCGCCCCCGGACAGGAGCGGGGAGGGCTCAGACGGCAAGGGCGACCTCCCGGGAGGGCGCGGCGGATCCTGGGGCGGTCGCCGCGATCTGGGCCCAAGCCTCGCGCAGTTCGCGCAGGGTCTTGACCGCCTCGTCGAGCGGCGGCTCGCGATCCTCGATGTTCGCGGTGGCGAGCCGGTCGAGCACGAAGCCGTAGAGCGAGGCGAGGTTCGTGGCGATCTCGCCTCCCTGGGCGCGGTCGAGCGTGCTCAGCAGCTCGGTGACGATGCGCTGGGCGCGCTGGAGCGCGTCGTTCTGCCGGGAGAGGTCTTTCGCCCGCATCGCGAGCCGCCCCCCCTCGATGAAGCGGAGCGCGCCGTCGTAGAGCATCACGACGAGCTGCGCGGGCGACGCCCCGAGCACGGCGTTCTTGCGGTATTCCTGTGCGTGGTTCCCGTAGGCCAAGAGGAGTCCTCGCGACCTTTCGGTCGCCTCTGTAGTGCTATCGGGTCGATGCCGCCCCATATTTAGGGGTCGTGCCGCGAAGTCGCCGCCGCAGCAGACGGGACGCGCCCCGAAAAGGTCGCAAGAGTTTTCGGGAACTTGGTTGACGAAAAGGCAGACCCCATATGTAGTAGACGCATGACTACTATTCTGAAGGAGGCTATGACGGACACCGAGGACCTCAGCTTCGTCGCCGACGCGCTCCTCGAGATGTGCGCGAAGGAGCGGACGGCGCCGTTCTTGACGGAGGAGGGTTTCGAAAGGAGGCTGCAGCGGTTTCAAAGCCGCGAGCGGAGGCCTGCCGAGGAGCTGATTTCGGGGCGCGGCGACGCGATGCTCTCGGTCGAGTGCCGCGACGTGATGCAGGGCGCGGGACTGACCGAGCGTCAGCGGGAGGTGCTGGAGATGCGGCTGGACGGCTTCACCTTCGACGAGATCGGGCAGTTCCGCCGGATCACCAAGCAGGGGGCGAAGAGCGTGTTCATCCAGGCGCTGAAGAAGATCGCGCGAACGTTTCGGGACTACCGATACGCCGGACTCTCGGAGGTCTATCGTTCGGAGGTGAAACGTCGGACACGCGGCGGTTCCTTTGGTACAATGGGACGCTAAGAGACCTGCCCTTTTGGGGGTGCCTTTCGTCATGCTCGCCTGCAAACACTGTTCGACGCACAACAGCCTCGACTCGACCTTCTGCAAGAAGTGCGGCACGGCGGTGCCCGCGGACCAGAAGCGCGAGGCCACGATCCAGCTCGACAAGCTCGTCGACGAGGGGCTGGCGGCCCTGGGGGCAGGCCGGACGAGCGAGGCGCTCGCCATCGCCGACTCGGCGGTCGCGACCGACCCGACCCACCTGGGGGCGCTCCACCTGAAGTCGGCGGTCCACGAGCGGCGTGGCGAGATCGCGGACGCCCTGGAGAGCGCGGAGCGGATCGTGGAGCTGAACCCTGACAGCGAACTCGACCGGATCAAGCGCAACGGTCTGCGGACGTCCCTCCTCAACGCCTCCACGCCGGTGCGGAGCGACAAGCGGATCGCCTTCCTGGCCGCGGGCGCGGCGACGGTGCTCGTGGCCTGCATCGGCGTGCTGCTCGCGCGGCGCGCGCCCGCCGCCCCCGTGCCGGTCGCCTCGAACGCGCCGGTGGTCGAGGCCTCGATCGCCGCGCCGATCCAGACGGCGGCGAGCGTGCCGACGTCTGCCCCAGCTTCGAATACGGTCGCTCCCACCGACTCCACGACGGCTAACGTTCGCGCCTCGGACAACCTGCCGACTCGTGATCCTGGCACGAGCGGCGGAACGCTGCCCGGCCTCGACGGCGAGACGGGCGGCACCATCGGGCTCGCGCCCGTCGTCCCGCCCAACCCTGCGGCGCAGCCCGCGCCCAAGACGGTCGCCAAGCGCGGTCCCGACCCCGACCCCGGCACAATCAAGACGCCCTCCGCCCCCGAGGACGACCCCGGCCAGATCGAGATCTCGGTCAGCCGCGGTCCCAGGCGGTCGGGCGGTTCGACGCCCGTTCCCGAAACCCGCACCAACGGCGCGGCGGCCTACGCCCGCGTCGGCACGGAGCGTTTCGAGCTGGGCGACTACGCGGGCGCGGCGGCGAACCTCGAGAAGGCCGTCTCCGGCGGCGGCGACGCGGTCGACCTGAACCGCCGCCTCGCCCAGGCCTACGGCCGCCTCGGCCGCAACAGCGACGCCGCCGCCGCCTACGAGCGGTCCCGCGCCGCCGCCAACGCCGCCCTCGCGAGCGGTCGGGGCGACAGGGAGCGGCTCCAGGCCGCCCGCGACGCCGCCGATGCGGGACTGAAAACGGTGAAGGGAGGATAGAGTCAGGGGATGAGGAAACCTCATCCCCTGACTCCCTTCTCCTCCTAACTTCCTCGCTATGCCTCTCTTCCTCTTCCTCCACGCCCCTTCCGCTCCGCGGCTCCTCATCGCGCCGCTCGCCCCGGAGAAGAAGGGTGGCCCCGCGCCCAGCACCAGCCTCGCGAACCACCTCGCGCAGGAGATGGACGACGACGGGCGCACCTTCCCGATCGTCTGGGGTCTCTCGGACCCCGTTTTCCGGCCGCTCGCGCTCGAAGGAAAGCTCGGCAACGTTCCCGATTTGCCCACGCGCGACCAAGCGCTGGACATCGCGCGCAAGCTCGGCGCACCCTACGTGCTGCTCTTCCGCTCCGACCGCAAGGGCGGTCGGCTGAACGCCACCGCCGAGCTCGTGCAGGACGGCCACACTGTCTGGCGCGACCAGAAGAGCATGGACGCCAAGGGCGGGGCCGGACAGACGGACGACACCGTCGCCTCGTCCGTCGCCCGGACCTGGGTGCTCCTCCTCACGACCCAGCAAGGCCCCCTGAAGGCCCTGCCCTCGCTGAAGGTCGCCCCGACGCCCGACGCGACGCCGGGCCAAGGCCCCCTCATCGTTCTCCCACCCGCCGCGCCGCCCAAAATCGTCACGAACCTCGGCGACCTCGACGCGCGGCTCGGCGCGCTCGTGAAGGCGGGCCGCTTCGACGCCGCCCGGGCGATGGCGCGGGACGCGGTGGACGCCGACCCGCTCTCGCCCGGCCCGCGCATGGCGCTCGTCCGGCTCCTCGCCGCCGGGGGCGACGCCGTCGGCGCCGCCGAAGAGGCCCACCGCGCCGCCGACCTGATGCCGGAGAACGCGGAGCTGCGTACCGACGCGGTGCGCCGCCTGCTCGCGATCGGTCGGACCAAGGAGGCCCACGACGAGGCGAACGAGCTGCGCGCGCGGCGTCCGCAGGACCCCGGCGCGCGGCGGCTGAGCGCCGAGGTGGCCCTCGCGCAGGACGACGCGGAGACCGCGCTGCGTGAGATGGAGAGTCTGCTCAGGACGGGAGATGACCCCCAGGCGCGGCTCCTGCGCGGCCTCGCCCGCGCGCGCCTCGGCGGCGCGGAGGGCGCGGCGACCGACCTGAAGGCCTGGGCCGATGCCACGCCCGCCGGTCCCGCCCGCGCCGATGGCGTCGCGTTCGCCGAGCGGTCGCTCGGCGCGATGGCCGAGGCGGCGGCGGGGCGGATTTTCCCGCTCCTCCAGCGCGCCGCCGCCCAGCCGAAGTCGGGCGCGGTGCGCGACGAGCTGGACGAGGCGCAGCGCCAAGCCCAGTCGCGCGCCGCGGCGTTCGCCGCGCTTCCGCCCGAGGGTTCCGCGTCGCGCCGCGACGCCTGGGGACTCGCCCACCGGCTGATGACGCTCGTCGCCGCCGACCTGCGTTCCTTCCTCGCGGGCGGCGGCGACGACGACCTCACGTCGGCGCGGCTCGACCTCGGCGAGGCGAGGCGCGCGATGAAGACGGCGGAAGCGGGTTAGGTGCGGAAGTTCATTCCCTTCGATGCAAGCACCATCTTCAAGGAGATGGACGAGCTTCCAGAAGACGACTTCATCGCGCTCGAACACGCCATGGGAAAGTACGCCCAGAGCGGCGACCAAATCCTGCCTCCCGCCATGGTCGAGGACCAACACAAATACGGCGCAAGGTACAAGCCGATCTTCAAGATCCGTCACCGGAACGGAAACCATCAGGGCCGCGCGTTCTTCTACTTCGGCTCCAAAAAGAACGGGGTCGATCCGATGTTCGTCTTACTGGTGTATAAGAAAGAGAAGGATGAGGCACCGCGCCATCTGGTGGAGACCGCTTTTCGGCGAATGCAGACGCATATGAAGGAGATCGATGGACTGGCTTGAAGAACTCGCGAACCGCCGACGCCTAAGTAGCGAAACGTATAGCGAAGCCGAAGCAAAGATCGCGACGGAGGACGGCGGCTATGAGATCGACCTTGTGGCCGATTCCTCGGGCCAGCCACTCACGCAGCCCGTCCTTGTGGCTGCAGGCGATTCACAAGGCACTTACCACATCGCCTGAGCGCTCGCCTTGGCTCAGCGGACTGACGAGGGAACCTACCCTGTCCGGGTGGCGCGGGTCGAGACCGCACGAGCCATCGGTCTCGACCCGTGTCCGGGAGGTCTGGAGCGAGTTCACACTCGCCCTCTACTTTCCGCGCTCGATCGTCGGCTGAGACTCACCGCCACCTAGCCCGGTGAGCCGGCGGACGTCGATCACCAGCACCGTGCCGATAAGGAGGACCACCATCGCGAAGCCCCAGTTCAGGACGCGGAGCTGGGTACGCATCGAGAGGCGGCGACCGCCGCGGAGCATCTCCACGAACGCGATCCACATCTGCCCCCCATCGAGCGGCGGGAAGGGCAGGAGGTTGAAGATGCCTACCGAGATCGACAGCAGCGCGGCGAGGCGGACGACGCCCCAAATCCCCTCGTCCACCGCCTGTGAGGTTGCGACGATCATCGTGCCCGGCCCGCCGAGGTTCTCAGCCAACTCCTTGGGTCGGCTCAGACGCTCGACGAGGAACTTTGTGCTGTCATAGGGATATCGAATGGCGGTCGTCAAGGCTTCGTTGAAGGGAAGGGGATTGTTCTCGACCTTGACGTGAACGCCTAGCCGAGTTTGTCGCCTCCATTCGCTCGTAGGCGCGCCGTTGGCGTCCAACACAGGACTCGGACTCTTGTCGATGTCGCCTCGGAACGTGGTCGTAAAGGGCTTTCCTCCGCGGTCCGCCACGACCACGATGGGTCGGTCGCCGTGATCCCGAACGCGAGTGGTCATCTCGAACCAGCCATTGACCCTTACCTCGTCGATGCTGACAATCCGATCCTCCGGCCGGAGTCCCGCTTTGTAGGCCGCGCTCGACTTGGGTAGGTCTCGAACGACGGTCGTGAGCTTCGGCCACCCATAGAGCGTCATGACGGTCACGAGCAGCAGAACGCCCGCGAGCACCGAGAAGGCCGGGCCGGCGGCAAGCACGATCCAGCGCTTCAGGGGCGACTTGCTGAAGAATCCGCCGGGGATGCGCGTCTCCGAGCCGTCCTCCTCGGGCACCATGCCCTTGATGCGGACGAAGCCGCCCAGGGGAAGCGGACGCACGGTGAAGAGCGTCGTCTCACGAAGGATCGTCCGACCGTCCGAGGTCGTCTCCAGCATGGGGGCGACGGTCGCGCCGCCACCCTCCAGCGCGTTGGGCCGGTCGCCCTTCAGGTGCGGGTCCTCTCCCTCGGCAACCGGCACGACGTAGCGACGCCGCGCGTAGATCCAAGGCTTGCGTCCGCCCATGCCGAGCGCGAACTCCTCCGCGCCCATCCCAAACAGGCGGGCGAAAAGGTAGTGGCCCATTTCGTGCGCCCCCACGAGGACGAGAAGCATCGTGAGATACACGAGGCCGACGAAGAGGCCGTGGAAAACGGTGATCAGGAAGCTCATGCGCCCACCATTAGGTTACGCGCAAATCGGCGCGACGCTTCGTCCGTCGCCAAAAGGCTCTCCAGCATCGGCGCGACGTTCTCGTGCGCGGCCATCGTCCGCTCCACCACCTCCGGGATGCCGAGGAACGAGACCTCGCCGCGCAGGAAGGCGTTCGCCGCCTCTTCGTTCGCGGCGTTGAGCGCGCAGGGCAGGGTGCCGCCCGCGCGGGCCGCCTCCCGCGCGAGCCGGAGCGAGGAGAACGTCGCGTCGTCCACCCTCTCGAACGTGAGGCTGGGCGTCTCGACGGGGTTCCAAGGCTTCAGGCCGGAGGGCACACGTTCGGGGTGCATGAGGGCGACGTGGATGGGGAGCCTCATGTCGGGCCAGCCGAGCTGGCCCAGCACCGAGCCGTCCCGAAGCTCGACCATCGAGTGGACCACGCTCTGCGGGTGGACCACGACGTCGATCCGGTCCACCTCCACGTCGAAAAGCCATCGCGCCTCGATCATCTCTAGCCCTTTGTTCATGAGCGTCGCCGAGTCGATGGTGATCTTGCCGCCCATGCGCCACGTCGGGTGGGCCAGCGCCTGCTCGACGGTGACCCGCTCCAGATCGGCCCTCGTCCTGCCGCGGAACGGCCCGCCGCTCGCGGTGAGGATGAGCTTGGACACCTCCTCCGGCCGGTAGCCCCGCAGGCACTGGAAGATCGCGGAGTGCTCGCTGTCGATCGGCACGAGATCGACGCCGTGCTTCCGGGCGAGCGGCATCACGATCTCGCCCGCCGCGACGAGGACCTCCTTGCTCGCGAGGCCGATCGTCTTGCCCGCCTCGATGGCGGCGATCGTCGGAAGCAGACCGATCACGCCCGCCACGGCAACGACCACATAGTCCACGTCGTCCGCCGTCGCCATCTCGACGAGCGCCTCGATGCCCGACTCGGCGAACGTGGCGGTCCGCTCGACGCCGAACCGCGCGGCCTGCGCGTCGAGCGCGGCGCGGTCGCGCCCGGCGGCGAGGCCCACGATCCGGATCTCGTCGGGATGTCGCGCGGCGATGTCGAGCGTCTGGGTCCCGATGCTGCCGGTGGAGCCGAGGACCACGACGCGTTTCATCGGGGTCAGTTTACGCCGAAGGCTCGGGACCGATCACGAGGAACGCGCCCTCAGGCAACGTATCGAGCGCCCGCAGCAAAGCGGGCATGAGCGGAGCCAGCGAGATGGCGTCCACATAGCGCGACGCGAAGTTCACCACCGAGATCCGTCGGCCAGCCATGCTCTGCTGGTAGCGCAGGTTATTGTCGACCGTGAGAAGGCCGCCGAAGCCTGCGGCTTCGGCGGCCGACAGGAGCGCACCGTTCTGAAGTCGGTCCCATCTCATCCGCCGCGTGGTCACGACCTCGTTTCCCGCGAGAAACGGAGCGATGCGACGATCGACGCAGTGATCCAGCAGAATCTTCATCAGGCGGCAATGCCGAAGAAACGCCGGGATTCGTCCTGTTCCCAACGGATCACGGCCATGGCCTGCTCTTCGGACACGCCCTCATATCCATCGAGGAAATAGGCCACGCTAACGCCGTGTCGAAGCGTGTCGAACAGCGCCTGCACCGGAACGCGCGTGTCCCGGAAGCAGACCGCCCCGCTCATCCGCTCGGGATCGGCCCAGAGAACGTCCTGAAGCTCTTCGGGGATGCGAACCATACGGACATTCTATCTTCCCATCCGTCGAGAGTCGTAGAATACAAGCGTGAAGACCGTCCACACCATCCCGGAGATCGTTCGCGAGACCAAGGACGGCCCGGTGGCCCTGGAAGTCGACGGCGTCCGTTTCGTGGTCCAGGACGAGGCCTCGTACGAAAGGGAGCGGTTCGTCGCATCGCTCGTTCAGGGCGAGGCCGACTATCGCGCCGGACGGGGCAAGTCCGTGGACGAGGTCTGGGGCGAACTTCGGACGAAGCATGGCTTTTAG
>CAXTOO010000020.1:0-1473 GCA_964245875.1 uncultured Fimbriimonas sp. | reverse complement strand
GGCGCGCGCCGACCTTTGAGACCGAGCGATCTCTGATCGAGAGGATAGACTCTTCTCTCGTGGACGACCGCTTTCGACTCTCCCCCAAAGCCGCCGAGGCGTTCGCCCACGAGTTCGGCACGCCCCTGTACGTGCTGGACGAAACCCACCTGCGAGGACGCATGCGCGCCTACCGGCAGGCCGCCGAGGCCGCGCACCCCAAAAGCGAGCTCACCTACGCGACCAAGGCCAACTCGACTTTTGCCGTCCTGAGGATCGCCCACCAGGAAGGACTGAGGCTCGACGTCGCGAGCGAGGGCGAGCTTCGCGCCGCCCTCGCCGCGGGCGTGCCCGCCTCCGCCTGCCACCTCCACGGCAACAACAAGTCCCCCGAGGAGATCGCCTTCGCCCTCGACCAAGGTGTCGCCCACGTCGTCGCGGACAACCTCCCCGAGCTGGACCGCTACCCCGGAGGCACCCGCGTCGTCCTGCGCCTCGCGCCCGGCGTCGACCCCGTCACCCACGCGAAGATCTCCACCGGCCAGGACGACACGAAGTTCGGCTTCAACGTCGCCGACGGCGCGGCGGAGGCCGCCGTGCGGAAGTGCGTCGAACTCGGACTCGACCTCAAGGGGTTTCACTGCCACGTCGGCTCCCAGCTCGTGGACCCCGAGGCCCAGCGCTCGGCGGGCGGGACGATCGCCCGTTTCGCCCGGTCCATGCTCCGAAAGCACGGCGTCCGGGCCGAGTACCTCAACGTCGGCGGCGGCCTCGGCGTGCGCTACACCGACGAGCGCCCGATGCCCATCGCGCAGTACTGCCGCCTCGTGACGAACGCCGTCCTGGAGGCGCTGGACGGCGAGCTCGACCCCGTGATCGCCCAGGAGCCGGGCCGCGCCCTCGTCGCCGAGAGCGGCGTGACGCTCTACCGCGTGGGCGTCGTGAAGGAGGTCCCCTCGCAGGCGGCGGGCCGACGCGCCTACGCCTGCGTGGACGGCGGCCTGAGCGACAACCCCCGCCCCGCGCTCTACGGCGCGCGGTACACGGTAGAGCGGCCTGGGACCGCCACTCTCCGGAGTGGCCTCCGGGCTTTTACCGTCTCCGGCAAGCACTGCGAGACCGACACCCTCTTCCCCGACGTCGAGCTCCCCGCCGACCTCGCCCCCGGCGACCTCCTCCAGGTCCTTGCCACCGGCGCGTACAACGCCTCGATGGCGAGCAACTACAACCGCTTCCGCCGCCCTGCCACCGTCCTCGTCCGCGAGGACGGCACGTCTGCGCTCGTCCAGCGACGCGACACCTGGGACGAGCTCTTGGCGCGCGAAACGTTGCCGAGCGACCTGTAGTGGCTAAGAGGCTCTAATAAAACTCCGGCTCCCCTCTCCCCTCCGGGGGAGAGGGGGTGAGGGGCCGATGCAGCCTAGGGGCGGGCGAAGAGATAGGCCCACAATGCGCGACCGCCCGTAAAGGTATTGTCAGAAGCTCTTAGCAGGA
>CAXTOO010000019.1:16720-25998 GCA_964245875.1 uncultured Fimbriimonas sp. | reverse complement strand
GGCTACAAGTCGGTGATGGGCTTGATCGGTGACCTCGCGTACCGGCTTTATACAGCCTATCCAGAGGCGGAAAAGCCGTTGAAAGAGGCGGCGGTCGTGCTCATCGACGAGATCGACCTGCACCTCCACGCCAAGTGGCAGCGGGACCTCATCCGCGTCCTGAGCGAGCGCTTCCCCAACGTGCAGTTCATCGCGACGGCGCACAGCCCGCTGATGGTGCAGGCGGCGGCGGGGCACAACCTCGTGCTGCTGTACCGCGACCCGGAGACGAAGCAGGTGCGGGTCGACAACGACGTGGACGCCATCGCGAACTGGCGATTGGACCAGATCGTGACGAGCGAGCTTTTCGGAGTGCCGTCCGCGCGTCCGCCCAAGTACGACAAGGAGATCGAACGGAGAGACGCGATCCTCGCCCAGCCGGAACTGACCGAGGTGGACCGCACGGAGGTCCGAAGGATCGAGGCGGAGCTTGGAGACGTGCCGCTTGGGACGACGGAGGAGGCACGGCGCATGAACGACCTGTTGGGGCAAGTGCTGGGCGCCCTCCAAACCAAGCCGACGGAATGATCCGCATCCACAAACCTCCGACCGAGCCGACCGTTCTTGCGCGCCGTGGAAGAGCCGCAACCGCCGCGCTCGTTCGGCGGGCGCATGGAGGCGCGATGGACTTTAAATTCCGTTCTTCGCTTTATGGCCACCCGACGGTTCGTGCGGCGCTCCTCCGCGCGCAACACGACAAGTGCGCGTTTTGCGAATCGAAGGTCGCGCACATCGCGCCGGGCGACGTCGAGCACTTCCGGCCCAAGGCGGCGGTCGAGGTTGGCGGAACGCTCGTTCGGCCGGGGTATTTCTGGCTTGCGTACGATTGGGACAACCTCTACGCCAGTTGCCCGCTCTGCAACCAGCGGCATAAGCGGAACGCCTTTCCCGTTATGGGGACTCGCGCGAGCGTCGCGGCACCGAACCTCTCCGCCGAGAGGTCGATCTTCATCGATCCGGGGCAGGAAGATCCAACGGCCCACATCGAGTTCATCGATTCGGTCGCGCACGGCAAGACGGCGCGCGGACAGGAGACCATCCAGGCACTTGGCTTGAACAGGGATGCGCTCGACGACAAGCGGCGGACGCTCGTCAAACTGCATCGGGCTTTGCTCGAAGCTTTGGAGTCGTTGATCGACCGCCGCGACGTCCAAGCAAAGGCAGCGACCCAGGCGGTCCTCGAAAGGCTTTGCGCGGCGATGCGTGACGACGCGGAGTACGCGGCGATGAACCGTAGCCTCATCCGGGCTCATCCGCTGGCCCCGCGAATCGAAGCCGCCTGTTAGCCTGCGGACGATGGCCCCTGTCAACAGGCGGGCGACGGGGCTGACGCCGCTGGGCGTCGTGACGGTGGCGTAGGAGCCCTGGGGATCGGCGCGTCGCCTTCCGATGATCCTGGCAGGATGGGCGCGGCGGCGTTGGCGGAGGGAGAAGGGACAGGGCGGCGGGTGGCCGCGTCCGGGGAGACGAAGACGGTGGCCGAGTGGGCGGGCGATCCGCGGGCGAGGGTCTGGGCGGAGGCAATCCTGGCGCGGCTGGACGACGGGATGCCCGCCGAGGAGGCGATCGGGCGACCGCCGGAGCGGCCCGAGGGGCGCAAGACGCTGGGCTACCGCCTGCGGGCGGGCTGGGGGCTGGAGGAGGCGCTGACCACGCCGGAGCGGGGCAAGCCGCCGGTCCTCGTGCAGGGCACGTTCTTGGAGGCGTTCGGGGAGCGCAAGAACGTCCGGCAGTGGTCCCTGGACGAGCGCTGCGTGGTGGGATTGGGGACGCTGGCGGGGCGGCTGGAGCGGGGATGGGACCTCGAAAGGGCGATGACGACCTCGCCCTTGGGCGCGGACTACTTGAAGGGCGTGCCGCGGCCGAAGGGGCCGCGCTGGTCGTTGGAGGCGTTCGGGGAGTCGCGCCTCGTGGCGGAATGGGCGCGCGACGCGCGCTGCGCGGTGGGGCTCCCGATGCTTCAGGCGCGGCTGAAGGCCGGGTGGTCGGCGGAGGAGGCGATCGCGACCCCTTCGGGCGGCAAGCCGTACGCGCGGAAGCCGAAGGCCCGCGCGGCGGCGTAGGCGGACGTTCGGCGGAGTCTCTGATCCATCCCGAGGGAAGGGGACGCGTGCGCGCTCGATCATCTTGCCGGAGGCCGTCGGGGCGATGAACGGCGGAAAGGCGAAGAGGCAGACGCCGACGGACGGAGGGTCGGCGACGAAGAAGGAGGGGTCGTATGGTTCTTTGCGCCGCGTTCATTCTCGCCCTTGCCCCGCCGGAGAGGATCCTTGCGGTGGACAACTACGTCGTCGCGTCGATCGTCGCGGGGCGATGGCGCGCGCCGGACGAGCGGTTCGTGCGCGGTCGCGGGAAGGCGACGTTCCGACCGTTTGGCCTAGCCTCGGCGGACGGAGGGCCGGAAACGACGGGATTCGAGTACAGCGAAAACCAGAACGGGGTGTATCTCAAGCGGGAGGACGTCCGGCCGCTGCTGGCGGGCGGGACGCCGCAGGCGCCGCGCCCGGTGCGGGGGGAGAAGTCCGGCGCGGCGTACGAGGCGGCGTGCCGCCGGGCGTTGGCGGCCCATGGGATCGCGGTGTCGCGGGCGAAGGTGACGCGCGTGCTGCGGGTCGATCTCGACGGGGACGGGACGGACGAGGTGATCGTCGAGGCGATGAGCGGCGGCATCGCGTACCAGGCTTCCAAGGGAACGTATTCCTTGGTGCTGCTACGGTCGTTGCGGGGCGGAAAGGTGGTCGAGACGGCCCTGGAGATGACGCCCTCCGCGCCGGGTGGGACGATGCACGTGGGCCGGTTGCGGGCGGTGGCCGATCTCGACGAGGACGGGCGGATGGAGGTGCTGACGACGATCTCGGGCATCGACACGCTGGGGGCGCGCTTGTGGGGCTATCGCTCCGGGCGGGCGACGATGCTGGTCGAAAACGGGATCGGAGTGTAGGCGCGGCGGAAACGCTCGACCTCCGCGACGATCTCGTCCGCCGGAACGCCGATGAAGTCGGGCAGCAGGACGGTCGTCCAGCCCGCCTGATCGTCCCTTTCGGAACCGGAGGCGCCGCCTTCGAGGAAGTCGAGCGCCACGAGCGAGTCTTTCGCCGCGCTCTGCAACCGCACCGCCGCCAGCGCGGACCATGGATGGTCGAAGCTCGGCTCGGGCGGGCGGCGGCGCAGGTGGAGGCCGTCCCGGTCGAGCGTCAGGACCGTGCCGGGGCGCACCGCCTCCCGGACGTAGAGCCACGCGAACAGGCCCGCCGAGAGCATGATGACCACGCCGACGCCGCGCGTGACGAGGGCCGACGAGGCGTCGAGCAGGGCGAACGCCCCGAACAGGACGAAGCCCAGCGCCCCCAGGAACCGCCACGCCAGCGCGCCCGGTCGGGACGCGAACTCGGTCGACATCGAGCCGATCATCGCTGAGCCTTCGTCTCCGTACGGACCACGCCGTAGTATCGCCAGAACCGCTCGATCTCGGCAGCGAGGCTTTCTGCGGTCGTGCCCAGGGCGACGGGCGAGATTGTCGCCTCCTTGACCGTGAGCGTGGGCGACGCGCCCCTCGCCCGCGCCCAATCGGGGACGTCGTCGCGGGTCGGTTCCGCCGGATCGCGCAGGGTGAGGACGACGAGGGAGGCGCGCTCCTCGTGCCGAACCCCGACGGCGGCGAGCGCGGGCCAGGCGAAGCGGAAGGCGGCCCCCGCTTGCGGGTGTCGGTACTCAAGGCCCGCCGCGTCGAGGCGCAAGCGGACGGCGGAGCGGAACGCTTCACGCAGGAAGACGAGCGCGCACGCGCCGAAGAAGAGGACGTTGACCAGACCGATCTTGCGAGTTGGAGCGTCCGAAACCCGCCGCAGCAGAAGCCAAAGCCCGGTGCCGACGAACAGCAGCGCGCCCATGAGGAAGAGGGTGTTCCACCCCCGTCGAGGGGCGAACTCCATCGGCGCGGGGTGCATCGCGGCTAGGGCGTCTCCGAGGGGCCGGGCGGCGTCGCGTCCCAATCACCCAGGCGACCTTCGAGGCGGCGACGGACCTCACCGATGAGGTCGGGCGCGCGCACGTCGACGATGGCGGGATCGACGACGTAGCCGTAACCCAGCGCCTCGCCGTCCGGACCGGTGAGGCTCTGCGCGGCGGAAAGGCCGTCGGCGACGTTCGCGGGGAGGTCGCTCGCGACGAGGACCACGACGGCGTTGCGCCCGACGTCGGCCTCGTAGGCGTTGGCGACGCTCGCCCAGGTGACGTCGAGGCGAGGCCTTCCAAAGCGGTCCACCATGCGGATGCCGCGCGCGTCGAGCCGCAGATAGGCGCGGAAGCGGAGGGTCGCATACAGGACGACCAGCGCCATGAACCCGAACAGCCCCGCCGCGACAAGCCCGACGAGACGGTCGAGAGAGGCGGCTTGCGGACGCTGGGCCATCCAGAGGCCCTCCGCCGCCGCGAGGCCGAAGCCCAGCATGAAGGCGATGGTCTTTAGAAGCGAGGGACGGTACTCGACGGTCTCGGAGTTCATCGGGGATGGGGGGCGTGGAGGTCGCGGAAACTCTCGACGAGCGCCTTGAAGGCGGGCGAGTGGACGGTTCTGGCCTGCGGGGAGGCGCATTGGAGGAAGAGGGTCACGATCCCGTCCGCGGTGGTCAGGTAGGCGCGACGCTCGAATTGGGGGATCTTCGGGTCGTCGAAGTCGAGCAGGGTCGCGGGGCTTCCGTCGCCCGCGAGGGCCTTTCCGGCGGGACGCACCTTGGCGGCGGGACGATCCTTCAGGAAGAACGCCCGTCGGTTGGCGATGAACTCGGGGAGGCTCGGGGCCTCTCGCCGGTCAAGGTTTAAGAACATCACGTTTCGCGCGGTGCGGAAACTCTCCCCTCGCCGGACGACGACGGCGGGAAGGCCGTCGTCGCGGCTTGGCGCCGTCTCGATCGTCCAGCCTTGGGGAGCGGCGAGGAAAAGCTCGAATCCCTCGGCGCGAACCACCGCCGAGGGGGCGCCGCGCAGGGGCAGGAGGGTGAGAAAGGCGAGCGGCGCGAGCATCGAGCTTTGGGCCGCGCCGCGCGGGTCCAGGTTCCCCGCCGCGCCGACCACGCGGTCGGGCGGCGCGTAGAAGGGGAGCATGAGGCTTTGGGGCAGGAAGGAGGAGACGGTCGATCCGGAGGCGATCCGCGCGCGCACGAAGGCGGAACTGGTCCGCCTCGGCGGAAACGTGATGGACGGTCTGCCGAGGCTCGGGCCGATGACGGCCCGCTCGGCAGAGGCGCTCGCCGGGCGCGCGCTCGTGCTGGATGGCTTGGCGAACCTCGCTCGCGAAGCGCCGGTGCCCGCGATCAAGGCGTGGATCGTGGCGAACGGCCTGACGCAGGCGCTCTCGACCTTCGAGGCGGCGCTGTTGCAGAAGGAGACCGAGGCGCTCACCCAGCAGGAGCGAATCAATGCGAGCTGGTACGACGAGGCGATCTACGCGCTGCTGTGGGCCGGAGGGCTGGTGCCCGGCCTGCCGCTCGACGAGAATTATCCGGCGTCGATGCTCGAGATCCTGCCGAACGTCGAGCGGGACGAGAGCGGGCGCGACCTCCAGCGCCGGGTTCGAGTGCGGCCCGAGGCCGAGCTGATCGCGATGCTGGACCTCTACTATTGCGCGCATTGGTACGCGAGGGACGGAGGCCTCAACGGCTACGACACGGGTCTCTTCGACATGGGGCGCATCATGGAGCGACGCAAGGCGCTGGAGTGGCTGCTCGACCCGTCGTCCGATTGGGACAACGTCGAGATGAGCACCTGAGGGGTAGCCTTCGGTCCTATCGTCCTCGTTTCGACCTTGCTCGCGGTCGTCGTCTTCCAAAAGGATCGGGAGGCGACGCTCGGCCTGTCGTACGCGCAGATCTTGTCGATGGGGCCTTCGCGCGGGGAGGATTGCGCTCTGAAGAAGCAGGGCGACTCGACGCTGGCGACGGGCCAGGGCCTCTCGGCCTACGGCGACGCACTGGCGTAGCGCAACGACCGTCTGCCCAAAGGGAGGCCGTTCCCCTTGCGCAATCATCTGGAGTCATTCTCCGTCCAAGCGCAGGAGGCGGGCAACACGGCGACCGGCGGCGGCACGATGTCGTGTCGGACGTGATGCGGGCGGTGGACCGGCTGGGGCGCGTCGCCGCGGGCAAGGCGATGGTGGCGCTCCGGCGGGAGCAGTCGGCGGTCGTCGCGGGGGTGCGAAGGATGTCACGGCGGGACTCCGATGCGGCGCTGGAGTCCTGCCGAAGCACGGCGCTGGGGATCGAGGATCAGGCAAAGGATCGATAGGGCCGGAATCTGCGCGAAAGCGCGGGATCAATCCGCACGCTTGGACTTCTAATCGGTTATGAGAACCGACGATGGAACCGTGCTGCGCGACGGCGAGAACGAATTGAACGGCCTTGCGGAGGATCCGGGTGGCTCCACCGTGCCCGAAGAAGACGTGCCGGAAGAAGAGACCAACCCGGACGGGACCGACGACACCGACGGCGGGGGCATCTGACCCTCTAGGCTTTGTCGGGCAGGGGTTCCTGCGCGGGTCTCCCGGCGGGCAGGGCGGCGAAGTGGGGATCGCGGTGGACGTGGGACAAGGATATTGTCGATTTACGATTGTTGATTGACGATTTAGGGAGAGACCGTCCAGACCTCGTAGAGGGTGAGGACAGAGACGCCGACCGTGGCGTTCGCATCCTCCAAAAGGGTGCGAACGCGGTCCATGCCTGGTTCGCCGAGGTGGCTCACCCTTGGTGGTAGGTCGAATCCAGCTCCCGTTCCTCCTGGCGCAACTCCAGAAAGCTCTCGACACCGCTCTCGCCCGGCTTGAGCAACGCCTTGCCCATGCCGCGAAGTCGACGAACCGCCTCCAGGCGGTCATGGGCGGCGCGGAGCTTCAGCGCGCCGTCGTCGGTGCGCTCACACTCGACGGGGCTTCCGGCGTGGAGGCCAAGCTCCTCGGCCATCGCCTCGGGAATGGCCACCGACAGGTCGTCGCGGACGGTGAGGGACATGGGTCTGTTGTAACGCGCTACTCCGGGAGCCTTGATAAGCCGCCGGTGTGGTTGACGCCGAGGACCCAGGGGCCGTAGGGGGCGAGGGCGACGGTGGAGACGGAGGCGGGGGAGATCTCCAGGCGCAGGAACCCGTCCATGGGGATGCCGAGGAAGTGGAGGAGGGCGGCGCGGATCACGTCGGCGTGGCCCACGACGGCGACGGTTCGGTCGGGATGGCGTTCCGCGAGGTCGAGGAGGAAGCGGACGATGCGGAGCTGGGTTTCGAGGAAGAGCTCGCCGTTGGGGGCGCGGGTTCCGCTGCGGAAGGCGTTGAAACGCTTCCAATGGTCGGTCTGGTCGAGGTCCTTCAGCAGAGCGCCCTGCCAGTCGCCGAAGTCGAGCTCGGTGACGGCGTCGGCGGTCTGGACCTCTAAGCCATGCTTCGCGGCTATTCTGTGCGCCGTCTCCTGGCAGCGCAGGATGGGGCTGCTGTAGAGGGCTTCGATCTCCAGGGGGGCGAGACGCTCGGCGAGGGCGTCGGCCTGCCTCAGGCCGTCGGGGGAGAGGTGGACGTCGGGGGTTCGCCCGGCGATGCGGTGGCCGCCGTACTCGTGGAGGGCGTGGCGGACGAGGAGGAGGGTCGTCATCAGGGGGTTGTTGGTAGGTTAGTTGTTCGTTGTTGGGTCGGAGAGGGCTCTGTGCAAAAACCAACTACCCTTAACCAACTACCCTTTCGCGTAGCGGCGGACCATCGAGGCGCAGAAGTCGGCGAACTCGGTGGGGTCGAGGGGGGGGCTGGTGTGGTGGCCGGGGAGGCCGTGCTCGAGGGCGAGGGAGCGGTGCTCGGGGGTGAAGCAGAAGGTGACGGTGACGTCGAACTCGTCGAGGGCGGCCATCTGGCGGTCGAACCATTCGAGGGCGTTCGGGCGGAACGAATCGGCCCAGCTCAGGCCCGTGCGGACGTGCCGCACGCCGAGCTTTCGGAACCAGCGGACGGCGTCGTCGAGGCGATGGTCGTGGTAGTGGAACCACTGGCACAGGCCCATCTCGGGCGCGTAGAGGGGGAACTTCGTGAGGGCGGGCTTGGGGCTGCCGTCCTCGCGCAGGAGGCCCATGTAGAAGTGGCGGTAGTACGAAGAGCCTTCCGCCTCGCGGTGGCGGGTGGTGGCGGGCCAGGAGCGGGGGAGGTCGTAGAGGGAGTACCAGTGGATGCGCGGCGCGCGGCCGATGAGCAGCTCGGCAGTCTTCTGGAGGCCCCAGGCTTGAGTCTCCTCGGCGCCGAAAGTGGAGATTCCGACCTCGGTGACCCACACGGGCTTGTCGGTGACGGCCTGGATCTCCTTCAGCTTGTCCGGCCACTCGTGGATCGTCCAGTGGTTCCAGTCGAGCGGGAAGCCGTGGACGGCGAGGGCGTCGATATTCTGGAGGCCGCCGTGCGCCTCGATCCGCTGGACCCAGCCCGCGTCGATGGGCGACATGCCGCCGAGCACGCGCGTGATCTGGGGGTTCTCGCTGGCGACGGCCTCGCCAGCGAGGCGGACCATCTCGGCGAAACGCGACCAATCGGGGTCGAGGTTCTCGAAGTCCCAATGGGACTTGTTGTTGGGCTCGTTCCAGAATTTGACGGAGTCGATCATCGGAGAGCCTCGGAGTGCGACCCCTTCGGGGTCGGGCAGGAGTGGGCCTCTTCCGGGGGTCTTCGACCCCCGGCTAGCTTCTGAGACCCCTCCGGGGTTCGTGCATTGGGTACGGCAGGATGCACCGCGCGGAGTCCGTCGGGGGCGGCGGGCAGCTCGATCCGGCGGCAGAGGTAGACCTCCTGCTCGGGATGGGCGACGATCTCGAAGCCGGAAGCGCGGAGCATCGCTTCCGCGCAGGCGGCGTTGGGCGCCCACCAATTGGTGGGATCGTGGGAGTAGCGGTGCTCGAAGAAGACCATCTTGGGGTAGCCGGGGCGGTCGAGGTGCTCGGTGTCGAAGAAATCGTAGTCCTCCTGCACGGGGTCGATCTCCGCAGAGCCGCGCTGCATGGTCTGGAAGAGCAGGCGGTCCTTCGCGACGTGCTCGTGGATGAGGTCGAGCGCGAGGAGGGGATGGCGCAGGTGGTAGAAGACGCCCATGAAGACCACGAAGTCGAACGTCTCGCCGAGGAGCGCGACGTCGTAGACGGAGAGCTGGCGGAACTCGACGTCGAGGCCATTTACCTCGGCGGCGAAGCGGGCTTGGGCGAGGTAGCGGGGGTCGGAGTCGGTGCCGA
>CAXTOO010000019.1:0-16710 GCA_964245875.1 uncultured Fimbriimonas sp. | reverse complement strand
CCTATCCCAATGCGCTCGATCTCCTGCTGATCTGCGTCGAGTCGGGCATGTCGGTCGAGCACGCGTTTCGCAAGGTCAGCCACGAGATCGGGTCGGAGTCGGTGCCGACCACGCGATCCGCGCCGCGCCTTTTAAGTTCCATCGCGTAGAAGCCCGCGTTGCAGCCGATGTCGAGGACGCTCTTGCCGGTGAGGTCCTCGGGAAGGATCGGGGCGATCTTCTTGTACTTGACGTTCGGGTAGTCGCCGAGGAAGTGGTCTGGGGCGGTGTCGACGCCGCCCAGGTCCATGCGGTGGAACCAGGGGCCGAGTTCCTGGACCCTCGCCTCGATGGCCTCCCTCGTCAACGGCTCTCCGTTCCGGCGATGAAGGCCTCGGTGCGGGCGTGGGCCTCCGCGTCGGTGTACTGCTCCGGGGGCGTTTTCATGAAGTAGCTCGACGGGCTGAGGAGCGCGCCGCCGACGCCCCGGTCGAGGGCGAGGCGGGCGCAGCGGATGGCGTCGATCACGACGCCCGCCGAGTTCGGGGAGTCCCAGACTTCGAGCTTGACCTCGACGAGCAGGGGCACGTTGCCGAAGGTGGTGCCCTCCATGCGGATGTGGCAGAACTTGCGGTCCTTGAGCCACGGCACGTAGTCGCTGGGGCCGACGTGGGCGTCGTCGTTGCTCAGGTCGTAGTCGAGCTGGCTCGTGACGGCGTTGGTCTTGGAGATCTTCTTGGACTCCAGGCGCTCGCGTTCGAGCATGTTCATGAAGTCCGTGTTGCCGCCGAAGTTCAGCTGGTAGGTGTGGTCCAGCCGGACGCCGCGCTCGCGGAAGAGGTTCGTGAGCAGCCGGTGGGTGATGGTGGCGCCGACCTGCGACTTGATGTCGTCGCCGATGATCGGCAGACCTTTCTCCTCGAACCGCGCGGCCCACTCGGGCCGGGAGGCGATGAAGGAGGGGACGCAGTTGATGAAGGCGCACCCGGCTTCGAGGGCGGCCTCGGCGTAGAACCGGGTGGCCTCCTCGGAGCCGACGGGGAGGTAGGAGACGAGCACCTCGGCGCGGGCGGCCCGGAGGGCGGCGACGACGTCGACCGGCTCCTCGGGGGCCTCGGTGAGGATCTGGCGGAGGTACTTGCCCAGGCCGTCGTGGGTGGGGCCGCGCTGGACGTTGACGCCGCTGCAGGGCACGTCGGAGAACTTGTAAGTGTTGTTGGGCGCGGCGAAGATGGCGTCGCTCAGGCACCGGCCGACCTTGGTGTCCGCCACGTCGAAGGCGGCGACGAACTCGACGTCGCGGACGTGGTAGCCGCCGAGGCTGACGTGCATCAAACCCGGCACGAACTCGTCCTCGCTCGCGTTCCGGTAGAACTCGACGCCCTGAACGAGCGCCGAGGCGCAGTTTCCGACGCCGACGATGGCGACGCGGATCTTGGTGTTGGTCATGGGAATGGTTGAGAGCTTCTACGAAGCATCCTGACGGGTCGTCAGTCTACCGGAGCGTCGTTTATCGCGGTGCGTCCGCGAGGTAGTCCACCAGCTCCCTTGCCCGCTGCGCCGCCGTGTGCTCGCGGAGGACCCGTTGCCTCGCCCGCTCACCCATCGCACACCGCTCGTCTTCCGAGGTCTCGTCGAGGATGCGCAGGGCCTCCTCGGTCGAGCGGGCGACGAGGATCTCCTTGCCGATCTCGAACACCGTATCCAAGCCCTCCCACCAGTCGCTGACGATGGGTGTGCCGCAGGCGGCGGCCTCAAAGAGGCGGACGCTGGGCGAGTGGCCCGCGCGGATCATGTCGTCGCGGGTCACGTTGAGGGTGAAGCGCTGGGCGTTGTACCACGCACGGTGCCCGGCGGGCGGCAGGTGCTCAATCCGCTCGACGTTCGCGGGCCACCGGATCGTCGCGGGATACTGCGGCCCCGCGACGCAGAACCTGCCCTGTGGTCTCGCGAGGGCCGACTCGACCAAGAGAGCATCGAGCGTCGGCTGGCGGTCGTCGCTGTACGTCCCCATGTAGCCCAGGTCCCACTTCGTCTCCGCCTCTTCTGGATAGTAGAGATCGGGGTCGAACGAGCAGTAGAGCGGCACCGCGCGGGGCGAGCCGAACTCCTCTTCCAGACGCCGCAGAGTCGGCCCGCCGCTGAAGGAAAGGTAGCGGTCGTACCGCGCGATGAGGCCCGGCGTGATGTACTCGAAGTCGCCCCGCGCGAGCTTCGCGAGGGTAACGGGAGTGTCGATGTCGTAGAACGCGGTTGCGCCCCGCGCCGTCGCCACAACCCACTCGCCCACCGCGACGCCCTCGGGCACGTACGATCCGACGATCACCGCGTCGCCGCCCCGAATCTCCTTCGTGAAGCGTTCCTTGAGGTCGTCGAGCGAGGCGTAGAGTTCGGTTCGACCGTAAGGCGGGTTTGGAAGGTCGCGCTGCGAGGCGTACCAGGGCACGTCGCGCTCCAGAAAGAGCACGTCGTGGCCCTGCGCGACCAGCTCGCGGACGAGGCCCCGGTAGGTCGTCGCGTGGCCGTTGCCCCACGACGAGGTGATGGAGAGGCCGAGCATGACGAGGGTCATCGCTGCCGTTCCCTACCGCGAAGCGGTGTAGCCGTACCCTCCGTGGGTACGCGAGAGGCTTTCGCGCGGCGACTCGCCGCCAACCCCCTCCCCCATGGTCCTCCGCGCCGGAGCGCGGAGCCACCCTTTCGTTCCTCAAGGGGAACCATCTTAGGGAAGCCTCCCGGCGAGGAGGGCGTCAAGAAGCGCCGCACGGTGCGCGTACGTGTGCTCGCGCAAGACCCGCGCGAGGGCCGCGTCTCCGATCGCCCGCGCTCGCTCCGGCGAGGTGTTCGCGACGTGCGCTCCCACCTCCGCGCCGTCGCGCGCCACCAGCACCTCGGTGCCGGGTTCCAGGAACAGCTCGATTCCCTCCCAGGCGTCGGTGATGAGGCAGCCCCCCGCGCCCGCCGCCTCGAAGACGCGCGTCGCGGGCGAGAAGCCGTAGCGGGCCATGCTCTCGCGGCTCACGTTCAGCACCGTCTTGGGCGTACGATTGAAGGCGTTGTGGTCGGCAGTATAGACGTGGCCGAGGTAGTCGACGTTGGCAGGTATGGGCTTGTCGCCCCAGCCGCTGCCGCCCAGCAGAAACCGGCCCTCGGACGCGAGCGAGGCCGCGCGCAGGAAGAACTCCTCCACCCTCGCCTCGCGGTCGGGAAGGCGGTTGCCAAGAAAGCCGAGATCGCCCTCGAAACGCGCGGCGGGCGGCACCGGATGGTGGGTCGAGGGATCGAGAGCGTTGTAGATCGGCACGCACTCCCGCGCGCCGAACGACCGATAGGCGTCGATCACGGGGTCGCCGCCGCCGTAGGTGAGGATGAGGTCGTAGCGCGGAACCTCATGGCGAAAAGGATCGGCGGGGTCGTTCGCCATTCTGTCGAGGGTCGCGGGCGCGTCCACGTCCCAGAAGGCGACGAGGTTCTTCGGCGTCTTGAGCGCGGCGACGCCGGCCTCTAGAAGCTCGTCGAACACCCCGACGCCGCTTGCCTTGACGATGAGGTCGGCGTTTCGCGCGTCGTCCAGGCATCGGAGGGCGGCGTCCTCGGCGTTCGCGTAGACCACGACGGTCGCCCAATCGGGGTCCTCCATGTCGCGGTGCTGTTGCCGCTCGTAGGCGTCGGGCTCGTAGAACGTGACCCGGTGGCCGCACTCGTGAAGGGCGCGGACGATGCCGCGATAGTAGGTGGCGGCCCCGTTCCAATAGGCCGACACGAGGCTCGATCCGAAGAAGGCGATGTTCATAGCGTCTTTGTGGACTCTCCCGTAGCCGCCAGATGGTTCGTGCCGGCGTTCAGGTCGGCGACGATGGCCATCAGCTCGTCAACCCGATGCGCGCATGTGTGGCGGGCAAGCACGGTCTCGCGTCCCCTTTGGGCCAGCGAGGCCGCGAAGGCGGGGTCGTCGAGGAGGTGGCGAAGGTGGCCGCGCATCTCCGCGCCTTCGCGGGCGACGAGAAAGTCCTCGTCCCGCGTGAACAGCCCCTCCGCGTCGTCCCAGGGCGCGGACACTAACGGAATGCCGCAGGCGAGCGCCTCGAAGGGGCGGATCGTTGGGATTCCGGGCAGGGCCTCGACGTAAGGGCGGCGGGGCACGTGGACGGTGACCCTCGCCTTGGCGAAGGCCAGCGGCGCGTCGTAGTTCGCGATGGAACCCTCGTAGACGATCCCGGCCGCGGCGAGCGCCTTGATCGCGTGCTCGGGGTAGCGGACGCCGTAGACCCTCGCGCTCAGGCCCAACGCCCTGACCGGCTCCAGCAGGAACTCGTGGAGTTCGGCGGTCCGCTCCTCATCGCCCCAGTTTCCTACCCAAACGAGGTCGGTCGTCTTCGCGATCTCAGGCATCGGGCGGAACGCGCGCGGGTCGGCGGCCTCGTGCCAGGTCCAGGCCCGCTTGGCCCAGCCCCGTGTGAGGTAGAGGTCGCGGATGACCCCTCCGAAGGCGAGCACGCCGTCGTAGCCCGAGAGGTCGTAGGCGGCCATGCTCGCCTCCTCGGTGACGGCGCGGTGGTGGGTGTCGTGGAACAGAAGGCGGTAGCCGCGCGTCTTCCGGTGCTCGCCGATGCGACCGACGAGATCGTGGTCGCTCCACTCGTGGACGAGCACAAGGTCCGCGCCTTCCAAGGCGTGATCCAAGTCGAGCGCCGCAGGATCGTAGACCGTCGAATCGAGTCCGGGGTAGGCGCGGCGAAAGCCTTCGACCGCGTCGGGGCCGCGGTCGGCGAGGAGGTTCGTCAGGCTCCAGGCATTCTTCGGCTCGAACACCGCAACGTCGTGGCCACGGGCCTTGAGGTCCCAAACGACGCCGCGCAGGAAGTGGGCGTTGCCGTGGTTCCAGTCCGAGAGGAGCGAGTGGCAGAAGATCTTGACGTTCATGACACCTGTGGCATCGGCGTCCCGCCGACGGGTTCCAGGCTCGTCCCGAGCCTGGTCGCGGAGGCATGGGCGGGACGTTGATGCCACAGCGAACCGTACAGCTCTCGGTACCCTTGCCCAAATCTCTCAAGGCTCAGTTCCAGTCCACGTTCCCGTGCTGCCACGCCCAGCCGGTTCCGAAGAGAGTCGTCGTCGATCAGATGCGAGAGCACGGCCTGAAGTTCCGCCCTGTCGTCGGGATGGACGAACAGCGCCCGTCCGTCCCAATTTTCGCGGAGCGAGGGAATGTCGCCCAACACGAGCGCGCAACCGGCGAGCGCGGCCTCTAGGACCGAAAGGCCGAATGGCTCATAGCGTGCCGGAAGAGCGTAGATCGACGCCCGTGCCATCCAATCCAGAACCTCCGAAGCAGGCAATCGCCCCGTGGCGGAGCCTTCGCCCGCGACACGGATGGGCCATGAACACTGGATGGAAGTGAGCGACGCGACATTCTTCGCCTCGTCCCACATCCGCCCGGCGGCGAAGACGAACGGCTCTTTCGGCTTCAAAGCGGTTTCGCCTCGACCGTTCGGGACGACCGCCGTTCGCGCGAGGGGGCCGTACAGCCGTTCCGTCTCAAGGAGCATCGTTCTCGTCGGCGCGGCGACGAGGTCCGCCATCCGCAGGCCCTTCCCCACCGCCTCGCGGTAGCGATCCCACGCAGGTGGTGCGGGCTCGCCCTTCACCGCCTCCCACCACGAGAGGACGCAAGAATGCGCCACGACGAGCTTCGGCGCCTGGAAGGGCAATGCGCCGTGAGCGAAGCCGTTGAGGTGAACGAGGTCGGGAAGAAAGTCATCCTCGATCTCAAGCAGCCACTTGCCTGCCGCGTCGACGTCTTCCCAAGGATCGTCCTGCCATTCAAGACGAAAATCGCTCTCTTCCAGAACGACGTTTGGCAAGGCGCGCATCTGGGCCGCTTGCTCGTGAGTCGGGCGCGGCCCCATCGTTGCGACGAGAAACTCAAGATCCGGCAAAGCCCGGACGAGGTCAAGCGTATAGGTCCACACCCCGCCCACGGCGTCGGCAGTCATCAGAACTCTTCCTCCCCACCGTTCTCCGGAGAAGGGGGGCGGGGGGTGAGGGTTGGTCACTCAAAAACCACCAGGGCCTTCATGAAGCCGACCGGGCGGTCGCGCGTTAGGTCCAGCGCGGTCCCCATCTCCTCAAGCGGGAAGCGGTGGGTGTAGAGGGCACTGGGGTCGAGCGAGCCGTCGGCGACCGCCCGCGCGGCCTCCTCGATGCCCCGGACGTAGACCGCGCTCTCGCGCTCGTGGGCGTTCGTCACCTCGAGGCCCTTCCAATTCCAAACCTGCATGTTGACCGTCCGCAGGCCGTCCTGGTGGTAGCCCGCGATCACGAGGCGTCCCATCTCTTTGGTCAACTCCGTTGCGAGGTCTAGCGGCCACTGCTTCCCCACCGCCTCGATGACCACGTCGCACCCTACGCCGCCGGTCAGTTCCTTCACCCGCTCGATCACCCGCCAGTGGTCGTCCATCGGCACCCCCTCCGCCGCGCCCATCTCGCGGGCGAGGGCCAGGGCCTCCTCCTTGCGGGCGACGGCGATCACCTGCGCCCCGGCGGAGGCGCAGAGCTTCGTCAGCAGCGCACCCAGGAAGCCGATCCCGACGATCGCGACGGTGTCGCCCGCCTTCACGTGGGAGCGGCGGAAGATGTTCACCGCGCAGCCGAGCGGCTCGCCGGGGAACGGCGTCCCCTCCAACTCCCGCGGCAACTTTACAACCGAGTCCTGGGAGGCGACGTCGTACTCCGCGTAGGCGTGGTTCGAGAGCATGGCGACTCGGTCGCCGAGTTGCAGGTCCATCACCCCCTCGCCGACCCGATCCACGCGGCCCCAGCCCTCGTGGCCCAGGTTGCCCGGCTCCATCGGGTAGGAGAACCACTCGCGGCCCTCCCAGGGCGGGATGTTGGAGGCGCACACACCGGTGCCCTCGATCTTGACGCGGACCTCAGTCGGACCCGGCTCGGGGGGTGGGGTATCGATGATCTCGATGGTGCCGGGGGCGGTGATCCGGGCGGCTTTCATAGCGCGGCGGACCCCCTCCACAAGGAAAGTTGAGGGCGAAGGTGCGGCCCTTCATCCGTTTGGCCGAGGTGATCGGCACCACCCCCTCCCCCACGGTTCCCCCTCGCGCTGGTTAACAGTCGAAACCCGAAGCATTTTCGCGGCGGCGCCAAGGGGAACCATCTCCGGAGTTCCATCACGCCGCTACCTTGGCGGGCGTGCCGCCGAGCCAGCCGTACAGCGCCTCAATGCCCTGCCGGGCGGAATGGCGGGGCTCCCAGCCGGTCGCCTGCCGGAACTTGGTCGTGTCGGAGACGTAGTACCGCTGGTCGCCCGGACGCCAGTCGCCGAACGACACATCGGGACGCACCCCGTGGATCGCCTCGATGGCGTCGAGGAACTCCAGCAGGGAGACGGTGTTCTCCGGCCCGCCGCCCATGTTGAAGGCCTGTCCGCGCAGACGGTCCATGCCGTTCTGAGCGAGAAGGAACGCATCCACGAGGTCGGGCGCGTAGAGCACGTCGCGGACCTGCCCGCCGTCGCCGTAGACCGTGATGCCACAGCCCGCGAGCGCCTGGATGAGGAAGTGCGCCACCCAGCCCTGGTCCTCCGTGCCGCACTGGTGCGGGCCGTAGATGCAGCTCATGCGGAACACAACGGCGGGCAGGCCGAAGGTGCGCGCGTAATCGATCACGTATTGATCGGCCGCGCCCTTGGAGCAGCCGTAGGGACTGTGGAAGTCCAAGGAGCGATCCTCGCCCACGCCGCGCATCCGGACGAGCGCGTCCTTCGGCTCGTAGCGACCGCCGCGCAGGACCATCTCCAGGTCCTCCAGCCCGCCGTACACCTTGTTCGTTGAAGTGAACACGAGCGGCGGTGGGGTGTCCAGTCGTCGGATCTCCTCCAGAAGGTTCAGGGTGCCGAGCGCGTTGCGCTCAAAGTCGTCGATCGGATCGACGAGCGAGGTCGTGACCGCCACCTGCGCCGCGAGGTGATAGATCTCGCCCGCCCGCTCCACGACGGGCCGGAGCGAAGTACGATCCCGCACGTCGCCGTGGACGAACTCGATCCCCGGGTGCTTCGAGCGCAGCCACGCCAGGTTGCGGTCGACTCCCGCCCGCGAGAGACTGTCGAACACGATCACGTCGCGCCCTTCGGAAAGCAGCCGGTCCGCGACGTTCGTCCCGATAAAGCCGGCACCGCCCACGACGAGCGCGGGACCGTTCAAACCGCTAATCCTCGCGCGGTCAGCTCCGCCCGCATCCGGTCGACGTGGTCCTCGGCGGTCTGCGCCGCGACCCATTCCGAAAGCTCCGCGAGGCCGTCGTCAAGCAGAATCTCCGGCTCGTAGCCGAGCTTCGTCCGCGCGAGCGAGATGTCGGGGAAGCAGTGCCGCACGTCGCCGATGCGGTACTTACCGCTGATGTCCGGCTCCAGCCCTTCCTTGCCCATCGACTTCGCCACCTTGCGGGCCGTCTCCTCGATGGTGTAGCTCATGCCGCTGCCGATGTTGAACGTCTCTCCGACCGCCTCCTCGCGCTCGACCGAGAGGCGGCACGACCGCGCCACGTCCTTGACGCTCACGAAGTCGCGAAGCTGCTGGCCGTCCTCGAAGATGAGCGGCGGGTTGTCGTTGAGGAAGCGCGACCCGAAGATGGCGAGGACGCCGGTGTAGGGGTTCGAGAGCGCCTGCCGCGTCCCGAAGGCGTTGAAGAAGCGGAGCGCGACCGTCGGGATGCCGTACGCCCGCCCGACCATGTGGCACATCTTCTCCTGGTCGTACTTGTTCAGCGCGTAGATCGACGGGTTCTGCGGCGTCTTCCATTCGGGCGTGGGCTCAGGCATGAGGACGTTGCCCCCGGCGTCGCGCACCTGCCAGTCGCCCGCCTTGAGCTGTTCGAGCGAGCGCTCCTTCGCCTCCGCGACGGTGCCGTCCGCGCGGCGGTAAAGCCCCTCGCCGTACAGGCTCATGCTCGACGCGATCACCAGCCGCTCGACCGGACGTTTGACGAGCGCTTCCAGCACCACCGCCGTGCCGAGGGTGTTCACGTCGGTGTAACGCACGATCTCGTACATGCTTTGCCCGACGCCGACCACCGCCGCGAAGTGGAACACGTGGTCCACGCCCTCCAGCGCCTTCTCGACCGCGTCGGGGTTGCGCACATCGCCCACCTGGAGCTCGACGTCCTCATGGAGGTAGTCCGGTCGCTTCGCGTCGGGGCCGTGGACCTGCGGCGCGAGCGAGTCCAGGGCCCGTACGCGGTAGCCGTGCGCGAGAAGCTCGTCGGCGAGGTGGGAGCCGATGAATCCGGCGCCTCCGGTGATCAGAACGGACTTACTCATGGTCGGATGGGCGAAAGCATTATCATCTTCTTCTACCCCGCCGAGGAACATACCTCAAAGGGCGATCTGGCATTTGTGCGGGCCGGATGCTCTCGTGCCGACACTTACGCAAGCCTCTCAATCGACCTTCGGTTCCTCCAGATACCACGGCACGTTGATCACGACGACCCGGCTTCCGCCGTGGAGGAGGAGCGCCGCCTTGAGCACCGTCGCCCGCTGGTTGTGCAACAGGTACTGGTACCACTTCGCCTCCACCAACTCGGGGATCACCACCGCGACCGTCCGCTCCGGCGCGCGCGCCTGCGTCTCCTTGAGGAAGTCGAGAAGCGGTCCAAACACGCGCCGGTAAGGCGACCGGGTGACAACGAGGCGCGGCTTGGGGCAACTCGCCCCGTCGAGCGGCTCCTCCACGAAGCGCCGCCACTGGTCGTGGATGCGCAGCACGCCCTCGTCGTCGATCGCCACGTGGAGCGCATCGACGTCGTCCGAGAGGCTGATGGCGAATCGGAGCGCCTTCGCCGACACCCTGTTCCAACGCATCACCGGCACGATCACGATGGGCGGCTCCTTGCGTTCGACGTTCAACGGCGCCTCGCAGGCGGTCGACCGCGCGACGTGCGCGTAGTGCCGCTTCACGCTCCAGAACAGCCCGACGAGTCCCGCGACGACGATCACGGTGATCCATGCGCCCTCCGTGAACTTCGCGGCGAGGACCACCGCGAGCGCGACCGCCGTGCAGACCGCGCCCGTGCCGTTGAGCAGGATCTTCTTCCGGTCGCCTCCCTCGCGCTGCCAGTGCCGCACCATGCCGGCCTGCGACATCGTGAACGCCGACAGCGCACCGATGGCGAAAAGCGGGATGAGCCGGTCGGTGACGCCTCCGAACACGATCAGGAGCAATGCCGAAAGCCCCGCCAGCACGAGGATGCCCGCCGAGTAGACGAGCCGCCGCCCTCGGTTTCCGAAGGCGTGGGGTAGGAACTCCTCGTTCGCGAGCAGACGGGCGAGGCGAGGGAAGTCCGCGAAGCTCGTGTTCGCGGAGAGCGCGAGCACGGCGAGCGTCGAGCCAAGCGTCACGTAGTACAGCGCGCCCCGCCCGACGATCGCGCTGACCAGCATCGAGACGACGCTCTGGTAGTTCGGCTTGTCGGGGTCCGTCGCCGCGATCCCGTAGACTCGCGCGAGGATCGCGATCAGCACCAACAAACCCACCAGCGCGCCGACGAGCGCCGCCAGCGTCGCCCGCGCGTTCTTCACAGTCGGCTCCTTGAACGCGGTCACGCCGTTGCTCACCGCCTCCACGCCGGTCATCGCGGTGCAGCCGCTGGCGAAGGCCCGCATCAGCAGCCACAGGCCCACCACGCTCGTCGTCTCCGCCGAGACGACGGGCGGGGGCGGCGCGACCACCGGATGGGGGTGGAAGCCCGAGACGACCGACTTGAACAGGCCTATCCCGAGGACCAGGAACATGGAGCCGAGAAACAGATAGGTCGGCACCGCCCACGCCACCCCTGATTCACGCACCCCGCGCAGATTCACGACGGTGATCACCGCGAGGATGCCGAGGCACAGCGCGAGCATATGCGGGTGCAGGCCCGGCAACACCGACACCAGCGCCCCGACGCCCGCCGAGATGCCCACAGCGACGTTCAGCAGGTAGTCCAGGATGAGCGCCGCCGCCGCGAACACGCCCGCCTTCGCCCCCAGGTTCTCGTGCGCCACTGTGAACGAGCCGCCGCCGTTCGGGTACGCCGCGATCGTCTGTCGGTACGAGAGGAACACCACGATCAGCAGGGCGGTGATCACGCCGATCACCGGCAGGGCGTAGGTCGCTGCCATCGTGCCGAGTGGGATGAGCACCGTGAGGGCTGCCTCGGGTCCGTAGGAGGACGAGCCGAGGGCGTCAAGGCCCAGCATGGGGATGCCCTCCCACACACCGACACGGCTCTCGTCCTCCTTGTCGCTCGCGATGCGCGCCCCGAGGAGTCGATCGATCAGGCTCATTGGTGACGCATTATTCCTCTTCCGCACGGTTGGCGTCCCCACCATGAGGTCGTCAGATCTGACACGCCGACGAAATGGGCGACTTGCCGTCCGATTTTCGAACCCTCGGCGTCTGTGGAGGAACATCACCCCGCGCACGTCGTCCACTATCGCCGAGCTCAAGCGGGGATGTCGTCCAAAGCGATTTTTTCGGCATGCGTCGAGACGGAGGGCCACCGGTCGTTTGGATAGGGTTGCCTACGCCCTCTCGAAGCGGGAGAAGGAGGTGCTGCGTCTGGGAGCGACGGGCGCGACCGACCAGCAGATCAGCGAGCGGCCCTCGGTCTCCGTCCCAACCCTTCGCACCTACTGGCTACGGATTCGGCGCAAGGTTGGAGGCGTGAACCGGACCCACGCCATCGCGCTCGCCGTGGTCGGAACCCTGGCGGCGGACAAGTCCGACCCCCAGCGCAGGGTCGTCGAGCGGGCGCGGGCGAGGAGCGTCGCCGACTGGGCGTGGCGTCCTGCCGAGCGGCAGGTCATCCTCGGCGATGTCTCGAAGCTCCTCTTCGGCGTGGAGGCGGAGGACGGGACGGTCTCCCTCGACCGGATGGTCGCCGCCGTCTGGGCTCCCGACCGCCCGCGAATGGAGCGCTTCCTCGCGCAGAGCACCGAGTTCGGACCCCTCACGCCGCTCGACGTACGGGTGGGATGCCCCGGCGGCGAGGCGCGGACCGTCCGCACGGTCAACCTCTCCACGCACCGCTCTCGGCAGGACGGAGTGACCGTCCTGCTCGCTTCGGCAGTCGGTCGCACGGTGCCTTAGAGGATATAGAAGAGCCACTCTCGGGCCGAACCCAGACCTACCCGAAAGGGTCCGAACACGACGACGCCATGCCCAACCAGTACGCCAAGCAGAACCCCCTCACCCAATACCCTGCCCCGCCCTTCCCCGAGCAGCCCCAGGACGCGCCCGGCACCGTCTCCAAGATGGTGCCAACCCCTGACCACGGCGAGACCACCTACGAAGGCAAGGACCGACTTCCTGGACGCAAGGCCCTCATCACCGGCGGCGACTCCGGCATCGGACGCGCCGTCGCCATCGCCTTCGCCCGCGAGGGTGCGGACGTCGCCTTCGTCTACCGTCCCCAGGAGGAGGCCGATGCCCGGGAGGTCGTGAAGCTCATCGAGGCCGCAGGCCGCAAGGCCGTCACCTTACCCGGCGATGTCCGCGACGAGGCGTTCTGCAAGGATCTTGTCCAGAAGGCCGTCGAAGCCCTCGGCGGCATCGACATCTTCGTGAGCAACGCGGGCAAGCAGACCAGCCAGCCGAGCATCGAGGACATCACCACCGAGCAGTTCGACGACACCTTCAAGACCAACGTCTACGCCCCCTTCTGGATCACGAAGGCCCTCCTCCCCCATTTCGAGCCCGGCGCGAGCATCATCGCCACCGCCTCCATCCAGGCCTCCGACCCCTCCAAGACCCTCCTTGACTACGCCCAGACCAAGGCCTGCAACGTTGCCTTCGTCCAGGCCCTCGCCGCCCAGCTCATCGACAGGGGCATCCGCGTCAACGCCGTCGCCCCCGGTCCCTTCTGGACCCCGCTCCAGCCCAGCGGAGGCCAGACCCAGGAGATGGTCAAGAATTTCGGCTCCGAGTCGATCTACAAGCGCCCCGGCCAGCCCGCCGAGATCGCCCCGATCTACGTCCTCCTGGCCTCCCAGGAGTCCAGCTACGTCACTGGCGAGGTGTACGGCGTCACCGGAGGCGCCGGCTTCAAATGATCTCCCCTCCACCCTCACGGGAAGAGGGGGTGAAGCCTTCATGCCGCCTTGCGCGCTCTCGCGACAGTAGTAGGCCTTGTGAACGAAATCCTCGTGATCGTCGAATTTTTCTCGGGCGTCCCCGAAGGCTGGATGCCCTCCCTCAAAGACGACGAGAGCGGAATCGGCCTGATCGGCGGCTCCGCCTGGACCGCACTTGGCGATGAGGGTTCCGGCCTCGGGCTGATCCACTTCGCCGACGAGGCGTGCGCATCGGCCCACCTGCGGTCACGCATCGAGAGCCTCCCGGAGGGCGACCCGATGCCCGTCGTTCCCTCGACCGTGCGTCACCTCCGCCTAGAGGGACGCCACGGCCTCAGGCTGGAGGACACCCGCGTCGGCGGCTATCTCACTCTCGTCCACCGCCTCGCAGGTCCCGGCTTCGGAGGCGAGGAGTCTGACGCCGTCGCCGAGAGCCTGGAGGCCATCGAACCGTTAGAGGGATACGCCGGACACCTGCGCGGCGTCAACGCCGCTCTCCCTGACGAAGTCTGGGCGATCGTCTTCTGGAGCGTCCCGCCCGTCCTCCCTCATCCGCCCGCCGATGACGGTCTCACTGTCGCCCACTACCGCCGAGTCCACTAGCGCCTGCCGCCGAACCCTGCGAACGGCACCAGCACGAACGCCCGTGTCTTCCCGTCGTGCAGCCCTGAACCGCAGATCATCCCGAGATCGTTGATGCCTATGGCGTGTTCCGGCTTCCAACCCGAGAACGCGGGCAGTCGCGTCACACGCCCCTCCCGCCATATGGAGAGCGGCGACCCGCCCACGACCTCGTCACGCCCGTTCATCACCTCGCCGAACGGCAAGGGAACGATCCGTCCGCTACAAGGTAAGTCTGGCTCTTCCCCGCAAACGGGCCGTTTGAGGCCACCGCCAGGATCGTGCTCGCGTCGTTCAGCGCCCGACCGCCCGACTGTCGGTAGCCCTTCGGCAGCGGCACGGGCACCATGTGGAACGGACGATGGTTGCCGTCGATCGTGACCGCACGATAGGGCAGGTCGTAGTCGATCGTGCCGGGCTTCCCGCCGTAGGTCGAGCCGCCGAGGATCATGCGGTGTGCGTTGATCGCCAGCGCGTCCGACGAGTTGCGCGCCAGCGTACCGATGCCCTAGACCTTTCCGTCGAGCATTGCCCACCCGCGCCAGTGGTCGCCCCCTACGATGTCACCTCGAACGTTGATCGCACGCGGGATGTTCGTCTGGCCGGGAGCGAGGCGGACCATCCCGCGTCCGCGCCAGACGAAGGGATAGACCCACTTTCGCCCGGACATGAAGATCGGTCCTCCCGTACCCTCGGTGCCGACCGCGACGGAACGATCGTTGAGCGCGGTAGGGTCGGTCGTGAGCGGATCGTCCAACATATCCGTGCCGTCCAGCTCGCCGAAGTCGATGAAGCGGCCTTCGCGCCAGAGATAGGCGTGCCCGTTAATCCACTTCGCGCCGCCCGGCTTATCCGGCGTCTGCGTGATTCGGTACGGCACCTCAGCCAGCACCTCGCCCCGGTTGTTGATCGCCGTCGCCCGAACCTCCACCGCCCCCGGCGGCAAGCCGAGGTCGACGATACGGTACGCGGCGGACTCGACGGAGTGGTTTCGGGTCACGGCGACGGTGGCGACGCTTCGCACGAAGCCCTCCGAGCCGGTCGGCATCTTTGAGACTTCGACGGGGGCCGAGTTGAAGCTGGTGGCCTGATTCCGGAGGTAGTTCCCCTTGAGGAGCAATAGGGGGAAACCCTCTCGGAGGCTACATCACCCGATCCTTCAGCTCCTCGCCCTTCTCGAACCGCTCCAGGTTCGCGAGGAAGTGGCGGACGAGGCGGACCTCCTCGCCGCGGTGGCCGCCGGCGGTGTGGGGGGTGATGTAGAGGTTCGGCGCGGACCAGAGCGGGTGGTCTTTGGGAAGGGGCTCGGGGTCGGTGACGTCGAGGTACGCCGCGCCGAGTCGGGGCATGGCTTTGAGGAGGGCGTCCTGGTCGACGGTGGTGCCGCGGCCGATGTTGAGGAAGACGGCGCCGTCCTTCATGCGGGCGAACTTGGCCTTGTCGAAGAGGCCGGCGGTGGCGGCGTTGGCGGGGAGGATGTTCGCGACGGTGTCGGCCTCGGCGAGAAGGCGGTCGAGCTCTTCGAGGGGGAAGGTGGGGACGGCCTCGTCGCCCGTAGGGGTTCGCCGGACGGCCTTGATGTCCATGCCGAAGGGTTTCAGGAGTTCGACGAGGCGGCGGGCGATCGCGCCGTAGCCGACGATGAGCAGGCTGCCCTCTTGGAGGAGGCGCGAGTGCATCCGCATGCGCTCTCCGGGCCAGTCTCGGCCGCCGCGCTGCTCGTCGAACGCCTGCGGAAGGCAGCGGTCGTGGGCGAGGAGGAGGGCGAGGAGGTGCTGGGCGCAGGGCTCGTCGAACACGGAGGAGCTGTTGGTGAGGATCGCGCCCTTCGCCTTGAGTCTCGGGCGAAAGTCGTCGTTGTCGTAGCGGGTGTAGCCCGCGCTGGTGACTTGGATCCATTTGAGGTCGGGAAGTGCGAGCGCCTTTTTCGGGTCGGGCTGGCCGAAGAGGATCTCGCCCCGCGGCTCGCCGCCGACGAGGCTTTGCACGCCTTCGCGCAGGAGCCGTCCCGCCTCTTCGGGGAGACCCTTGCCCGTGTAGTCGCCGTCGTTCCAGACCGTCATGCCCCTCAGTGAACCCAAACGCGGCGTGCGGGGTCCGAGTAGGGCATGGCAAACGACGACCGCGCGAAGCTCTACGACATGATCAAGAAGGTGCGCATCGCGATGATGACCACCGTGGAGGCGAGCGGCGCACTCCACACGCGGCCGATGGCGAGCCAGGAGGCGGACGCGAACGGCGACCTCTGGTTCTTCGCGGAGAAGGGCTCGGCGGTCGAGGCGAACGTGCGGGCGAACCCGCAGGTGGCGCTGGGCTTCGCCGACCCGCACGGCAGCGACTACGTCGCGGTGTCGGGCACGGCGACACTGACGGACGACCGGGCGAAGATCCACGAGAAGTGGAACGAGGTGCTCACCGCGTGGTTTCCCGGCGGCAAGGATGACCCGAAGATCGTGCTGATCCACGTGGACCCGACGAACGGCGAGTTCTGGGAAAGCAAGTCGGGCCTGCTCTACACGGCGGCGAGCTACGTGAAGTCGAAGCTCACCGGCTCGGGTCCAGCGGATTCGCTGAACGACAACGAGAAGGTCGCGCTGTAAGCTAATCTAGGGGGCGTCCAATGGTGAACGCCCTTCCCCTCCTGCTGCTGGCCCAGACGCCGGCGATCGTCGACACCGCGCGCCTCACGCCCTACACGGCGAAGGCCGACGTGGGCGACTACTTCCTGAAGCCGCCCTACGCGAACGCGCCGGAGCTGACGCCGCGCGACGGCGTCCCGAAGGGGCGCGTCGTGACGTTCACGATGGACTCCAGGGAGAGCCGCTTCTATCCGGGCATCGCGAAGGTGCCCGCGGGCGAGATCGTGCCGTACACGCGGCGGGTGACGGTCTACGTGCCCGCGACGACGAAGCCGGGGATGCCGTTCTTCGTCTCGCAGGACAGCATGGGCCGGGGCATCTTCCCAACGATCCTCGACAACATGATCG
>CAXTOO010000018.1:9101-26266 GCA_964245875.1 uncultured Fimbriimonas sp. | reverse complement strand
TCAAGGACGTCGACGTGGGCGTCGATGGTGTTCGCGTCGTCGGCCTGGACGTTGCTGGCGAGGTTCGCGTCGAAGATGTCCTCCGGTCGAATGCCGAGGGTGACCTTGCGGCCCTCCAGCAAGGCGGCAGCGTGGCCGGCGGGGAGGGGAATGCTGAAGGCGCCGACGTCGACCCGGCCGCCGGTGATGGTGGCGTCGAGGAAGTTCATGGGGGGCGAGCCGATGAACGATGCGACGAACTTGTTGACCGGATACTTGTACACCTGCTCGGGCTGGTCGCACTGCTGGAGGACGCCGTCCTTCATGATGGCCATGCGCTGGCCCATGGTCATGGCCTCGACCTGGTCGTGGGTGACGTAGACGGTGGTGATGCCGAGGGTGCGGTGGAGGCGGATCAGCTCCGCACGCGTCTGGACGCGAAGCTTGGCGTCGAGGTTCGACAGCGGCTCGTCCATGAGGAAGACCTTGGGCTTGCGGACGATGGCGCGAGCGAGGGCGACGCGCTGGCGCTGGCCGCCGGAAAGCTCCTTGGGCTTGCGTTGCAGGTACTTCTCGATGTCGAGCATCTTCGCGACCTCGTAGACGCGGGCGTCGATGTCGGCCTTGACCGCCTTGGCCTTGGCGTAGTTGGCGATCTGCCAGAAGAACGACTTCAGCTCGCGCAGGCGCAGGCCGAACGCGATGTTGTCGTACACGTTCATGTGCGGGTAGAGCGCGTAGTTCTGGAACACCATCGCGATGTCGCGGTCCTTGGGCGGCACGTCGTTGACCTTCACGTCGCCGATGGCGATGGTGCCCTCGGTGACCTCCTCCAGGCCTGCGATCATGCGCAGGGCGGTGGTCTTTCCGCAGCCGGAGGGCCCGACGAGGACCATGAACTCCTTGTCACGGACCTCCAGGTTGAGGTCGTTGACGGCCTTGACGTCCTTGCCGTAGATCTTGTTGACGTGCTGAAACGCGACTCCTGCCAATGTTCCCTCGAATCCCAGGCCTTTCTGGGGTTCGGCCTATTATAACGTGAAGCGGGGCGGATTCGGACTGGAGAGCTGGCTGCTTTTCGGTGACACGACCGAGACGGTCGCAAGACACTCGGGCGAGACGCCCGAGCCACAATAGGTCAATGCGGATCCTGGTGGTCGGTTCGGGGGGGCGGGAACACGCCTTGGCGTGGAAGCTGGCGCAGGAGCACGAGGTCGTGTGCGCGCCGGGCAACCCAGGCATCGCGGAGGACGTCGAGTGCGTGCCGGCGGACGATCTAGTGGGTCTCGCGCGGGGCTTCGACCTTGTGGTGGTCGGACCCGAGGAGCCTTTGGTCGACGGCTTGGCAGACCGGCTGAGGGCGGTGGGTGCGGTCGTCTATGGGCCGGGCGCGGAGGGCGCGCGGCTAGAGGCGAGCAAGGCGTTCAGCAAGTCGGCGATGCAGGCGGCGGGGGTGCCGACGGCGGAGTTCTTCACGTTCCACCACGCGGACCCGGCGCTGGAGTACGCACGGAACCGCTCCGGCGAGGGTCGGCGGGTGGTGGTGAAGGCGAGCGGCAACGCCCTGGGCAAGGGGGTGGTCGTTTGTGACGCGGTCGAGGAGGCGGAAGCGGCGATCCGCTCGATGATGGTGGACCACGCGTACGGCGAGGCGGGCGCGACGGTGGTGATCGAAGAGCGGCTCGAAGGGCCAGAATTCAGTCTCCTGACAATCGTCGGGGACGCGGGCTTCGTGTCGTTGCCGGCGGCGCAGGACCACAAGCGGGCGTTCGACGGAGACCTCGGGCCGAACACGGGCGGGATGGGGACGGTGTCGCCGTGCGCGTGGGTTTCCCCGGATCTGGTCGCGGAGACGGAGGCGCGGGTGGTCGCGCCGGTTTTGGAGGAGCTTCGTCGGAGAGGAATCTCTTATAGGGGGACGCTTTTCTCGGGGTTGTTGGTCCAAGACGGCAGACCGTATTGCCTAGAGTACAACGTCCGGTTCGGGGACCCGGAGACGCAGAGCGTGGTGCTCCGGCTGGGACACGGCTTGGGCGACGCGCTGTTCGCGGCGGCGACGGGCGCGGAGATCGTGGTTCCCGAGGTGTTGGACAACGCGGCGGCAACGGTGTTGGTGGCAAGCGGCGGCTATCCGGGCGCTTACGAGAAGGGTCTTCCGGTCTCGGTCGGGGCGTTGCCTGAGGGCGCGAAGCTTTTCCATGCCGGGACGGCGCTTCGCGATGGTGGGCTGGTGACGAACGGCGGGCGGGTGATCGGGGCTTCGGCTTCGGGAGCCACGTTGGCGGAGGCGCGTTCGCGGGCTTACGAGGCGGCGGCGGCGGTGCGGTTCGAAGGCGCGTTCTGTCGGGGCGATATAGGCGGTTCAACCATCGATAAAGCGCGGCGATGATCGGGAGCACCCCCTCCCCCACGGTTCCCCCTGCCGCCCGCGATGAGCGCCTGCGATCTTCGATGCACTGTCACCGCGTCGGCAAGGGGAACCATCTTCGGAGTCAGATCGCTCTAAGTTCGGCGAGGGCGCGCTCGGTCTCGGTGGTCTGAGCGCGGGCGAGCGCGACGGCGGCGCACAGGAAGTCGGTGCCAAGGGCGGGGAGAGGAATGGGGGTTCCCGCGCGATGGAGGGCGGCGTCTCTCGTGGCGAGCACGGCTTGGCGCAACAGTTCCTGGTGGGCGTCGATGCGCTCCAGGGCGGAACCCAGAACGTCGTAGCTCGCGATCCGCTCGTTGACGAGTCCGAGCGAGCTTTCGAAAGCGGCCTTCGCATCGGGGTCCTGGGAGGAGGCGACGCGGGACGCGATCTTCTCGCGTTCCGAAAGGAGGGTCTGCCGGTCGAGGCGCTGAGCGGAGCCGGTGATGGAGTCCCGCGTCTCGATGAGCTTCCCGTCCTCGTCGAGGAGAGCGTTGAGGGCGCCCATCGTCTCCTCGATCTCGGCGGGGGTTCTACCGGATCGATCCAGGGCGACGAGGGTTTCGGCGTACGCGCGCTGGACGTCCGTGAGATCGAGCAGAGGGAGGATCGCGCCGAGCTCCGGCGCGGTGATATGGCGGAGGTTTCTTCGATAGGCGAGCAGGCCTCCCGCGACCATGGCGAGCAGGACCACGATCATGAGGAGTCCCCTCCACGGTTTGTCCATCAGCTGCGCCAGCTGGACCGCGCCGACGAAGCCGAAGACGCAGAGGGCGAGGTAGGCGAAACAGCCCTTGCCGTACTCCTGGAACCAGACCTTCTGAAACTCGACCGAAGCCTGGACGGTCGAGGCACCAGTGGGCGACGTGACTTGACCCGACCACATGGCCGCGTCGGTGGCCTTGAAGATAGAAGGATGGACGAGCTTCGGATCGAGCCGCACGGCTCCTAATATACGGCACACGGCATATACGGCACACGGCGAGAAATCAGGACCTTTGGCCGAGCTGAGCGCGAGCGTCGTCGAGTCCAAGCCGAAGATCGTCCAGCGCGAGATCGCAGCCCATGCCAGAGCGGGCGTCTCGTGCGCCTTGGGCAGCCTTGAGGATCTTCGCGGCGACGGCTTCGAGGGCAAGTTGGTCGTCGAGGAGCGGGTTGAGGACCGACGCGGCTTCGACAAGTTCTTCTCGGCTCCGCTGGGAGTCGACGAGAGCCGTAAGAGTTTCGGCGTAGGTCTGCTCGGACGGGCCGAGAGAGGGAGACGACAGGCCACCCTTGGCGGCGACGGCGGGGTGGAGAGCGGATGGATCGAAGGTCATGAGGGCTCTTCGGGCTTGGGTATCAGGTCGCCTTTAAGGATCACGGACGAAAGGAATCGCGCGATGCCCGACTTCTCGGTTCCGAGTCTCAGCTTGATTCCGACGAAGGAGGGAGAAGGCCATCCTCCGTCCAACGTGCCTCATGCACCGAGCGACTGATGGGCGAAGGCGGTGCGTACGACGACGAGGATGTCACAGCCATCCACGGTTCCCGAAAGCGTGGTTCCAGTGCGTATCCCTTCGCCCGTGCCGCCGTCGAGCATGAGGGATGCGCCATCCACCGAGGTGACATGGACATCAAGGCCCTTGTTAAGCTGCGAGTGCCAGGGCGTCGGCAGCTCGGGTTCACCTTTTACGGCACCGAGGGAGTCTGCGCGAAGGTAGCCGAAGTCGCGGGCCTCGCCTCGCCAGCCGTCGCGCACTCGGGCGGCGAAGGCGGCGAGGTCGGCCTCGGGGAGGAGGAAGGTCGACCCTCCCCAGCGCACCGCGCGGAGGGTGTCGACCTTCAGCGATCCGAGGATCTCTGCGGGTGGGACGAGAGCGATGCTTCCACCCTCCATGGAGTAGGTGCCTGAGGAGACCTCATGATGGAAGCAACCCTGCGAGAGGTAGGCGTAGCCTCCAGTCGGCTTGAGGGTGAGCTCCGCCCGTTCGGTTCCCATGAGCGACACGTAGCGTCCGGCGACAAGGGCGAGGAGGGCGAGCATAGGGATAAGTTACCGTCCCACGGTAACCTCAGGAACGATGATCGACCGCTACACGACGCCCGCGATGACCGCCATCTGGAGCCGACAGGCAAAGTACGAGGTGTGGCGGGATGTGGAGATCGCGATCGTGGAGGCACACGCAAAGCTTGGTGCCATCCCAACCGAGGCCGTCGAAAAGGTTCGAAAGTCCAGCTTTACGCTGGAAAGATCGGACGAAATCGAGCGGGAGACGCGGCACGACCTCATGGCGTTCGTGCGCAATCTGGCGGAGACCACGGGCGAGGAAGGGCGGTACATCCACCTCGGGGTGACGAGCTACGACGTGATCGACACCGCCCTCGGGATCATGCTGCGCGACTCGGCGGATGTATTGATCGATAGTGCCGAAAAGCTGGCGTTCGAGATCGCGCGGCTCGCGAGGGCTCACGCGATGACGCCGCAGATCGGGCGGACGCACGGCATCCACGCCGAGCCAATCACGTTCGGCGCGAAGTGCGCGAACTGGTACGCGGAGTTGCAAAGGAACATCGGGCGCCTGCGAACGGTGCGGAAGGACGTGGCGGTCGGCAAGGTGAGCGGCGCGGTCGGAATCCACGCGATCACCTCGCCGAAAATGGAGAGGATCGTGTGCGAGAGCCTAGACTTGGGGGTCGATCCTTCGAGCACCCAGATCATCAATCGTGACCGCCACGCAGCCTTCCTGAACGAGCTGGCGCTGCTCGGCAGTGGTTTGGAGCGGATCGCGACGGAGTTGCGGAATCTCCAGCGCACGGAGATATTGGAGGTGCAGGAGGCGTTCGGGGCAGGGCAGACCGGTTCGAGCGCGATGCCGCACAAACGGAACCCTTGGAACAGCGAGACCGTGGTGGGCCTCGCGCGGCTTCTACGGGGCAATGCCCACGCCATGCTGGAGAGCGTTTCGACTTGGCACGAGCGAGATCTGACGAACTCTTCCGTAGAAAGGGTGGTGTTTCCCGACTCGTGCCAACTTGCCGACTTCATGCTGAGTCGTGTAACGACGATCCTGCGGAGTCTGCACGTCTTCCCCGAGAAGATGGCCGCGAACCTGAGGCTGATGGGGGACCTCGTGTTCAGCGAACACGTGATGATCGCCCTGATCCACGCGGGGATGTCCCGCGAGGCCGCGTACAAGGTGGCCCAGCGGAACGCAGCGAAGAGCTGGGAAGGGGCGGACTTCAAGACATCGGTCGCGCAGGACGACGACGTGCGATCGCGGCTCACGCCCGAGCAGGTCGAGGAGCTTTTCAGTCTGGAGCACCACCTGCGCCACGCGGGCCATACGCTGGAAGCGGTCGGGATCGAGTAGGCTGAATCCGATTTTGACGATTGTCGGAAACCCTCGGGGGTCCTGAGGCAGTCGGATGTCACGAAAGCGACCGGCTCCGGCCAGGAAGCGAGAAAAGGAAATGAAGATGAAACGAACTCTGATCGCCGCCTTCGCCATGGCCACCGCCGTCTCTGCCTTCGGGCAGGGCGGCATGATGATGGTGCCCGACGCCAAGTCGTCCAAGCCCCTCGAGCTGTCCGCGTTCCTCGTCGCGGACGCCTACAAGAAGCTCAACGCGGCGGACGCCTACATCCTGACGACGTTCATCGCCGGCCTGCCGGGCAACTACGAGACGGCCATCCTGCGCGGTCTCGTCCAGAACGTCCAGGAGGCGCAGACGACGCACGACAGCGCCCAGGCCTCGGCGAGCTCGATGGCGCCGATGGGCGACTCGACGGCGGACATGAAGATGATGATGGACATGGAGCCGAAGGCCCCGCGGAGCTACGACGATGTGATCAACGCGCTTGGCAAGGGCCAGGATGAGACGGACAACGGTCTCATTCGTACGCTGTTCACCAAGAAGCTCTTCACCCGCGACCCGCTCATGTCCCCTTGGAACGAGCGCGAGCTCGACGCGATCGCCAAGTACCTCGTGGCGAACCACAGGTCGACCTACCCGACGCGACTGAAGTACGTCTCGCTCGCGCCTCGCACCTACGCGGGACTGCCGAGCAACTGGGCCAGCCAGCCTTGGCCGACCGGTTCGTAGAGCGGGGACGAGAGACAAAGGGTAAGTGGGAAGGGGAGTGATTCCTTTCCCACTTTTGGTGCGCCACACTTAGGGCGTGAACACCATTCGCTCGAAGACCGGTGTGCGGGAAATGATGAAGGAGTTCCGGGCGGAACACGCCTCTGGCGTCGAGCTCGCGTTCCTTCTGCAGGATTGGGAGGACGCCTACAACGTGGGCGGGATGTTCCGGGTCGCGGACGGCTGCGGTGCGTCGGAGATGGTGATGAGCGGGCGAACGCCCATGCTGCCCAACCCGATGATCGGTGTCACCTCGCTGGGTCACCATCGGCGTGTCCAGCATCGCTACGTCGAGAAGAACGAGGAGGCCGCGCTAAAGCTGAAGGCGGAGGGCTGGTCGCTCGTGGCGGTCGAGATCGCCGAAGGCGCGCAGAGCTATCTGGAGTACGGGTACCCGCCTAAGACGTGCCTGGTGCTGGGCAACGAGGCGAATGGGGTGTACGGGAGCGTGATGAAGCACCGGGACGGCGCGGTGTACATCCCGATGCTGGGCAAAGGGCGATCCTTGAACGTCCATGTCGCGGCGGCGGTGGTGGGGTTCCATGTGCGGCTGAGGGGTTGACCTACGGCTTGAAACCGGGAACGTTCAGGGATGCCGCCTGGAATGCGGCACTACCCGTAGTATTCGCCATGGACATGCGCAAGGGGGCGGACGTGGCGACCTTGGAGGAAGCCGAGGCGTTCATCAGGCTTTTCATCGCGGAGCTTCGGGACGATGCGTCGGGGCGGATGCGCAAGCACTCGCGCGAGTACGACCTCTTCATGCCGTGGCTCTGGGAGGAGATCACGAACTCGGGCACGCACCTCCAGCCAACCCACACCAAGCTCGAAACGAACGTGCTCTACATGGAGGCGGCGTGGTCCTTGGTCCAACAGGGCTACCTGCGCCCTGGCCCGCCCAAAACGACCAGCGAGGACGCGAGCGGCGACTACGGTAAGGGGTACACCCTGACGACGAAGGGGAGGGCGTGGATGGACGAGTCAAATGATATCCAGCCGGACCTTGACGCGAGTCCGTTCTGATCGGCAGACGCGGCGGACACGAGGGCGTTCTGCGGCTATAGGGCGATGCACCTCTCGGCGGCCAGCAAACCGGAGTTGTAAGCGAGGTGGAGCTTGCCTCCGCCCAGGCCGTCGCCCGTGACGAAGATGCGGGTTTCGGGCGGGTTGGCGGCGTCGAAGTCGCCTGTCTCCAGGGGTTGGCTGTACCGCCAGCGCATGACGTCCGAGGCGACGGGACTATTCAGACCGTAGAGGTCACGGACGTACCCCGCGGCGAACTCCACGAGCTCGGGGTAGGGCCGGTCGTAATTGGCCGTCGTGAACTCCGCCGAGAGTTGGGCCACGAAAGCCGAGCCGCCCTCTGGCGCACGTCCGGGACTCTTCTGGCCTTCCAGGCTCAGCCAGCCGAGCGGATCGTCGCGCGCCATGAGCGCCGTGTAGGGCTGCTCCGCCAGGGGGGCATCGTAGCCGAGACAGACGGCGAAGCAGGAGCGGTACTCCGCGCCGCCCAGCTCTCGCCCTTCGCCGAGGGTCTCCAGAAGCTCGCGGGTCTGGGGAATCGGCGCGGTAAGGACGATGGCGTCATAGACTTCTCGTAAACCGACGAGCGTCTCGATCCGCGTCTCGCGGCGGACGTCGAGTCCGGCGGCGAGCCGCTTTCCGAGGGTGTTGTTGCCCTCGAGGTAAGCGTAGCGCGGCGCCGTGGGCCGGTCGGGCCGGGGGGTCCCGCCGCTGTAGAGCCAGACGGGCTTGTCCACGCGCACGAGTCCCTCCTTCGGCAGGTGCGGGAGCATCGCCTCGTCGATATAGCCCGCGCCGCTGTCCCACACGAAGCCGTCCTTGCGGCGGGTGGCGGCTCGTCCGCCGAGGCCTCGGCTCTTCTCGAACACGACGGCCTCGTGACCCGCGTCGACGAGCGCGCGCGCGGCGGCGAGGCCCGCCATGCCTGCGCCGATAACGGCGACCTTCATAGGGCCACCGCCTCGGCGGCGCGAAAGCCGCTCTCGATGGCGCCGTCGATGCTACAGTTGGTCATGGTTTCTCCGGCGAGGATTAATCCTGGCAGGGTGGAGCGTGGGGAGGCGAAATCGCCCGGCGCCTGCGGAAGCTGGTGGTGCCGGATGCGGTCGAGGCGAAGGAAGCGGAGGCTTCGCGCGACGGGGCACATGGCGAGCGTCTCCTCTCGGACGGACTCGATCAGCCCGGCATCGGACTCCTCGGGGTCGCCAAGCACGACCGCGCAGAGAAGATGCCGACCTTCGGGCGCGTACCCGGGCGCGGCGTTCGTGAGCGGCGCGACCTCGTTGACCCGGCCCTTCCCGGTGCCGTTCAGCACGATGTACGCCCCCTCGCAGGCGGGCGCCTCCGACTCGAAGTAGACCGCGACGCTGGCGAGCCAGCCGCGCGACAGCGGGAGATCGCTCAGGCGAGCGGCCACATCGGCGTCGGTCGCGAGGACGACGCTCGCCGCGGCGAAGCGTTCGCCGCCGATCCGGACACCGTCGACTCCACCGTCCGAGCGTTTCAGTATCTCGTCGACCCGCGTCTCGGGGTGGACCCGTTCGGCGTCGAGCCGGGCGGCGAGCGCAAGGGGGATCGCCTCCATGCCGGCGTTGGGGAGGGACGCCGGCTTCTCACCAAGCGTCTTCACGACGAACAGGAACTGGCGGCGGGATAGGGCGAGGCCAGGATCGACGAACACGCCGCCGTAGAAGGGGCGCAGGAACCGCCGGAAGGCAGTCTCCGAAAAGCCACGCCGTTTCAGATCGGCATCCGTGGAGGTATCCGGGAGGGCGCGGATCGCCGGAACCGACTGGCTCGCCGCCTTGGCCGAGAGAGCCAGAAGGCGGACAAGGTCGCCCATCGGCAGAGCACCGTGCCTCAGCGTAACGAGAGGACGGTCGCGGTCGATCGTGCGCAGGCGCGCACCGTCCCAGACGTGCGCGCCGTTGCGCCACGGTCGGAGGTCGAGTTCCGCCCCCTCAAGCGCCCGTGCGGCATTCGGGTAGGCGGGAAAATGGACCTGGAAGCCGCGGTCGAGGCGGAAACCTTCGACGACGTCGGTGCGGACTCGCCCGCCGACGCGGTCGGACGCCTCAAAGAGCCGGTAAGGCACGCCTCTCTTCTGCAACTCGCCCGCGCAGGCGAGCCCGGCGAGGCCCCCGCCGACGATGATCACAGGATCGGGCACGAGGGTACTACGAGTCCCGTGGCGATTTGGGCGGCGCAGAGGACGGGGCGATTCCGTTGCCGCTACGAAGCGGGGCCGAACCCCGCAGTCCAAGGAGGACGATCTACCCGATCGTGACCGTCGTGTCGCGCGCGATGTAGGCGGGAACGACCGTGCCGGGATAGGCGCGGATGTTTCGACCGCCGAGCGAGCGGCTCAGGTGATGGCCCATGTCGCCCGCGAGATTGACGAGCTCCAGCGCGGCGGCGACGGTGCCTCCGCTGGCGAGTCCCGCGACGACCGCGCCCTGCCGGACGCTCTGCACAAGCCTTCGGACATCGTCCAGCCTTCCGGCATCGGCGAGCTTGGCGGTCTCGCCCATGCCGAGCTTCCGGGCGAGATCGCCGACCTGCCGCGCGTCGAGGCCGCCGCTTTCGCCTTTCTCGATCAGGCTCTGGATGGCGGCCCCGGCGGAGACGTCGACCTCCTCCGGCGCCTTCTGGGGCGTGTCCGGACGCCCGGTGTTCGCCCGATTCAGTTCGAAATCTTTGGGTTCCTTGGGATTGGCGGAGAGTGGAATCGCCTCGCCGTGGGGACCGGTAAGCGCTTGGAGGGTCAGGTTCAGTCGGGCGGGTCGGTTCATCAGCCCGCCGAGGGTGCCCTCGGTCCGGGACTCGGAGACGACGGCGGTCGCGGGACTCATGGCGGGCAGGCCGTCGATGGCCTCGGCGAGGGCAAGCCGGACGGTGGTGCCCTTCTCGCTGCCGCCGGAGGTGAGCTCGTCGAAGAGGACGAGCTTGACGTGGGTTCCGGCGGGAAGTGTGATGGTGCGGACGAAGGGTGTCGTGGGCGGTGATGGAGCGGGTGGCTCGGATCGGTGGCAGGCCGTAAGCAGGAGTCCGCTCAACAACAGGCTGCCCCTCACCCCCTGCCCCCTCGCCACCGGAGGGGAGAGGGGACTCTTAGGCGCCATTCGCCTCCTGCATGGCGGCTTCCAGTCCGCGGAGGAAGAGGGTCTCGATGGCGAACTCGCAACGCTTGAGCGCCGCGTCGATGTCGGGCCGCTCGTCGGGGCGGAAGGGGCCGAGGACGTGGTCAATGGTGGCGTCCTTGGCGGTGCGCCCGATGCCGATCTTTAGACGAGGATACTCCTGGGTGCCGAGCGAAGCGATGAGGCTCTTGTGACCGTTGTGACCACCCGCGCTGCCCTCGGCGCGCAGGCGGATGCGACCGGGTGAGAGGTCGGTGTCGTCGGCGACGACGAGCACGCGCTCAGGCTTCATGCTGAAGTCGCGCATGAAGGGCGCGACCGCCCGCCCGCTGAGGTTCATGAAGGTGAGCGGCTTGACGAGGACGACGGCGGTCTCGAAAAGAGTGCCGACGCCGAAGCGGGCCTGGTGCATCGAGCGGTCGAGCTTGATCCGGTGGCGTTCTGCGAGACGGTCGACCAGCTCGAAGCCGACGTTGTGGCGGGTTCCCCGATGTTCGGGGCCAGGGTTGCCGAGGCCGACGACGATCCACTCGGGCGGGAGCGTCGGGGCGGGCGGCTTCTTACGGAACATGGCCTTGGGCGTCGAACCCAAGGCCGACGTTCAGAGCTTACTGCTTGCGGCGGCGCCGAAGGAAGCCGAGTACGAACGGAATGGCGGCAGCCGGTCCCGGAACGGCCGAGAACTCGACAACATAGCCGCGAACGTAAGTCGTGCCTGCGTACTGGTCGTAAGGAAGGTCGTTCCAAGTGCCGTTACCTCCAACCGCGTACTGGATCGTTCCGTTGTCTCCATTGGGTTCGATACCCGCCCAGTTCGTATAGCTGAAAGCTTCGCCGGTGATCCAACTGTACTGGCCCACGGACGGTCCCGAGTAGGTCGCACCCAGATACAGTCCGTCAACGGCGCCGAGACTCACGATGAAACTGTTCTCCGCCGACGAGGTCACAGTGGCCAGATAGCCCTGGTAGAACTTTCCGCCGGAAAAGAAGCTCTTCGAGGCGGCATCGTCTCTCGCGGATTCCCAAGTGGGAGAGTAGCCCGACGGATTGATGAGGTCGTAGTAGTGGCCGTTGGCGATATCAAGCGTCGGAGCGGCCGAGGCTACACTCGCAGCGAGCGCACCAAGGAGCATGATCGTAGATCTAAGGTTCATGGAGAATCCAGTGACGTGCAGAAACGTCTCATTCATCATACAGCCAGAAGCGACCCTTTCCAAGCAGCAACCTTAAACCCAGCATTTTTACCGGCCCTCAGCTAAGGTCCAAGATGCGATACGGACGGCCCTGCTGGTGCTTCGCCTGCAGAGGGATCGAGGCGGTGGGTTCCGAGGAGGAAGAGGAGCAGCGCCCCGAGGGCGAGACGATACCAGACGAACGGCGTCACGCCCCGCTTCTGGATGATCTTCAGGAGCCACGCGATACTCGCGTAGCCGACGACGAACGCCACGACGGTCGAGACGAGCGTGGGAACCAGAAGTGGCCCGCCAATCGCCTTGCGCTCGTCCCAGAGTTCCTTGAAGCCCGCGAGGGCGATGCTGGGGATGCCGAGCAGGAACGAGAAGCGGGCGGCGGCGACGCGGTCGAAGCCGAGGGCGAGCGCTCCCGAGATGGTGCTGCCGCTGCGGCTCATGCCTGGCAGGAGGGCGAGGCACTGCCAGAGGCCCACGAGAATGCCGTCCTTCGGGTTCACGTCGCTCTCGGGCCGCGTGCCGGGACGGCGGTCGAGGACGAGCATGACCAGGCCCATCACGATGAACGAGGCGGCGATCACGAAGAGTGAGCGGAACGACGTCTCGATCCGGTGCTTCAGGAGGACGCCGAGGATCACGATGGGAACCGTGCCGATGGTGACCGCCCAGCCGAGGCGCGCCTCGGGCGTGTCCTTGGGACCGCCCCGAAGGCTCGCGATCCAGCCTGAGATCGTGGCGCGCAGCTCCTGGCGGAAGTAGATGAGCACGGCGAGGGTGGTGCCGAGTTGGATGACGGCGGTGAAGGCCGCGCCGGGGTCCTCCCAGCCGAAGAGCAACGGCGTGAGGCGCAGGTGCGCGTTGCTGCTGACGGGCAGGAACTCCGTCAGCCCTTGGACGACTCCGTAGACGACGGCCCTCAGAAGGTCCAAGCGTTCTCCAGCGGCGAGTCGATTCCGAGCGTGTTCATGATGGCGTACCGGATGCGGGCGGCGGCGCGGCCATCGCCATAGGGGCTGACGGCCTGGGCCATGGCGTTATACACCACGGGATCGCCCAGGAGTGCGGCGGATTCGTTCAGGATCGCGTCGTACTCGGTGCCGACGAGCTTCGCGGTGCCGGCGGCCACCCCCTCGGGCCGTTCGGTGGTCTCGCGAAGGACGAGCACGGGGATGCCGAAGGCGGGCGCCTCCTCCTGGACGCCGCCGGAGTCGCTGAGGATGAGGCTCGCGCGCTGCATGAGCTTGACGAAGCGGCCGTACTCGGGCGGTTCGACCAGATCGATGCGGTCGTGGCCGTCGAGCACGCCGCGCAGGGTCTCGCGCACGGCGGGATTGGGGTGCATTGCGACGACGAGGCGGGTGTCGTGGAAACGGTCGATCAGGGCGCGGGCGGCGCGGGCGATCCGGACCTGCGGCTCGCCCCAGTTCTCGCGGCGGTGGGTCGTGAGGAGCACGATCCGCTCGCCACCGGGATACCAGACCTCGGTCCCGATCCCCGCCGCCCCCAGCACGGCGTCGATGCCGGTGTTGCCGGTCACGGTGATCGTCCCGGGGTCCTTGCCCTCGCGAAGGAGGTTGTCGCGCGCCCAGTCCGTGGGAGGAAAGTGGAGCGTGGCGACAAGCCCGGCGGCGCGGCGGTTGAACTCCTCGGGGAAGGGGTCGTCGATGGTCGCGGTGCGCAGTCCGGCCTCGACGTGGGCGAAGGGCACGCGGCGGTAGAAGGCGGCGAGCGCGGCGACGAAGGCGGTGGTGGTGTCGCCCTGGCCGACGACCATGCTGGGCTTCTGGGCGTCGATCAGGCCATCGATCCCTTCGAGCGCCTTGGAGGTGACACCCGCGAGGGTCTGGCCGTGGGTCATGATCGCAAGATCGACGTCGGGCGCGAGGCCAAAGGTGGCGAGGGCCTGGAGGAGGATCTCCCGGTGCTGGCCGGTCGAGACGAGGCGCGTCTCCACCTCGGAGAATCGGCGGAGCTCGGCGACGACGGGGGCCATCTTAACCGCCTCGGGGCGGGTGCCGACGACGCAGAAGACGAGGGGCTTACGCATACTTCCGGATCAGCACGAGGGCGGCGAGGCAGAGGACGCCGGTGGCGAGGTAGAGCACCCACACCGTCTGCTGCTGGCTCAGGCCGCGCTTCAGGAGAGAGTGGTGGAGGTGGCGCTTGTCGGCCTGGGTGATGGGCTGTCCGCTGGCGAGGCGCAGGGCGATGACGCGGAAGGCGTCGAAGAGCGGGACGCCGAACACGAGGGCTGGGATGAGGAGCGAGGCGGCGGCGGCGGTCTTGAGCGCGCCGACGATGGAGAGGCAGGCGAGGGTGAAGCCCAGGACGTACGCGCCGCCGGTGCCCATGAAGATGCGCGCAGGGTTGTAGTTGTGCTTGAGGAAGCCTAGCGCCGCGCCCCCGAGGGCCGCCGCGACGATCGCGACACGCGGTTGGCCACCGTAGACCGCGATGATGGTGAGGGTGGTGGCGGAGATCGTCGCAATCCCGGCGGAGAGGCCGTCGACGCCGTCGATGGTGTCCATCGTCTTCGTCACCACGAAGATGTAGAACGCGGTGAGGAGGGCGGCGAACGCGGGTGCGAGCCGCCAGTACTCGTTCACCGCGAGCGGGATGCCGAGGGTCGCGATCTGGACGCGGGCGACCTCGCCCATGTGGTGGGAGGGCGCGAACGCCTGGATGGCGAAGCCTGCGCCCAGCAGGGCGAGCGCCTGGACCTTCGCCTTGTACTGGTAGAGGTCGTCCAGTGCGCCGACCACGACGAGCGCGCCGCCGATGAGCACGAGGCCGACAAGCCACAGGGGAAAGCGGACGGCCGCGCCCCAGTAGGCGGCGGTCACGGTGACCCCCAAGGAGACCACGAGGCCCGCGTAGATCGCGAGGCCGCCCCAGCGGGGAGTCGGCTCCTTGTGGACGCGGCGGTCGTCGATCTTCGGATCGTCGACCGCGCCCTTCGCGAAGGCGAGCGAGCGCACCCACGGCGTGAGGACCCACGTGACCGCGAGCGCGATCATGGCGGCGAGCGCGGGGTAGCGGAACCCCTTGAGGAGGGCCTCCTGGACGACGGCGAGGGGCATCATGAGCCGAGTTCCACCCCCTCCAGACGCTCCTCGCGATAGCGGAGCACCTCGATCCTCGCCAGCCGGAAGATCTCCTTGGAGAACTCGTCCGGGTAGTCGCCCTCGTAGATGACCCGCTTGATTCCGGCGTTGACGATCATCTTCGCGCAGGCGTTGCACGGCTGGCAGGTGACGTAGATTGTCGCGCCCTCGCAGGCGACGCCGATCTGGGCCGCCTGGAGGAGGCAGTTCTGCTCGGCGTGGAGCGACCGGATGCAGTGGCCCGCGCGCAGGCAGCCGACGGGCCACTCGTTCGTGGGCCCTAGCTCCGGGCAGTGGGGAAGGCCCGAGGGAGCGCCGTTGTAGCCCGTGCAGACGATCCGCTTGTCCCGGACGATGACCGCGCCGACCGACCGGCGGGGGCAGGTGGCGCGGGTCGCCACGAGGGTCGCGATCTGCATGAAGTAGGCGTCCCAGCTCGGCCTCGCCGTCATCCTTTCGGGATTATGGCGCAAGGCCGCACCCTCCGGGACGTTCGGCGCGTCGATTGCGTGGGGATGACGCCGTTTGACGAACTGGGAACGCTGGCGCTGGGCCTCGCCGTGCCTGCGGCAGGCTTCTTCGCGTGCGCCCTCGTCGTCCGGGCGGTGGCCCGTCGGCGGGGCGAGCTGCCCCGCGCGGCGGAGGCGCTGGCGGCTCAGCTCGACCTCCCGCTCGCGCCGCTCGACGCGGCGGAGGTCGCGGGCCTCGTGGGCGAGGGCATCCTGCCCGCCCAGGGGCGGGCGTCTCCGGCGGTTCACTGGGTGGCGGAAGACGCCACGTTCGCCGCGCTCGTCGTGATGCGGCGGGAGGGGCCGGTCGGCGTGGTCATCGTGACCCCGCGTGGGACGGTGGGCGAGAAGCCGCGCCTTGCGGGGCTGGCGCGGCGCACCCCGCGCGACCTGCTCTCGCTCGCGCTGCCGGGCGACCTGCCGACCACCTCACCCGACGTGGTCGCGACGCGCATCGGTGGCCGTCTGGTGGTGCGCCGTCCTGGCGTGCGGACGGCGGAAGAGCTGGAACGGCTGATCATGTGCGCCTGCGCGATTCTAGACAGCGCTTCATCGACCATCCTATGATGGTGATCGCCTTCCGCCCTGGGACCGTCGACGACGTGCCTTTGATCCTCTCGTTTATCCGTGCGCTTGCCGAGTACGAGCGGCTGCCGCATGAGGCGGTCGCGACGGAGGAAGACCTGCGACGGACGCTGTTCGGCCCGCGACCCTACGCCGAGGTCGTGTTCGCCCTACTCGACGGCCTGGAGGTCGGCTTCGTCCTGTTCTTCCACAACTACTCGACCTTCCTCGGCAAGCCCGGCCTGTACCTCGAAGATCTGTTCGTGCTGCCCGAGCACCGGGGCGTGGGCGTCGGGAAGGCATTGCTCAGGCGGCTCGCCCAGATCGCGGTCGAGCGGGACTGCGGGAGGTTCGAGTGGTGGGTGCTGGACTGGAACACGTCGGCCGTCGAGTTCTACCGGCGGCAGGGAGCGGTGGCGATGGACGAGTGGACGGTGATGCGGGTGAGCGGCGAGGCACTGGATCGGCTCGGTCGGGGTTCTTAGTGTCTTTGTCTCTATCGTTCGTGGGCGAAGGGGGCGACTGGTGCGTCAGCCCAGGATCATCGGGTTCCCGTAGTCGCGGGATGGTTCGTGCCCGCGCCGCGAAGCGATCCGCCTGGTTTTTGACGGCGGCCTTGATCGAGTTCTCGGCCCATTTCGAACCTGGGAGGAGATACTGCCTGTGGATTTCTTGAAATCGAACTCATGTGCGTTTTTGGGGTTTTTGAAGGGTGTTCGCCGGTTTTCAGTGCTCACCACCGTTCCCTATCAGCGGATTCGGGAAAGGATTTTGTCAACCTTTCCCAGAAGGGTGATCCGAATCATGGGTGCATGGACCCAGCGCCCCGTGGAGCAGCCCTGCCGCTATCGAAGGTCAGCCCTGTCACCCAGTACGATTTTGCTGGCACGAACCATCCGGCGGCTACAGGGTCCCTGGGCAGGATGGGGGCAGGTTGGTGGACGAAACGCTCCTGCCCCAATGGATCGGGGGACGGCTTAGAGCGGCTTTACGGCCCCGGGTGCTCGACCGGGAGTCGTCTTCGCCGCCTTCGCCCTCTGCCGCCGCTTAAGCTCCTTCGACCACAGCAGGTCCCACTCGCCCGCGTCGAGCTTCTTGACGTGGCCATCGGTGAAGGCGACGGC
>CAXTOO010000018.1:0-9001 GCA_964245875.1 uncultured Fimbriimonas sp. | reverse complement strand
AGGCGACGGCGAGGAGGAAGGCAAGGCCGCAGAGCGCGCGCATATCGCTATCTTACGATATGCGCAGGAACGGGGTGGCGTGAGATTCTAGAGCCATCGTCAAGTCTGCGGCTCTCCCACCAATTGGACCCCCACCCTACCCTCCTCCAGGGGGGGGGAATCCGAACGCCGAAGCGAGAGGTCGCCGCGTCGGCACGAGTGCATCTGGTGGCTACTGGCTGTTGTGAAGACGCAGGCAGACCATACACGGGGGTGCCTCCTGCCCCGTCCTCTAATCGATCACTTTCGGCTTTCCGGACCCCTCACCCCCGGAGGGGAGAGGGGAACCTATCGATCAGACACGCCTAGTCCGTGCCGAACTCGCGGATGACAAAGCGGCCGTTCTCGCGGCGGAGGGTGTAGGTGTGGGCGACGACCTGACTCTCGCCCCACGAGTCGGTGTACTCGTGCCGGGCCTTGAGGTGAACCTCGTCGCCCCGGACGCGGGTCTCAGTGATCTCGTAGCGAACCGTCTTCGACTGCTCAATGCCGTCGAGGAACATGTCCTGGAAGTCGTCTGCGCCGAGCGAGTAGTCGTACTTGCCGTCGTTGAAGATCGCCACCTGGCCCGTCTGAGGCAGCAGGCGCTCGCCGTCGCGGCTGCTGTTCCGCTCGAAGGCGTCGCGGATGTCGCCCAGGGCGTTGTCCAAGCGGTCGTCGCGCTGCTCCCGGTAGTCCTGCCAGTCGTCGCGCCGGTCGTTGTAGGACGAGCGGTAGTCGTTCACGATCACCACGCGGGTGGTGTCGAGGTACGGCGGCAGGTAGGAATAGCGGTACCAAGGGGAGGCGACGACGGTCACGCCGGGCGCCCATGGGTCGAAGGCGTAAAAGGGATAGGCGAAGTAGTCGTCCCGCCAGTAGCTGTTGTAGCCGACGTAGCCGTAGCGGACGCCGCCGTAGACGCCGCCGTAGTGGTAGTCGCCGTAGCCGCCGCGATGGGGCTGGTTGCGGCGGATTTGGAGGCCGAGCACCGAGTGGTTGAAGCCGCCGTCGTACCGCGTGGGCCGGGCGCTACCATAGCCGTTGTGGAACGTGCCATACGCGACGGTGCCGCTGCGCGACGGTCGGTTACGGAAGGGCGCGCCGCCGCGGTCGTTCCGGTCGTAGGAGCCGCGGTTTCCAGGGTTGCTCCGGTCGTAGGTTCCGCGTCCGGTCGAATTGTCGAAGGGTCCGCGCCGACCGTTGTCGTCGTTTCGGCCGCCGTTTCGACCCTGTCGGTTGTCGCTCGTCGATCGGTTGGCCGTGTCATTGCCCGAGCGCGGGTTCCGGTCGTCCTGCCGAGGGGTCACGCCGCCGATGCGCCCCTGCGAGGCGTCGCCGCCACGGTCGCGCGAACGCCGATCATCTGTTCGAGTCGGGCCACTGGTCGGTCGGAAGTCGCCCGGTCGCGACGTGCGCGTGTCGCCGCTTGAGCGGGAGCTTCGCGAGTCGCCGCTAGGTCGAGGGTCGCTCGACCGGAAAGGACGGGACTCGCCAGGCCGGGAGCCTCGCGAGTCGCCACTCGGGCGCGAGTCGTTCGAGCGGGCGGGTCGGGAGTCGCCTCCGCTGGGGCGGGATGATCGCGAGTCGCCGCCGCCACCGCCGCTGCGGCCACGGCTCTGAGCGGGCGCCACGGCGGCCAGCGCCAAGGCGGCGGTCGTAGCGAGGAATGGAATCCAACGTCCTTTCATAGTCCTATCCTTTCAGACGCGCCAGTTCGGAGGACGTTTCATGAAACGTGAAGGTCCTGGGCATTAGGGTGAAATACCCGTTAACGCCTGGGAATCCGTCCAGCGGTACGAGGGTCTGTCGCGACGGTGCGGAGACACAAAGAGAAGGAATCACTCCCGGCACCTTCCCGCTTGGTGAGTCAGCACCTGTGTCCGTTATCAAGGTTCATTCGAGGAGTCGGCGGACCGCTTCGCGGCGCGGGCACGAGGGTATCCCGCGGCTACAGGTCGGTCGACGCCGTGGAGGGAGGCCACTCCGGAGAGTGGCGGTCCAGGGAGACTTCTTTCGCAGGCGCGGCGCTACTCGCTGCCGAACTCGCGGATGACGTAGTCGCCGCCGTTCTCGCGGCGGAGGGTGATCGTGTGGACTACCGACTGCTCCTTGCCCCAGGAGTCCTCGTACTCGTGGCGGGCGCGGATGCGGATCTCGTCGCCGCGGGTGCGGACCTCCTCGACCTCGTACCGGATCGTCTTCGATTGCTCCACGCCGTCGAGGAACATCTTCTGGAAGTCGTCCGGATTGAGCGAGTAGTCGTACTTGCCGTTGTTGAAGATGGCGACATCGCCCTCCTCGGGAACGAGCCGGTTGGCGATCCGGGTGCTCTGCTCCTCGAAGGCGTCGCGGAGGTCGTCCACGGTGTCGCGCACCGGCCGGTTGTCGCGGTCCCGGTCAAGGTCGTAGCGGCGCCAGTCGTCCCAATTCCAGCTCGGATAGTCGTCCACGGTGATGACGTGGCTGCGGTCGAGGTAGGGTGGAAGGTAGGAGTAGCGGTACCAGGGCGAGGCGACGAAGGCGCCGCCGGGCACGTACGGGTCGTAGGCGTAATAGGGGTAGCCGAAGGCAGGGCCGGGACCGTAGCCGTAGCCTCGGCGGTAGCTCGGGGCGGAGTAGCTCACGAAGCCCACGCGGAGGCCGCCAATCTGGGTGCCGACGGCGACCTCGGTGCCGCGGTAAGGGCCGCCGGTACCGATGGCGATGCTCAGGGCGTTGTGGACCGGGGGCGGCCCGAAGCGCCCGGCGGGCGCGTGGCCGCGACCGTCCCAGTAGTCAGGCCGTCGATCGTGGACGGGAAGGCCGAGCACGGCGCGGCCCCGAGGATTTGGAGCGGGGGCGATGCCGCCCGGCCGTCCGTTCAGGCCACCTCGGTCGTCACGGCGCACCGTGCCGCCGCCCGTGGTTCGGTCGTCCCGCCGGTTCGAGTCGCCGTTGAAGGGGTTGGTCCGGTCGCCGCCGCGATCGGGAGGCGTGCCCCGGTCGGAGCGCGAGGGGGTCGAAGGGCTTGAGCGGTCGTCGCGCGAACGGCGGTCGCGGTCGGCGCGGGAGCGGGATGGGTGGTCGCTGTGGGAGGAGGTGCGGCCCCGGTCGTGGCCGCCGTCTCGGCTCCGGTCTTGGGCGGGCGCCAGGGTGGCGAGGGCCAGCGCGGCGGTCGTCAGGAGGAAGGGAGAGAGGCGAAGTCTGGTGGTCATAGGGGTTGTGACGCACCGTTCGCCCCAACGTTTCGTCCGGGGGATGTAAAGGGGTTAAGGTAAGGTATTAATCTCCGAATTTGCACTTGGGGCATCGTTCAACCCATCGAATGTACAATGCCGCCATGGCCCCTCGTAAGATCGCGATCGTTCCCGGCGACGGCATCGGCCCGGAGATCACGGACGCCGTCCTGCGCATCCTGGAGGCGTCGGGGTTCGAGGCGATGTACACGTTCCTCGAGGCGGGCCAGCCCAGCATCGACAAGGGCGGGCCGGCGATGCCGGACGCGACGGTGCAGTCGATCCGCGAGATCGGCGTGGCGCTGAAGGGGCCGACGGCGACGCCGGTGGGGAAGGGCCATGTGAGCGCGAACGTGACTCTTCGCAAGAAGCTGGACCTTTTCGCGAACGTTCGTCCGACGCGCACCCTGCCGGGCGTTCAGACGCCGTTCAGCGAGCGGGACCTGGACCTTGTGATCGTGCGCGAGAACACGGAGGACCTTTACGCGGGGATCGAGTTCATGCCCACGCCAGACCTCGCGCAGTCGATCAAGGTGATCACGCGCGGCGCGTGCATGAGGATCTGCGCGTACGCCTTCGACATGGCGCGGAAGCAGGGGCGCAAGCGGGTGACGGCCGTGCACAAGGCGAACATCATGAAGATGTCGGACGGGATGTTCCTGGAGGAGTTCTACAAGGTCGCGGCGGGATACTCCGACATCATCGGGGACGACATCATCGTGGACAACTGCTGCATGCAACTCGTCGTCCGGCCGGAGACGTTCGACGTGCTCGTGACGGAGAACCTTTACGGGGACATCGTGAGCGACCTCTGCGCGGGGCTGGTGGGGGGGCTGGGCCTCGCGCCGGGAGCGAACATCGGCATCAAGTGCGCGGTGTTCGAGGCGGTGCACGGCTCGGCGCCGGACATCGCGGGGAAGGGTCTGGCGAACCCGACGGCGCTGCTCTCCAGCGCGGTGCTGATGCTGCGGCACCTCGGCGAGCACGCGACGGCCGACCGGATCCAGAGCGCGGTGCTGTCGGTGCTGAAGGAAGGGAAGGACGTGACGCGCGACCTGGGCGGCACGGCGACGACCGAGGGGTACCGGGACGCGGTGATCGCGAGACTCGCGCCTTTGCCGGGGTAGGGAGGTCCCCTCTAGGGAATAATCCTATCGAACCCATGGACATCCCGCAGGACGATCCCTCGATCACTCCCGTCGACGATAGCGTCTTTCCGCTCTACTTGGAGAACCTGATCTATCTGCCGTTTGCCACGCACCTCGCGGAGGAGGACGCGGTGGAGTACGGGAAAGCGGCCTAACACCGCTTTCTCACCGGCTGGAAGCCGGTGGAACGAAGGGCCGGAGATGCCTCCTGGAAGGAGGCACCACGGCTAGCGGCTCTTCGCCATCTTGCGGGCCGCCTTCACCGCCTCGGGGAGCTTGCGCTTGTCCGCGCCGAGGGTACGGGAGGGATCGGTCCCGAGGAACTTGCGGAGCGAGTTGATCTCGTCGCGCACCGCCGCGGCCTTCTCGAACTCCATCGTCTTCGCGAGGTCCTTCATGTCCTTCTCCAGGGAGGCGATGAGGATCGGGATGTCCTCCAGGCGGACGGGCAGGCCGTCGTTGCCGATCTTCTCCAGGGTGTCGGGCGCGTACTGGTTCGCCACACCCTCGGCGGCGGAGTCGTAGGAGCGCACCGTCTCGCGCACGATCTTGCTGACGGTCTGCGGCGCGGTGCCGTGCTCGACGTTGTAGCGCTCCTGGATGGCGCGGCGGCGGTCGGTCTCGTCGATGGCGCGCTGCATCGAGCCGGTGATGTTGTCCGCGTACATGATCACGCGGCCGTTGATGTTTCGGGCGGCGCGGCCGATGGTCTGGATGAGCGAGGTCTCCGAGCGCAGGAAGCCCTCCTTGTCGGCGTCGAGGATCGCGACGAGCGTGACCTCGGGGAGGTCGAGGCCCTCGCGGAGGAGGTTGACGCCCACGACGACGTCGTAGACGCCGAGGCGGAGGTCGCGCAGGATCTCGGGCCGCTCGAGCGAGTGGACGTTGGAGTGGATGTACTGGACCTTGACGTTGATGTCCTGGAGGTAGCCGGTGAGGTCCTCCGCCATCTTCTTCGTCAGGGTGGTGACGAGGGTGCGCTGGCCGAGGGCGGCGCGGATCTGGATCTCGTTCAGGAGGTCGTCTATCTGGCCCTTGGTGGGGCGGATGTCGACGGGCGGGTCGACGAGGAACGTGGGGCGGATGATCTGCTCGACCACCTGGTTCTGGGTCTCGGCCTCGAAGGGGCCGGGGGTCGCGGAGACGTAGACGATCTGGGGGACGCGGGCGAGGAACTCCTCGAACTTGAGGGGTCGATTGTCGAGGGCGCTCGGGAGGCGGAAGCCGTAGTCGACGAGGACTGACTTGCGCTGCTTGTCGCCGTTGTACATCGCGCGGACCTGGGGAAGGGTCTGGTGGCTCTCGTCGATGTAGACGACGGCGTCGGAGGGGAGGAAGTCGAGGAGGGTGTAGGGTGGGCTGCCGGGCGCGCGGCCGTCGAAGTAGCGCGAGTAGTTCTCGATGCCGTTGCAGTAGCCGACCTCCTTCATCATCTCTAGGTCGAACTCCGTGCGCTGACGGATACGCTGGGCCTCGAGGAGCTTGCCCTGGGAGACGAACATCGCCTCTTGGGCGTCGAGCTCGGCGCGGATCTGCTCCGCGACCTCGTCCATCTTCTCGAAGGGGGTGACGTAGTGGGTGGCGGGGAAGACGGAGACCTTCGTCGGCTCGTCGATGACCTCGCCGGTGAGCGGGTCGACGAGGCGGATGCGCTCCACGGTGTCGCCGAAGAACTCCACGCGGGTGACGATTTCTTCGTCCTTGGGCTGGATCTCCAGGGTGTCGCCGCGGACGCGGAAGGTGCCGCGGTCGAGCACCATCTCGTTGCGGACGAACTGCATGGAGACGAGGCGCTTGATGGCGTCGTCGAGGTCGAAGGTGTGGTTCGTCTCGAAGGTGACGACGGCCTCGGCGTACTCGTCGGGGGAGCCGAGACCGTAGATGCAGCTCACGGAGGCGACGACGACGACATCGCGCCGTTCTAGGAGGGTGTGGGTGGCGGCGTGGCGCAGGCGCTCGATCTCCTCGTTCGTGCTGGAGTCCTTCTCGATGTACAGGTCCGCGCCCGGCACGTATGCCTCGGGCTGGTAGTAATCGTAGTAGGAGATGAAGTACTGGACGGAGTTCTCGGGGAAGAAGGCCCGGAACTCCTGGCAGAGCTGCGCGGCGAGGGTCTTGTTGTGCGCCAGCACGAGCGCGGGACGACCGCTGCGGGCGATAGTCGAGGCCATCGTGTACGTCTTTCCGGTGCCCGTCGCGCCGAGGAGCGTCTGAAAGCGGTAGCCCGATTCGAGGCCGTCGAGGAGGCCGTCGATGGCGTTCGCCTGGTCGCCGCGCGGGGAGAAGTCCTTGGCGAGGGCAAACGGTTTCTTGTAGGGGACGATCGCCATGCGTCTACCATTCTACGACGGTTTTGGAGGAAAGAGGCAACGAGAAACAGGGAAGAGAGGAACGCTTCCCCTCTTCTCTGTTTGACTTCCTTGTGATGCCTCAGCGCGCCTTTCGTCGTCGGCGCAGGGTCGCGAGAGAACCCAGCACGAAGGGGGCGATCGCCGCCGGGCCGGGTACGGAGGACAACTCGTAGACCGCTTGTGAGTTATAGGCGTTGTTGGGCAGATCGTTCCACTGGCCGGTTGTCGTGTTCCAGTTGATGACAGCGTAATCTTCGCCGCTCGCATCGTTAGGTTCGCCACTGTTCCAGAAGGTGTAGTTGACCGCCGAGCCGTCGGACCACTGGAAATTGCCCTCGGTGACCTGGTCGGTGAAACCGATCCACACAAACGAAGTGGCGCTGTAGTTGGCGGCGACGCCAGCGGAGATCAGGTTCTGCTCGGCGAGGCTGTGGATCGAGGCGAGGTGACCACCGAGACCGACCGCGTATGCCTCCTGGGCCGTCCAGGTGGTGGCGGCCGACGTGAGATAGAAGTTTTTGCCGTTCAGCGTGCCGAGCAAGGTGTCTGCCTGCGCGGCGGTGGCAGCCGCGAGGAGCGCGGCGGGGAGGAGACGGATCAAACGGTTCTTCATGGTAGCTGTTCCTTGCGGAGCAAACACATTGTAGTCCATCTTCGATAAAACTCCGATAGAATTTATAAAGGCTTTGGTAACGCTTCGTTGTCTCGCTTTCCTCCGCCCCGACGGAGGTGGCGGGAACGGTCGGGTCTACTCTTTCGGTGAGCCTCAAGCACCCGTTCTGCTCGCTCTCCCACCTGCTCGGGTCGGGGTTGGCGGTCATTGGCACGGCCGTTCTGCTCGCGATGGCGCGGGGGCCGCTCGCGGTGATCGCCTTCGCGGTCTACGGCATCGCCCTGATCGCCCTCTACTCGGCAAGCGGCCTCTACCATGCCGTCGTCTGCGAGGGGCGTCGCGAGACGTTCCTGCGCAAGCTCGACCACACCGGCATCTTCCTCCTCATCGCGGGGACCTACGTGCCGGTCTGCCTCCTCGCGCTGCCCCGCGTCTACGGCTGGACCTTCCTCGCCCTCCAGGCGACACTCGCGGCGATCGGGGTCGGGGCTACGTTCGCGCTCAAGCGTTTTCCCGAGGCGCTAAACGTGGTCATCTACCTTCTGATGGGCTGGATGGCGCTGCCCGCGTTGGGGTGGATCGGCGTCCACTGGCCGAGACATGCGGTCGTTCTACTGGTCTCCGGTGGACTGGTGTACACTGTCGGGGCAGTGATCTTTGCGACGGACCGACCGCACCTCGTGCCGGGGAGGTTCTCCGCCCACGATCTCTGGCATGTGTTCGTCCTGGGTGGAAGCGGTCTGCACTTTGCACTAATGGCGACATACATCGCGCAAAACCCGCGCTAGAATACAGAGAAGTTCGCGGTTGTTGCGGTTTCGGCCACAACAAACGAAGGTAAAGAATCGAAACATGTCCCTAGTCCACTCCGCCCATCCCTGCGAGGCCCTCGCGAACCGGCTCGCGAGCCTCGTCGAGACGACTCGGGACTCGAAGATCGGCCTTGCGGCGGGCTTCGGCCTTTCGGCGCTCGCGGGTGCGCCGATGCCCCTTCCTCAACTGGCCCTCGCCGGGCCGATCGTTGGAACGTTGGCCGCGGGAGCGGTCGGTGGACGGGCGGCGGCGGCGGTCGGTTTTGTCTCGTACCTCTTGATTGACCGCCCTTCGGCGGCGATGGCCGTCGCCGCGGCGGCAGTCGCGGTGCTTGTTGGGTGGGCGGTTCCCCAGTTGATGCTCCGCGGCAAGGCGGGCGGAACGCCTTCCGGAACGTCTGCGGTGACGGTCAGCTGCGACGGTTTCGCCTCGCTCGACGAGAGCTACGGCGCGGGCGCCGGGGACCATGTGTTCAGTCTTCTCCGACGCGCGCTCGAGACGGAGACCCGTGATGGCGACGTTGTGGTCCACGCGCAGGAGAGGGAGCTGATCCTTGTGCTCGACGGATCGAACCCGAAGGTCGCGGAGCATGTGATGACTCGCGTGGAGAGAAGGTTCTCGACTTGGCTCGCCGACGCGGGCTACGACTGTGATCTTTCGGTCGGTCTCGCGGGGTCGGTGAGCTCGGAAATCGACGCTCTGCTACGCGCCTCGCGGCGGTCGCAGAGCGGCCCTTATCTCGACTGATCCGCGTCCTTGTTGCCTTTTGGGCAATGACGCAAGAGGGAGATGGGTGGGAACGTGAGAGCCGCCGAGGGGAAAGGTCGAACTCACGGAGTC
>CAXTOO010000017.1:10148-26286 GCA_964245875.1 uncultured Fimbriimonas sp. | reverse complement strand
GGACGGCTTGCAAAGGCGGCGATCCGGCCAACGCTAGCTCCGCCAAGCCGGAAGAGCCGCCCTCGTGCCGGTAAGAATGGAAGGCGAGAACCCTGAGGACGCGGCACTGACGGGACAGGACGCACCTCGAGTCATTCCTCCCGGCACCACCCCCCATGAGAGCCGAGGGGTGATGGCGTTCGAGGCGACGATGTACCGAGGATCGGTGCCTCATCCAGACATTGCCTCTGGGTGGGAAGCTGTGTGCCCTGGAGGAGCCGACAGGCTCCTGAGGATGGCGGAAAAACAATCCGACCACCGCCAGGAGATGGAAAGGCTGGCCCTTACGAGCAACGTGAAGCGATCTCAGCAAGGTCTGTGGGCTGGATTTGCCATCGGGGTGGTTGGAATCGCCGCCTCCGCCGTTGTTACCTGCCTTGGGTTTCCGTGGGTTGGGGCCACCATCGGCGTCGCCGACATAGGCGCGCTCGTGGGTGTGTTTGTCTACGGGAGCCAAGGCCAGAGACAGGAGCGCAGCGAAAAGGACAAGCAGCGCCAGCAGGCAGCGGGTGGACAGTCAGCCGAGCCGACGAAGAGTTGAGGTTCTTATTTGCGGCGCGACTCAAAATGACGTACAGCCGAATCTCCTGCGAAGGTGGCGAGGGAGTAGACTCCTTCGGTCGCCGAACCGATGAAGTCCGTCCTCCCGCCTCTCCTGTTGGCGTTCCTCGTCGGCTGCCGCAACCCGGCGCCGGGCTACACGCCGGTGCCGCCCGCGCCCATCCCGCAAGTCTCCGTCAAGGAGATCCGTTCGCCGCTGGCCCTCATGCCGCTCGACCTGGGCAACCAGTGGACCTACTCGTTGCGGGCGCAGTCGTTCCAGGCGGACAAGTCCCTGGGCGACGTGGAGCAGACCGTCGACTACCGGGTCACGCGGGTCGCCCCCGACGGCGCCACGACGCTCGTCCTGGAGCAGGGCGGCAAGCCCCTGGACGAGCAGGTCTGGAAGTCGACGGGCGGAGGCCTCTACCAGCTTTCGAGCGGGGTGCGCGGGGTGCCGTTCGAGCCCGCGCAGCCCCTCGCCCTCCTGCCGCTCACCGACGGGCGCAAGTTCACGTGGGAGGGGCGGGGCCAGATCGGGGAGAACGTCGTGGGGCGGTCGAGGATGACGAGCGAGATCTTCGCGCCCCAGAACGTCGACACCGGCGTCGGCACGCTGTCGGCCGTTCCCATCGTGACCCGCACCGACTACGACGGCGGCCACATCGAGAACACCTCGTGGTTCCGCCCCGGCATCGGCCTCATCCGACTGCGCCAGGAGACCTTCGGCGCGCGCGAGCGCCGCGACGTGCTGCTCCTGACCCTGACCAACTACGCGATCAAGCAATGAACAAGGCTCTCTTCCCCGCACTCCTGGCCCTGCCGCTCGTCGGCTGCCACTCCTCGAACCCCCTGAGGAACGACGCCTATGACTATTACGGCCTGGGCAACACGAAGACGCTGAAGCTGCAGATCGTGCGCGGCGAGAACGGCCTACCCGAGGAGGCGACCCGAACCGTGGTGCCGGGGAAGGTCGAGGACGGCAAGGAGACCTACGTCCTGAAGCAGACCGGCGGCCTGGAGACCGAGGGCGACATCACGCTCTCGCTGGAGAAGGACGGCGTGTACGCGATGTCGTCGAGCCGCAACAAGATCAAGCCCCACTCCCTGGAGATGCCCGCGAAGCTGGAGGTGGGCGGCGGCTGGAAGGACCACACGGAGATGTCGGACCAGAGGATCGTGCTGGACAACGACCTGAAGATCGTGAACAGGGAGCGCGTGACGACGCCCGGCGGCACGTTCGACGACGCGCTGCACGTGACGAGCACGGGAAGCGGCCTCTACGGTGGCGGCCCGGTGACGCTCACCACCGAGAGCTGGTACGTGCGCGGCACCGGCCCGGTGAAGCAGATCGTGAACGTGGTGCCCAAGATGGGGCCGAAGCAGTCGTTCACGATCCAGCTCGCGCCGGACAAGCCCGCGGAGGCCGCGCCCGCCGCCGGTTCTGCGGGAGGGGCGAAGAAGTGACCCTCCTCGCCGCCCTCGTGCTAGCTCAAAGTTCGGCCTCGACCGCGGCCGAGTTCTTCCCGCTCGTTCCCGGTACGCGCCGGAGCTACGAGGTGAAGAGCGCGCAAGGGACCACGACCCTGACGGACGTCGTCGGCCTGAAGCCGGTGTACTTCGACGACCAGCCCGCGATGGCGATCGTGCAGAAGAGCCTCTTCAACGAGACGCTCGGCACGACGTACTACCGCGTCGACGGGCCGCTGGTCTCCATCGTCGGCTCGGCGGAGGACCGGAGCGCGGCGACGCCCAACGTCGGCGACACGGTCGACCTGACGCGCCGCGCGGCGAAGAAGAACGTGCTGATGCAGCTCACCCCCGCGATGCCGGTGTTCCGGTACGAGGGCAAGGAGACGACCTGGGTCTACGGCGAGGTGCCGGTCTACCGGGCGATCGGCGACGCGGAGGCGATCCGGACGGACAAGACCCTGATCAAGGGCACGGCGAAGCCCGGCGCGGCCCGCGACGTGCTTGGGCGGAAGGTCGACACGATCGAGGTCCGCGTCGAGGTGCAGCTGAACGAGGGCCGACTGGGCCAGAAGATTGTGGAGACCTCGGTGTACGGGCGGGGCATCGGGCTGGTCGAGGCGCTGCGCAAGACGACCGCCGACGGTCGGACGCAGGAGCTGCGGACGCGGCTCGTGGCGCTCGAGGACGCAAAGGGCGGCTAGACCCATGCGGACTCTTCGACTCCCCTCTCCCCTCCGGGGGAGAGGGGCCGGGGGTGAGGGGTTGGTCGTCCGCCGCGCGTTCCTGGCTCTCATCCTCCTCGGCTGTGGCCGCCGGGCCGTCGAACGCCCCGGCGGCGCGATCCTCGCCGCCTCGCCCGTCGAGCTCGCACCCGGCGCGAACCCCGGCGAAAAGGCAACCCTGCGGCTGGGAGAATCGACCAAGGCCCTGCCCGCCGCCGAGTTCGAGGTCGGGCTATCCAAGAGCACCGACGGATCGGACGTGATCCTGAAGCTCTCCGTCGGCGGCGAGACCATCGAGCGGGAAACCTACGAGGCGCGCCCGGAGGCGTTCCGCGCGGTGGCGGTGGGCGAGCAGGCCTTCGCGCCGCCCCTGGACCTCCTGCGCTACCCCGTCCGGGACGGAGCGGCCTGGGGATGGCGGGGCAAGGTGGTGTACGCGGGCGTGTCGCGCGACGGCTCGGCGCAGGTCGCGGTCTCGAAGGACGCAAGCGACGTGCGCAGCGACGTGCGGCTCTCGATGGCGACCGACCCGGGGCGACCGGACCTCGTGCGGAGCCTCTCGTTCGGCTTCCGCAAGGGGCGGGGCGTGGTGCGTCGGGCCTTCGGCGGCGTGTCGTCGCGCTGGCCCTTGGGGGAAGCATGGCGACCCTAGGCGCCCCGATCCCGATGACCGAGGAGACGCGCCGCGAGGTGCGCCGCCTCGACTGGCCGCTCATCGGGGCGGCGCTGATCCTGTTGGCGTTCGGGCTGACGTCGATGTACAGCGTGAGCTACGGCGGGGTCGGGACGAACAAGCCGTACTTTCTCAAGCAGGTGCTCAACGTCGCGATCGGTCTCGCGCCCGCGATGATCCTCGCGCTGGTCCACCCCAAGGTGTGGCGGCGGGGCTCGTGGATGCTCTACGCGATGAACGTGCTGCTGCTCGTCGCCGTGCTGGCGGTTGGCAAGCACACGAAGGGCGCGGAGCGGTGGATCCTCCTTCCCGGCGGCGTCCAGTTCCAGCCGAGCGAGCTGGCGAAGCTGCTGGCGGTGCTGACGCTTTCGGCCTTCTACGCGCACCGCGAGGAGCGGATCGACCGGCTCTCGACGTTCTTCCTGGGGCTGCTCCACGTCGCGGTGCCGATGGCGCTGATCTTCGCGCAGCCGCATCTGGGCGCGACGATCGTGGTGGGGATCGCGTGGTTCGCGATCTCGCTCGTCGCGGGGGTGCCGCTCAAGTATCTCGGGGCGCTGTTCGCCCTCCTCGCGGGCCTGGGCGGCGCGATGGCGGTCCCCGCCGTGCGGCACAGGGTGCTGAAGCCCTACCAGGAGGAGCGCCTGATGGGGATGCTCGGCGTGCAGTCGGGCAAGAAGGACATCCGGGGCAAGAACTACCAGACGGACCAGGCCGAGATCGCGTTCGGCGTGGGCGGGGTGACCGGGACGGGCTTCGGACAGGGAGGGCGAAAGCGCGCGGGCTACATCCCCGAGCAGCAGAACGACTTCGTGGTCACCGTGCTGGGCGAGGAGGGCGGCCTGATGGGCTGCCTGCTGCTCCTCACGGCCTATGCGTTCTTCTTCTACCGAATCTTCCTCACGATGCTGCACACGAGCGACCCGTTCGGCAAGATGGCGGCGAGCGGGGTGTTCGCGGTGCTCGCGTTCCACACCTTCGTGAACATGGCGATGGTGCTCCAGATCATGCCCGTGGTGGGCCTGTGGCTTCCCTTCATGAGCGCGGGCGGCACCGCGATGTGGCTCTGCCTCTCGTGCGTCGGCCTGCTGCTGGGCATCCGTCGCCGCGAGCGCCCGATCCTGTTCTAACTTGACGTAGAACGGATGCCATCAAGGTCGAAAAGCGAGACGGTATCGAAGCGCCAAGCCCAACGAGGGCTACACGGATGCTCAGTTCGAAGCCGATCTAGAGAAGGCGCGAGCGCCTCTCGAGACTCTCGCGGGAAAGGCCCGACGTGCGCTCATCGAGGGCACAGCCCGTAAGTTCCCGCGGTGAGATCGTCGTGTCCACCAGAGTTCCGGGACGGCCTTGGCGCGATTCAAAGGAACGTTCAGGAGCTTGCCTACCGGTGCTTCAATCTTCGGGTCGTCGATTCCTCCCACCCCGGGTTGTTCTTCAAGCCGGTCGCGGGCGAGAAAGATTGGTGGTCCGTACGAATCGGAAAGCAGTACCGCGCCTTGTGCATCAAGCGTGCGCGGGACTGCGTCTGACTCTTCGTAGGAAGCCATGCCGATGACGAATCCCTCCTCTGATCGGAAGCTCTAGGTCCATTGAACCACTCATCGCCCTCCTAGAGCCGCGTCGTCTAACGCTCCTCTTGGAACCCGAACTCTAAGAAAGTCCGTCCAACCCTCTACGCCACGGCCCTCTGGGGTCCGGCAACCCAAAGGAAAAGACAATGGCCGAAGAAGTCAAGCACCGTACCATCCGCTACCTCCAGGACGCCCATGCCGCGCAGACCGGCATCGATCAAGCCCTGGGTTCCTACAAGGAGGACACCGACGACGTGAACCTCAAGTCGCTCTTCGAAGGGCTCTCGATCCAAACCAAGTCCCAGGCGCAGCGCATCGAGGCGCAGATCACTGCCCTGGGCGGCGACACGAGCGGCGGAAAGGGCTTCCTGAACTCGGTTCTCGCGAAGGCGAGCGAACTGATGAACACCGGCCACGACGACTACGACAAGAACACGCAGAACATCATCAAGGCGTACACGGCGGCCCATGGCAATCGGGGCCTGTTCGAGTCGCTCATCGCGTGGTCGAGCGCCATCGGAGACGCGACGACCCTGAGCCTCGGCCAGCAGCTCCAGCAGGAGAATGCGTCGATGGCGGAGCAGATCTTCCCGCACATCGGCGCCTACGCCAAGACGGCGCTGGCGAACACCGTCGGCGCCACGGCATCCGTCGGCACCGCTCCCAGCTACGTCAGCTAGAAGCTTGGGCGTCATAGGTCCGCAGGCCGTCAGGTTCTGCGGACCTACTCGAAACTTTAGGCGGCGAACGTGCGAAGGTCGTTAAGCCTCAATGGAGACACCGTCGAAAATGGCGGTCCCAGTTCGGTGCCGTTCCAAAATCAAAGGGGCCAACTACGACCTTGGTTGACGAGGAGCAAGCGTTCCGCTCTCAAACCGGGGCGTTGGAGAGATGTTCCGGACGTTCTAAAGCCCATCCGCCTTCGGCAAGAGGCTCGCAACTGCGACCGTGGCCTCGCCGACCGCGACTGACTCGTCCCCGCGGTACACCACCGTCTCGGCATAGTCCTCGCCGAACGGGCGACGACGGACCTCCAGGGTGCGTTCGCGCAGGTTCACGATCCAATACTCAGAAATGCCGTGGTGGGCGTAGAGGCGGACCTTGGTGCGACGGTCGAACGCAAGGGTGGTATCGCTCACCTCGACCACGAGCGCCACGTCCTTTGTCGCCTCGATCGCCCTTCCGTCATAATCCTCGATCTCGCCTCGCAGGATTCGCACGTCCGGCTCGGGGCTGTCCCCCTCCATCTTCATCGGGAGGCTCATTGCAAGGTTGAACCCCTCACCGAAGACTGCCTGAAGCGCCCGGAAGACGAGTTGGACGGCGATGATGTGCGCGTTCTTCTGGGGCATTCTGATGTAGATCCGTCCGTCGATGAGCTCCGTGCGGACGCCCTCCCCGAACACACCGGCTTCGTGGATGCGGACGTACTCGTCGTAGGTCCACCGGTGGGGCGCGGGACTCTCGTCCGCCTCGGGGACGAGGGGCGTCGGGTGATTGAGCGTCGTGGCCATGCCTCTACTGTACGCCCTCAGGGGAAGATGCCGCGGCGGATCGTGGCGTCGGCGACGCGCTTGACGCCGATGATGAGGGCGGCGGTGCGCAGGTCGGTCTTGTGGGCCTTCGCCATGGCGTCGACCGCCTCGTACGAGCGGCGCATGATCTTCGTGAGACGGCCGTTGACCTCGTTCTCCTCCCAGAAGAAATTCTGGAGGTCTTGGACCCACTCGAAGTAGCTCACCACGACGCCGCCGGAGTTGGCGAGGATGTCGGGCACGATGAACACACCCTTGTCCTCCAGGATGCGGTCGGCGGCGGGAGTGACGGGGCCGTTCGCGCCCTCCACGATGAGCCGGGCTTGGATGCGGCTCGCGTTGTCCTCGTCGATCACCGCCGAGATCGCGGCGGGAATGAGGAGGTCGCAGGGCAGTTCCAGAAGCTCCCGGTTCGAAACCGCCTGGGCGTCCTTGTACTCCTGGAGCCCGCCCTCGCGGCCCTGGTAGCGGGTGAACAGCTCGCGGATCGGCAGGCCGTTCGCGTTGTAGATGCCTCCGACGGCGTCCGACACCCCGACCACCACGGCTCCGCTCTCCTGGATGAGCTTGGCGGCGGTCGCGCCGACGTTGCCAAAGCCCTGGACGATCACCTTCGCGCCGTTGAGGTCGATGCCACGCGACTTCGCCGCCTCCTCGGCGGCCACCACGACGCCGCGGCCCGTCGCCTCGACGCGCCCCTCGGAGCCGCCGAGCTCGATCGGCTTGCCCGTCACCACGCCAGGCACGGTGTGGCCCGCCTGCATGGAGTAGGTGTCCATGATCCAGCTCATCACCTGGGCGTTGGTGCCGATGTCGGGCGCGGGGATGTCGCTGCGCTCGCCGAACATCTGCCCGATCTCACTCGTGTAGCGGCGCGTCATCTTCTCCAGCTCGCGCCGGGAAAGCTTCTTGGTGTCGACCTTGACCGATCCCTTCGCGCCGCCGTAGGGAATGTTGGCGACGGCGCATTTCCAGGTCATCCACATGGCGAGCGCGGTGGTCTCGTCCACGTCGACGTCCGGGTGGAAGCGGATGCCGCCCTTGGTGGGTCCCCGGCTGGCGTTGTGCTGGACGCGGTAGCCCTCGAACACCTCGACCTCGCCGTTGTCCATCACGACCGGGAAGTTCACGATAAGCTTGCGCGCGGGGGAGGCGAGGACCTTGTGGAGCCCGGCGTCCAGTTCCAGGTAGTGGGCGGCCACCGCAAGCTGCTGGCGGGCCATCTCGAGGACGTCGGTGTGGGTGCTCATCGGTCGTTCGCGGGATCGATCAGGCGGCCCAGGCACGCATAGAGGGGCATCGCGAGAGCAGCATCGATCATCGCCGCAAAGAGCGTACCCGCAAGAAACGGTAGCACCGGCCCACGGTGGGATACGAGCATCACCATGAGGCCTGTCACGAGGGTGCCCGCGAACGCCGCGAGGCCCGCCACGAGAGCGTTCGGCACGAGCCCCGCGAAGCGGACCCAGCCCAGCGCGAAGCCCAGCAGGGTGCGGCTGATCGCGTAGGCCGCGAGGTTCGCGCCCGCCAGAACGCCCCGCAGCAGGCCCGCCACGAACCCCGCCACCGTGCCCGCCCGACGCTCGCCCAAGAGCGCGAGGCACGACAGGGCGATCAGCGGGAAGTCGGGCGTCGCGCCGGACACGGCCATGCGCGGCGCGAGCGACTCCTGGAGCGCCCCCGCGAGCCAGAGCGTGGGCACCGCGACGAGCCAGAAGCGGCCGTTCACCGCAGGATCTGAACCTCCTTCAGGGAGCCGGGATCCATGAACGGCGCCACCATCGCGCGCCGGATGCCGTAGTCCGGGTCGTTCTGCATGGAGACGATGCGACCGACCCGCAGGAGGCGCGGGATGTGCGTGGAGTGGCCCGAGGTGACGACGGTGTCCCCAAGCTGGGCGGGAGCGTTGGGGTCGAAGAAGTCCAGCACGAGGGTCGAGGGGTCGCGCCCTCGGAGGATGCCCTCGGCGGGGGGGCGGCGGGAGAGGTCCAGGCCGCCCACCTGCACGCCGACGTTCGTGACGAGCGCCGCCTGCGAGCCGCCCTTCCAGACGGTCTGGACGATCGCCACGAGGCCGTCGGCGCAGATGACGGGCATGTCGCGCGCGATTCCCCGCTCGGTTCCCACGGAGAGGTCGATGCGCCCCTCGTACTGGTGGAACCCCACCACGTCGGCCATCACGCGCTCGTGGCCCGGCAGCGGCCCGAGGCCGCTCAGGCCGCGCAGGTTCGCCACCTCGCCCTTCAGCAGGTCGATCTGCTCCGTGTAGAGCGCGGTGGCGGCCAGCTGCGCCTTCAGGGCGTCGTTCTCGCGGGCCACGCGGTCGCCCTCGCGCAGACGACGGGAAAGGTCGCCCGCGCCCGCGAAGAGGGAGGTCGCCGGGCCGCTCAGCGCGCCCACGACGTTGCGGACGACGAGGCTCGCAGGGTCGAGCCGCCCGGCCACCGCCGACGCGGCCTGCATCCGACCAAGGCCGACCGAGGCCGCGACCAGGAGGGCGAGAACCCATGCGTCGCCCGAGCCGTCCGGGCGGTCAGGCAAGGGGCAGCCTCGTGGACGGTGGACGGTGGACGGTGGACGGTGGGCTTTGCAAATCGGGCTGGACGACCCACGACCCACGACCCACGACCCACTCTCCTATCACGCCCTTGACGACCGCTCCAGCATCTTGCGGATGAGGGGACTCTCGGGCAGCATCTCGACGACCATGCCCGTGCCGATGGCGACGCAGCTCAGGGGGTCCTTCGCGACGTAGACCGGCATCTGGGTCTCCTCGCTGATCAGGCGGTCGAGACCGCGCAGGAGCGCGCCGCCGCCCGCGAGCACGATGCCGTGGTCCATCGCGTCGGCCGCGAGCTCCGGCGGGGTCGCCTCCAGGGTGAGCTTCACCGCCTCCACGATCGCCTTGAGCGGCTCTTGGATGGCGAGGCGGACCTCCTCGCTCGTGATCACCGCGCTTCGGGGCAGGCCGGTCACGAGGTCGCGCCCCTTGATCGTGATCTCGCGCTCCTGCTCCAGGGGGTAGGCGCTGCCCACCTCGATCTTCGTGGTCTCGGCGGTGCGGTCGCCGATCGTGAGGTTGTACGCGCGGCGCACGTAGGCGGAGATCGCGTCGTCGAACTCGTCGCCCGCCACGCGGATGGAGCGCGAGTGGACGATGCCGCCGAGCGAGATGACCGCGACCTCGGTCGTGCCGCCGCCGATATCGACGATCATCGAGCCGCTGGGCTCGTCGACCGGCAGGCCGGCGCCGAACGCCGCCGCCATCGGCTCTTCGATGACGTAGGCCTGGTGCGCGCCCGCGTTCTTCGCGGCGTCGAGGACGGCGCGCTTCTCGACCTCGGTCACGCCGCTGGGGATGCCGACCACGACGGTCATGCGCAGCACGCTCCGCTTGCCCACACGCGAGATGAAGTGGCGGAGCATCGCCTCGGTCTGCTCGAAGTCGGCAATCACGCCGTCCTTGAGGGGGCGGATCGCGACGATGTTCGCGGGCGTCCTGCCCAGCATCCGCTTGGCCTCCTCGCCCACCGCGACGACCTTGCCGTCGTCCTTGTTGATCGCGACCACGCTGGGCTCGCGGATCACGACGCCCTTGCCGCCGACGTGGACGAGGGTGTTCGCGGTGCCCAGGTCGATGCCGATGTCGCGCGTGAACCGGTGCTGGAGGCGCTTGAGAAAGCCGCCGCGGCTCATCGGGAATCGACCTCTGGGGAAACGAGCGGGGTGGGCATTGAGGGGCGGGGACTCCGCCTAGAGTCTACTCCGCGGGGGAGGGCGACGCGTCCGTCGAACGCCCTCCCCCGCGGAGTCCTCAACTCGCGCGGACTCCCGAAAACGGGGGGCCGAAGCTCTTCCTCGTTGCCGGTTTCGAGGCATTTGGTACGCTAATCGCTTCCTTTCGTGAAATTACAGACCTAAAAGGGCGCATAATTCGACCCCATGTTCCTCTGTGCGCGCAACATCACGCCCGAAGACCGGGAGACGATGATCCGTCTCTTCCTTCCCGCGTCGCGCCACCCCGAGGAGGCGCGCGCGAAGGAGCGCGAGCGGTGGGACCGCCTCTGGGCGGCGGGATTGCCGCAGGGGGTCGTCATGGAGGACCTCGCCTCCCCCGGCCAGCCCGAGGCGGTCGGCGTGTTCGTCGCCGCGCCGGTGCTGCCCGAGATCCACGATCGTATCGCCGCGCCCGGTGGCCCTTGGCTGCTCGACGGGATCGTCGACGCCGCGAAGACCGACGACGGCTTTCCCGACGAGGAGGCGATGGGCCGTGCGAACGCGGGCGAGGGCATCGATTTCGTGGTCTGCTGGATCGGCTACGGCGACGCCTCCCGCCCTCCGGAGGTCGCCGCGAGCCTGCGGGGCCACCTCGTGGCGGCGTTCCAGGCCACGGTGAGCGGCAACCGCGTCCGCCGCTTCACCCTGGAGACCGACGACGCGGAGGTCGCGCGCCGCTTCGCGACCTACGGCCTCGAAACGCTCCGCCATAACGGAGACGCGGTCGTGCTCAGCCTGCACCGGGACGACGGCCTCGCCAGCAGCGACCTCTCGAACCAGCGGTTCTTCGCCTACGACCCGCCCGTCCTCGGCTACTCGCCGGCCCAGCGGGCGATCCTGCGGCTCGCCCGCCAGGGCTACACCGACCAGGAGATCGCGGCCACCCTCGGCAAGACCACCGACTCCGTCAAAAAGCGCTGGGCGGGCATTTACGCCCGCTTCGCCTCGGCGTTCCCCGGTCGCCTGCCCGAGGGCCGCGACGGCTCGCGCGGTCAGGAGAAGCGGCGCACCCTCCTCGCCTACCTGAAGGACCGTCCGGAGGAACTGAGGCCGTACGGAGGGGAGGAGACGAGGGACAAGGAATAAGGGACAAGTCCCCTGTCCCCTGTCCCCTTCAACTTAGGCCTTTGCCGTAGAAGAACTCGAAGCTCTTCGCCACCGCGTCCAGGGGATCGCCGGGCGACTCGTCCAGCTCGATCGCGCCGAACTGCACGCCCGCGTCGTTGCAGGCGGCGAGGCAGGCGTCCCAGTCCATCACGCCCTCGCCCGCCGGGCGCCAGCGCGGCGTCGCGTCCGGGTCGTAGTCCTTGAGGTGGACGAGTGGCAGGCGGTTCGCATATTTTTGGATCGTCGCCACAGGATCCTGCCCGCCGATCGCGACCCACGCGAGGTCGAGCTCGGCCTGCACGAGGTTCGGGTTGGTCTTGGAGTAGAGCACCTCGAGTCCCGTCTCGTCGTTCTGCATCTGGAACTCGAAGTCGTGGTTGTGGTAGCAGAGCACCAGTCCCTTCTCCTTGAGCTTGGTGCCGATGGGCGTGAGGATGCCCGCGAGCTTCGAGTAGTCGTGCCGGTCGGCCTCGACGAGGTAGGGTACGATGACGAAGGGGATGCCCATCGTCTGGTGCTCCTCGACGACCTCGTCCAGGTGGTGCTGGAGCCGGTCGAGTCCGACGTGCGAGCCGCTGGCCTTCAGGCCGAGGTCGTCGAGGATCTTCTTGCCCTCGACGGGCGAGCCGCCGCCGTAGTTGCCCGCGCCCTCCACGTACTCCAGGCCGATGCCCTTCAGGCGCTTGAGGGTGCCGACGTAGTCCTGGGCGAGCGCGTCGCGGACGGTGTAGAGCTGGACGGAGAGTCGCATCGTAAGGAGAGTCTATCCTGTCCTCGTCATGTTCGATCTCGCTTAGAATGCGGACCTTCAACGACGTAAACCCGTCCAGGCTCGGCCTCTTGCAGGATAGTCTCAATTTTAGGGGTGCAGGCGACCTGCGTGACGATGGTGTTCGGATGGATGTCGAGGACGACCAGCGAGAAGTCCCTTCCCCTCATGCTCTGCTGGTACGGCATCTTCTTGTCGGCGGTGACGAACGCTTCGAAGCCCGCCTCCCCTGCCTTGGCGAGAAGCGCGCCGTTCTTCGTACCTTTGCATCCCATCGCGACGACGTGGAACGCTTCGCGACCTACAAGTGACTCGGGGAAGGTCTCATCCATGTTCTCGTCGACAAGAACCTTCAAAGGAGTTCGAGTCCCAACACCTTGCGTGCCTGACTACCTTGCCACTCCAGTACGGCGAGTGTCTGATCGCGGGAAACGCTCGAGTACCCCTTTAGGAATCGGTCGAGCGAGAAGCCGGCCTCAACGTAGTCGAGAAAAGTCGCAAGGGGCACTCGTGTTCCTGAGAAGCAGGGCGTGCCGCCGAGGATATCGGGATCGCTCGCGATCTTGCCTTCAAGATTTTTCGGGACGGTCGTCACCATCCTTCCATTTTACGACGAACTCTCCTACGGCCCAGCGTGAGGTGTTCCGGCGGATACTGTCGTCGCGGGCGGGGTGGCGCCGGTCGTGGTCGCGCCCGTTGGCGGCGCGGTAGCGCCGGTCGTTCCGCTCGGCAAGGGTACTGCTGAGGGGGGCGCGGGCCAGACGTTGGTCAGCGGGTCGTCGCCACCCATTGCGCTTCGCGGGAGGTCGGCGGCGAACACGAGGCGACCGGCGCGCAGCGCGCGCAGGCTCGTGACCATCGCGGCGGGCGCGACCGCCAAGGCCTCCTTGCCGAGAGCGGTGGCGACGCTCTTCGCGTCGTCCGTCTCGGAGACCTCGAAGGAGACCTCCAGGGTCTGGGTGCGCGGATCGAGCGACACCGTCTGCACGCGGGTCGCGCCCGCCCGTGCCTGAAGGTCGGCGAGGAGCTTGCGGTCCTCCTCGGTGCCCATGCCGACCGTCGGCGCGGGGATCGGCGTCGGCGCGGGCGTGGGCGTCACGTTGGCGGGCGTCGCCTCTACGGGAGGCGGCGCGACGACGGTCGCCTGCAAGGGACGCGGCGCGGGCGAGCGGGGCCAGGCGGCGATGGCGATCGCGAGGATCACGAGCGCGCCCGACACGGCGAGCGGCCACCAGACGAGGCTCGTCCGCGCGGAAGGCAGGCCCAGGGTCTCGGCGGTGTCGGCCACCTCGCGTTCGTCGACGTGGTCGCGCGCCTCCTGGAGCTTCCGTCGCACGTCGGGCGAGCTCGGCGCGAGGTCCAAGGCCAGCTCGTACCACTCGGCGGCCCGATCCGTCTCGCCGCGCTCGACGAAGACATCGCCCAGCATCTCGTGGGCGTGGGGATCGTTCGGGAAGCGCCTCAGGATGGCGAGCAGCGCCTTCTCGCTGCCGTCGAGGTCGCCGCGCAGGCGCAGGAGGTTGGCCTGCGCGAGCTCGCCGTGGACCTTGGAGTCGGCGGCGGGCGTCGCCTCGCCGGTGGGCGCGCCGCACTCGGGACAGTAGGCCTGCCCCGCCGGAACGTGCGCGAAGCACCTCGCGCACGTCGTGTCCTCTCTACGCTCTTCCGGTGCTGCCAAATCCGCCTTCCCCCCTTTCCGATCCTTCCAGATTCTGCACGGGAACCAGCACCGCGCGCGCGACGGGGCAGACGACGAGCTGTCCCAGCCGCTCGCCCTTTGCGAACTGGACGGTCTCCGAACCCAGGTTGACGAGGATCATGCGCACCTCGCCCCGGTAGTCCGCGTCGATCGTGCCGGGCGAGTTGACCATCGCGAGGCCGTGACGCAGGGCCAGCCCCGAACGGGGCCGCACCTGCCCCTCGTACCCCTCGGGGATCGCCACGCGAACGCCCGTTCCGACCGCCACCCGCTCGCCCGGAGCGAGCGCCACGTCCTCGCCCGCCCGCAGGTCCATCCCCGCCGCGAGGGCGGTCGCGTACGCGGGCATCGTCGCGCCCTCCTCCAGGACGATAGGAATCTCGACGGTCATGCTTCTATTGTGGCGAGACCGTCCCGGTCTCGTGCTTCTCGAATCCCGTCTGCTCCCGCTCGCGGGAAGAGCACGCGGGACACGAGCCCGGGACGGTCTCGCCACAATGGAGCGTGCGCGTCGAACCTTTGGGCGAATCGGCCCTGATCCTGCGCGAGCTTCCCGCGTCCGCGCCGGCCGTGGCGGAGCTTCTGGCGGGGGTCGAGGGCGTGGTCGAGGCGTGGGCGGCGTTCGACACGGTCGGCGTGGTCTTCCGCGGCGAGGTCTCGGAGGAGGCGCTTCTCGCGGCGCTCGATCGTCCGATGCCGGCCAACGAGGGAGGGAGCCATGTCGTCCCCGTCCTGTACGATGGCGAGGATCTCGCGGAGCTCGTCTGCCGCGCCGGCGTCACCGAGGACGAGTTCGTCGCGCTCCACGCGCGGCAGTACGACTGCCGCGCCGTCGGGTTCTGCCCTGGCTTCGCGTACCTCGGGCCGCTCGATCCGGTGATCGACCTCCCGCGTCGGGACTCGCCGCGTCCGAGGGTCGCAGCCGGTTCGGTGGCGACGGCGGCGGGCATGACCGCGGCCTATCCTCTGGAACGGCCCGGCGGCTGGTGGATCGTCGGTCGGACGCCGCTCACCTTGGTGGACGAGGCGGATGGCTACTTCCCCATCCGCGCGGGCGACCGGGTGCGGTTCGTGGAAATCGACGCGGCGGAGTTCGAGCGGCGTCGGGGAGAGCGGCTGTAGACCAAGTTTCCAAAGCCCCTTTCCACAACCGGATGACGCAGGGGGAGAAGCCTGAGGACCGCGGAGAGGAGGGAGGGGAGCCGGAGTTCTGTTCCTCACTCCAAACCCAAGGACACGTAGCACGAACGAAGACACGATTGAGCGTCATGGCGCGTGCGTCCAGCATCGGTGTGCGGGACATAGCGGAGGCACGGTGTCGGCGGCACGATCATCCGCCTGCACCCGTGGCACCCGGTCTCGCGAGTTTCGAGAAGAGCGGGCGTGGGCGCACACACTCTAAACTAGGAGAACGTTGAAGCGCATCGACCTGAACGTGGACATCGGCGAGGGGTTCGCGCTCGACCGCGAGCTGCTCCGCTTCGCGACCTCCGCCAACGTCGCCCTCGGCGAACACGCCGGAAATCGGGAGCTGACCACGCAGACGGTCGCCCAATGCCGCGAGGCGGGCGTCCGCGTCGGCGCGCATCCGGGCTACCCGCACCGTCCCAGCATGGGCCGCGACCCCAGTCCGCCGGGCGAGCAGAAGCGATATCTCGACAGCGTCTACGTGCAGATGCAGTGGATGAACGCCGTTCACCGCGCGGACTACCTGAAGCCGCACGGCGCGTTCTACAGCGACACCGCGGTGGTTCTTCCCGAGGGGTGGCGCACCCAGAACGACGCGCCGACCCCCTACGGGCAGGAGGGCATCTTCCTCGCCCAGCACCCGGGGGTGCAGTTCCTCATGATGCTGCTCCGCGTGTACAAGCTTCCCCTCATGGGATTGGACCGAACCGCCCATGCCGAGATCGCGCGACGCGCGGGCAAGGGGTTCATCCGCGAGGGGTTCGCCGACCGCGTCGTGCGCGACGACGGCACCCTGATGCCCCGCGACCGCCCGGGCGCGGTGCTGACGGACCCCGAGCGGGTCGCCGCCCAGGCCTTGAAGATCGCGCCGAAGGTCGACTCGATCTGCCTCCACGGGGACGGACCGGACGCGCTGGTCTTCGCCGAGCGGGTGCGCAAGACGCTGGAGGACGCGGGGTATGAGATCGGGGCGTAGAGGTCGTTTTAGAACCGACGATCTGCAGGTCGTCCGTCCGTTCCTGGTTCTCGCAAAGGCGCAAAG